>JAISCQ010000160.1 GCA_031265445.1 Bacteroidales bacterium
CTTTTGGGTACTCTCCAAATCATTCCCCTGCCTGCTCGCTTATCCCTGCTCCATTTCAAAGAACCGCTCTGTCTTTCAAAAGCGGGTGCAAAGATAAAGAGATTTTCTATAATAAAAAACCTATTCGAATATTTTTTACAATCTTTTTTGTTATCGCTTCACCAAAAAGCTCCAACTTACTGTTATTAGCCATCACTAACGCGATGGCTGAACTTCGACTGTATCTGCACCGGAATTTCAAACTACTTTCTGTTCCTCCCTTCTGGGGGAAACAGGGGTGCAAAGGTACGGCGAGTTTTTGGATTAACCAAAATGTTTTTGAAAAAAATCTTTAATAAATTTGTTAAATAAATATAATGCAACGCAGATGACGCTGATTTGGTGGATTAAAACGAATCTTTTCCCACAGGGAGGCAAGGGTTTAAAATTAGAGTAACTTGTGTTGTGTCTAACGAAAAAAGCCACCCTTTTGGGGTGGCTTTTCCATGAATTAACCTTTAAATTATTGGACAATAGATTTGAATGTATTGTCTTGGAAATATTTTCCGAATTCGATGTCTTTCTTGGCGTTGGCTTTCAACTCAGCACTCTTTGAGCAAGCCGTACGCAGGTTGTTCATCGTCAAATCGGTGTTTTGGGTACGTGCGCCAACAATAGCTTTCAGG
The DNA here is from genome assembly GCA_031265445.1 of Bacteroidales bacterium. Lineage (GTDB taxonomy): Bacteria > Bacteroidota > Bacteroidia > Bacteroidales > UBA4181 > JAIRLS01. The sequence continues at coordinate 666 of JAISCQ010000160.1, forward strand.
TAATATACCAAAGCGTCGTCGCTCTTTACCGAATTCAAAGTCGACAAAGCAGCGTCGTTTTGCTTGGCCAGTAATTTGGCCAAACCGGCGTTTACTTCTACTTGGTTACCGAAATAGCTGATAGCTTCGCTGTATTTGCCCTGGATGATCTTAATGGTTCCAAGGTTGAATTTCACGTCGTCGCTTGAGCCTGCTGCGGTCAGCAGTTCTTCGGCTTCGGTGATGTTGCCTTCGCGCAATGCTACAACTGCCAGGTTATTCTTCACGAGTTCGTTGTTCTCGATGTTTTTGGCATCATTCAAGGCGGTTTTAGCTTCGCTGGTACGGCCAAGGTTCAACAAGGCGACGCCCAGATTGTTCTTGGTACGGTAATCGCTCGGATAATAACGGGCGGCAGCCTGGTAGATCGACAATTTGCGGTTGTCGTCCCGGGTAAGAGTTCCTGCATAGAGGATTTCTTCTAATTTCAACTTGCTGGGATCGCTGTCGAATTGAGCGTTGATTTCCTGATCGGATAAACCGATAATTTCAACATTTACCGTCATTTTCGAACGACGCAGCTGGGGAAGTATTTTCACCTTGATTTCGTCGAAAGCGGCAGCGATGTTGTGGATTTCGCGGTCGCGAACTTCAGGATCAGAATACATAGACAGAACGCGGAGTACTAATTGTTTGTCGGCAATGTCCGACGCTTCCATCAATTTCTTGAAACCATCCCAATCTTCCGGAGTAACAACAACTTTCAACAGGTCGGATTTAACAACATCTTCAACTTTGGCGGCTTTAAAGTTTTTGATAAAGAAATCCTTACCGGTTTTTTCGCGGCTATTCGAAAGTTTTTCGTTCAGCGCGTAAGGGCCGTCAGGAGAAGCGTAAGCTGACAATTGTGTGCTGGTGAACTGAATTCTTTCGTTCGCCGCGGCGGCTTTAACAGTTTCGGTGAATTCCTTGATTTCCGGTTTCTTGGTTTCGGCTGTGCGAACATCCGATTGCTGGATCAGGTACTTGATGTCGGCTTCGTAAGCATCGGGAGTGATGCGTACATATTTGTCGGCAGCATAGGTTGCTTTTCCGGTTTTTTCAACCAGCAGGCAAGTGGTGATGATACCATCAGCCAATTTGTACGGATCGAAGTCGAGCGACTTGTTGCCTTTGGCCGCACTTGCTTTCAACATCAGTTCCGACAGTTGGAATTCAGGTTTATAAGTAACTTTTGACGTATAGCTAAATGATCCGCCTTCGTTAGATTTGATCACCTTATTATTTTCCTTCACGCTTTCGCCCTGTACCTTGTATGCATCGAGGTCCAATTCGTTGCTGCCGCTTTGGAGGGTCGGCGTGAGGGTCATGATGACATTCTTGTTGAAGTATTTGGGAGGATATGATCCATTGATAGAAACGGATACCTGATCGCCAACCAATTCAAGAACAGGAGGGTCAACTGTATATTTAACTTCTTCGGCTTTATCCTTCATCTTTTTCAAAGGACTGCAACCGCTAAATGCAATGCCCACTGCCAATGCGGACACTAAAATCAAATTATTCCTTTTCATAGCTACTTGATTATTTGTTTTAAGATTTAATATTCGATATAACGCCTGAAATAATGACGCAAAAGTACTGATTATTTTTTCAAAACAAAGTTTCGATTCATCAAAAATCAAAAAAATACTGATAATTTTTCATCAATAAGCCATTATTGGCTGCCAATTTTCTGATTATCAATTTTTTATATCGGAAAAGAAGATGTCGATGATTCTTATGGCATTTAACCGTTGTAGCGTACAAACTGTTTCAAAAAAACTGTTTCAAAACTACGTGTCGCTAATAGCTGATTTCTTTCGTGCGCTGTTTCTTTTTCTTCACTTCATAAGGATCGACAATTCTACCAAGTCTATAGCAGACAAACATGGTGAGGAAAAATTGCTGGTTTTTGGCAATTTTGGTTTGACCGGGACCAGTATAGGTGAAATCCAGAATTTCTATCTTTCCGGTAAAGCCCTCGGCAATCATCCCAACTTCCAAAGCGTGAATGATCCGGTCCTGTTTACTGTATTCAAAGTTGACGCCTAATTTTGCGAAAGCCCCGGGAACAGCGTTCATCTTATCAAACCCCTTGAAAAAGGAAGCTCGTCCTACAATACGGACAGTTCCATTTTGCCATGCAGGATTATACTTTTCCGGCTCAGGGCGTTCTACAACATAGTATCCTGCCTGCCCGGGAATAGATTCCAAGTTGGCCACGCTGTAATAAACAGGTTTTAGAAGGACCACCGAAGGGCCGAAATTGTAAAAATAACGGATGGCGATACCTCCTACGTCATGTTTCCGGAAAATTTCATGCTGTTTGCCGTATGCAAAGCGAAAATCAAAAGCAAGGTTCTTTTTCCCGTCTACGTACTTTGACCCGGATTTGATTGTAGAATACGATTTTGCTTCTTTAGGATGTTTCATGTATGCGAAATCGATTTCGAACAGCCTTTTGTTTGCAGCGTCGATACGTTTCCCATAGCGATAGTTGGCGCCCCAGCCATTAGAGTTGAGCATAAAGGCAACAGACCACTCGTTACGGTAAAATACCTTCGGCTGGAGATCGATCTCGCCTTGTGCATATACCGCAAAAAAACAATTGATTACACCGAGAAAAACCAGGATCCGTTTTTTCACGTCAAATATTTATTGCCCGGGTCTGCGATATTCTGAGTCGTTTGATTGAAAAACGATGATAACGGCCACAGGATGCAGTTATATTCAGCCCGGCAGGGTTGTGCTTGCAGGCTGCTCGACATACGATACCGAACGATAGGCCGGGCAAGGCTTGCTGCTACGGCACGAGGAAAGCAACATACTTGCAAATAAGCAAAAAACTACCAAAATACACGCCTTTTTCATGGACATAAGGTTTTTAATTAAAAAGTAAAAGTACGAAGAATTTTTAAAATACAAATTCTTTTACGGATTATCTCCCGAAAATGTTTCAATTATCCCTCAAATTTTATGCCAGTCTTTTGTGCAATCATCTTCATATCGGCAACAATCTGCGGAAGCAGTTCGATACCTTTGCGGGCAATGCGCTCTTCGTTTTCGCGTTCGGGATCGCCGGGAATCAAAACCTTCCTGTGTCCCTTGGCTGGTTGAGCGTTGCGCATGGTTTCAATCCACCTGTCCATACGTGTCTTGAATTGGTCTGTTGACATGAATGCGTCCACCCGCATAGCTCCGAAGAAGTGCCCCCAGCCTTCGCCCGATTTTTGATCCAGCAACGGAAGGTACGACATCATGGGCGGCACAAACGGCCCGAAATTGGCGCCTGAAAGGACTGCGGCAAGAATGTCGACTACCGCACCGAGACAATAACCCTTGTGGCTTCCATGCTCGCGGTCTCCTCCCAACGGCAGCATCGAACCGCCATGCTCGATAGCAGTCGGGTCATCGGTTGGGTTTCCCTCGGCATCCTGCGCATAGCCAAACCTGATTTTTTCGCCTTTCCTGGCTGCGATGGTGAATTTGCCCCGGGTAACGGGCGTCGTGGCAAAATCGGCTACAAACGGTGGCTGTTGCCCTGCCGGAATGGCAATCGCCATGGGATTGGTGCCTAACATGGGTATAGCCGAGAAAGTGGGCGCCACCAACGGGCTGGCATTGGTACATGCAAAGCCGATCATGTCGTGCTCCAGGGCCATCATTGAATAGTAACCCGCAATGCCGAAGTTCGACGAGTTGCGTACCGAAACCCAGCCTGTACCTGCCGTGCGCGCTTTTGTTATGGCCGTGCTCATCGCTTTGCAGGCCGGTAACATGCCAATGGTTCCGTCGCCGTCAATAACGGCGGTACTCGGACTCTCATGCACCACGCGGATATCCGGCGTTACGTTGATCCGTCCGGCCTCCCACAATTTAAAATAATCGGCAAGACGGATGACTCCATGTGTGGATATGCCGCGCAACTCGGCAGCCAGGAATACGCGGGCGCACTGTGCGGAATCTTCTTCCGAAAAGCCCATTTTTTGTAATACCAACGAGGTGAAGTCGAATAAATACGAATATGAATACATCCTGTTCCGGAAAATACTTTTATCAAAGAAAACTGAACGGCAAAAATACAAAAAGTTGAAAATTTTCGATCATGAGTCTCCTACTCGAAATCAAGCGTAAATTGTTGCTTGAAAGTCAGCAAAGCCGGGTTTTTGCGACTCATTTGCGCAAATTTGTCCTCGGTGGTGTAAGCCTTGGCTGTTTCGTTCTTTTCGGCCAGTACTATTTCTATTTCGGCGCTCGCATTATCCAGGGCTGCCCGCAGATGCCGCAACAGCCTCGATTGTATTTTTTGTAGCGGATCTTTTTGCAGTGGGTTGCTGATCTGGAAAACGATTCTTGTTTTGTTTTCCAGATCAGGCGTGTAAGCGGTAAGCATGCTGAACAGGCGCGTATCATCGCTTTTTAATGCGTCGGCAAAGCCGGTCCATGCTTCTATCAAAGCTTCCCGGGTAATAGGCCTGTTTCCGGGTTTCGTGGCAGGTTCTGCGGGTTTGTCGGCTGGTTCCACTACCTGCGGAGGTTCGGTTTTTATGGCAGGAGTCGGTTTTGGTTCTGCCATTGCCTGCTTGATGGATATAGAAGGGATTGCCGGACGAGGTGCGGATTTGGGCGATGTTGCCGCCGGCTTGCCTGGGGCCGCAGGAGCTACCTGTTCAGCGTTTTTTTTTTCGACCCCGATTTCACACAGCCGGAGTAAAGCCAATTCTACGTGCAATCGCTGATTCTTACTGATCTTGTAGTTAATGTCGCAACTACTGCATATATCCAAGGCTTCAAAAAGGAACCCTATGCTGCATAACGCTGCCTGTTCACGATAACGCTCGCGAATATCAGCGCTGACTTCGAGCAGCGATAAAGTCACAGGATCCTTGCACACCAGCAAATCGCGAAAATGCGAACTAAGGCCGGCGATGAAGTTGTGCCCGTCGAATCCTTTATCCAGAATTTCGTTGAACAGCATGAGCGGCTGCCCGAAATTGCGGTCGAGGAAAGCATCCGTCAAGCGGAAATAATACTCGTAATCCAGCACATTGAGGTTCTCGATCACACTTTTGTAGGTGATATGATTACCGCAATAGCTCACAATCTGGTCGTAGATCGAAAGGGCGTCGCGCATACCGCCATCCGCTTTTTGCGCAATGATACGCAAACCTTCCGTTTCACAGGTAACGCCTTCGTTTCTCGAAATTTTTTCGAGAAACTTCACCGTGTCGTCAATTTTAATACGGTTGAAATCGAAGATTTGGCACCGTGAAAGGATGGTAGGGATGATTTTGTGCTTTTCGGTAGTGGCCAGAATAAAAACCGCATGCGAAGGCGGTTCTTCCAAAGTTTTCAGGAATGCATTGAATGCTGCGGCCGAGAGCATATGCACCTCGTCGATGATATAGATGCTGTATTTCCCGATTTGCGGCGGGATGCGCACCTGGTCGATCAGGTTGCGGATGTCGTCCACCGAGTTGTTCGACGCTGCGTCTAATTCGTGTATGTTGTACGATCGCGACTCGTTGAATGACTTGCACGATTCGCACTCGTCGCAGGCTTCGATTTCGGGCGTCATGTGAAAACAGTTGAGTGTTTTGGCTAAAATACGCGCGCAGGTCGTTTTACCAACCCCGCGCGGCCCGCAAAACAGATAAGCCTGCGCCAGATGACTGTTCTTGATGGCGTTCTTGAGGGTATTGGTCACCGCACCCTGCCCCACCACCGTATCGAAGGTTGCAGGCCGGTATTTTCGAGCCGATACAATAAAATTATTGGTTTTCACAATGGTTCCTTTTATGAATCACGACATTAAATAATTGCCTTGATTCATGCAAAGTAAAAGAAATTTTCTCTGGATTCAAAATTACAAATGCATACATATTTATATATGAATCACCTCGCCGCAGGCTGCTGCCGCTGCTTCCATGATCGCTTCGGACATGGTGGGATGCGGATGGATCGATTTGATCAGTTCATGCCCTGTAGCTTCCAGGTTACGCGCTACGACCAGTTCGGCCAGCATCTCGGTAACATTTTCGCCGATCAGGTGCGCTCCGAGCAATTCGCCATATTCTTCGTCGAAGATCAGTTTCACGAAACCGTCCTTTGCGACTGCCGCTGATGCCTTACCCGATGCCGTATACGGGAATTTGCCCACCTTGATGCCGTAACCTGCTTCCTTCGCGGCCTTTTCGGTCATTCCTACCGAAGCGACTTCGGGAGTGGTATAGGTACAGCCGGGAATGTTCCTGTAATTGATCGGTTCGGGATTCAATCCGGCGATGTATTCCACGCATGCGATGCCTTCTGCCGATGCTACGTGCGCCAGTGCCGGCGTAGCGATAATATCGCCGATCGCGAACACGCCTGCGACACTGGTTTGGTAACGTGCATCCACTTTCACACGGCCTTTTTCGATTTCTATTCCCATTTCTTCCAACCCGATATTTTCGATATTGGGAGTTATGCCAACTGCCGAAAGCACAATATCGGCCTGTTGCGTTTCCGCGCCTTTGGCTGTTTTGATGGTAACCACACAGCCTTCGCCGGATGTGTCGACCGATTCAACTGTGGAAGCGATCATAACCTTCATCCCCGCTTTTTTGAATGAGCGTTCCAGTTGCCTGGCGACTTCTTCGTCCTCGAGGGGGACAATCTGCGGCATAAATTCCACCAAAGTGACCTGCGTGCCGATGGATTGATAGAAAAACGCCAGTTCGCTCCCGATGGCTCCCGATCCCACTACCAGCATGGTTTTGGGTTGTTGCGGCAAAGCCAGTGCCTGACGGTAGCCGATGATCTTTTTCCCGTCGATGGGAAGATGGGGCAATTGGCGCGAACGTGCGCCGGTGGCCAATATGATGCCGGCGGCTGTGACCGTAGATGTTTTCCCTTCGGCGTCGGTTACGGCAACTGTGCCTTTCCCGGCGAGTTTGCCGCTTCCCCGGATTACATCGATTTTATTTTTTTGAAGCAGAAACTGTATTCCTTTGCTCATGCCTTCGGCTACTCCGCGACTGCGCGCTACGATAGCGGCATAGTCAGGCCGGGCGGTTCCTTCGAGCGCCACGCCGTAGTCGGCGGCATGGGTGAAATAACGGTACACCTGTGCGCTTTTGAGCAGCGATTTGGTAGGAATACAGCCCCAGTTGAGGCAGATACCGCCCAAATGCTCCCGTTCGACGATCGCCGTTTTCAATCCAAGCTGCGAAGCCCTGATAGCAGCCACATATCCTCCCGGGCCGCTTCCGATAACTGTTAAATCGTAATTCATTGTAATGAAACTGTTTGAAATGATTTATATTCTAAGAATGAATGGCCAAAGGTAGCAAAAAGTTTCAACCTGTATATACAACTTAACAATTATGTATGCCACCGGATATTGCCTTTATTGCCGTCAGCATGGCAAGGGATTGTGGGTCTTATCAGGGGTATCAAAGATCAAAAAAACCCGTTGAAACGGTTTCCCTCTTCAACGAGTTTTTTGCCATGCACTCAAGGTCTTATTTTTTACCCTGATTCGCCACTGCGTTCATTTTCTTTGCGATTTCGTCCGGATCGCCCAGGAAATAGTCCTTCACCAATTTCATCGAATCGTCGAACTCAAACACATAAGGTACTGCCGTGGGAAGGTTCAGGCTAATGATATCGGTATCCGAAATGCCTTTCAGATATTTGATGATCCCGCGCAGGCTGTTGCCGTGGGCAGCTACAATGATCTGGTCATACTGGTTCAGCGAAGGGAAAATATCCAGCTGCCAGTAAGGAACAATACGGTCAACAGTGTCCTTCAATGCTTCGGTCAGGGGAATACCGGCATCGGGAATCCCGCTGTAGCGGATATCCCGGCGAGGGCTGCGGGGATCGTTCATATCCATGGGGTCGGGAGCGATATCGTAGCTGCGGCGCCAGATCAGAACCTGCTGTTCACCATATTTGTCTGCGGTTTCGGATTTGTTGAGACCTTGCAGCATACCATAATGCTTTTCGTTCAGCCTCCATGATTTTTCTACCGGTATCCAGTCCAGATCCATCACGTCCAGCACCTGGTTCAGGGTTTTCACAGCACGTTTGAGGTATGAGGTAAACGCTTTTCGGAAAACAAAACCATTCTCTTTCAGTATCTTTCCTGCTAATTTGGCTTCTTCAACACCTGTGGGCGACAGATCGACATCCGTCCACCCGGTAAACCGATTTTCCCTGTTCCAGGTACTTTCTCCGTGACGGAGCAAAACGACTTTTTTCATCTTCAGATATTAATTAAATTATAGATTTCGAAAACAAAGGCCAAAGTAACGAAAAAAAAACAGCATGAAAAAAGAATTGGGATCATTTTCATGAATTAACGAACTTTCAGTGGTTTTGACCGTCGATGGAAACCCTTTTCAAAAATGTTTTGTCTTTCCACCGTCGATGGAAACCCCTTTCAAAAATGTTTTGCTTTTCCACCGTCGATGGAAACCCTTTTCAAAAATGTTTTGCCTTTCCACCGTCGATGGAAATCCTTTTCAAAAATATTTTGCCTTTCCACCGTCGATGGAAACCCTTTTCAAAAATGTTTTGCCTTTCCACCGTCGATGGAAACCCCCTTTCAAAAATGTTTTGCCTTTCCACCGGAGACAGCAGTGGGTGCAATTCAAACTGCCGCATTGAGGATAAAATTGATTTTGCCCTGAAAGGGTCAAATAATCGGGCCACAAACCGCCACTGACAGCGATGTGTCTGTTTTTATCGAAAAATGGGTTATAATGGGTTTTACGTGTCGTCGGATTTTCTTACCTTTGCCGCTCTGTTTCATCCATTAATAAAAATTATGGCACGTTATTTAGACCCCAAAACCGACCTGACCTTCAAGCGGATTTTTGGAGAACACAAGCATTTATGCATCAGTCTGCTCAACAGCCTGCTTCCTCTGGAGGAGTCGGGCCGGATCGTCAGTATCGAATACCTGTCTCCGGAACATGCGCCGCACACGCCTT
>JAISCQ010000179.1 GCA_031265445.1 Bacteroidales bacterium
CTCTATATTTTAATAACCATCAAAATAAATTTTAACGAAGATGAAGATCATCAAATTCAAATTAGGAGGCCTTTGGCACAGTGAATACCCTTTGGTAATCAAACGTTTGACGGCCATCATTGCGCGTTTCAATCCCGAAGCGCTACACCTGCAACGGGCGTATAGCGTCCTGGCGGCATTCGGGCCGCAGTTAGATCAAATGGAAAAGCAGGAACTGGCGGATGCCGACAGCACGCGGTTGAGCGAACTCGACCAGGTGCGCGACACGCTGTTCAGCGTGACCCTGGCCGTAGCCAGCGCCTTTAAGCGCGCGCCCGTCAGAGAGTACAGCGAGCCGGCCCTCGTGATACTCGCCCTGTTGAAAAAACACGGGCATGATATTCCTGCAGCCAATTACACCGCTGAAACCAAACGGTTATATGACCTGTGCGCCAATTTTCGCCGCCAGCCGGAGGCGCTGGATGCACTGGGCTGCCTGTCGCTGCGGCCCCTGTTCGAGCATCTGGAGTCGGCGAATGTCGAATTCGACAAACTGTTCATGCTCCGCCACGAGAACCGGGCCAGTGCCGGACGCGTCGACTCGCGCGTCATTCGCGCCGAATGTGATAAAGCGATCACTGCGGTGTGGAACGCCATCGAGTTCTGTATGGTCGAATATGGCGAAGACGCCTATACCGACCTGGTGAATGCGATCAACAGGTACAATGCCTATTACAAGCAGCAGCTTGCCGCACGCGCCACACGGCGTAAAGCCAAAGAGAACGTCAGCGGGGAAAAGCCAATATCCCCGGCGGAAGTATAAAGTAGCGGCAGTATGCTGCGTATCGTTTAACCCCGGCAGGTTCGGTTGATCCCTGCCGGGTCTTTCGGCAGCGCTTTATTTTTTTAACAAAAAATTAAATTTTAAACAGGTGAAAAAATTTATTATACCGTTGTTTTTATTGAATTTTTGCTTGAACAATTATTCCCAAACCATTCAGCTGTCGGGCTATTTGCCGAATACACAAACAGCAGAGGCTTTAGCCGTAATGCGATATGTCAGTTACCCGATGGATTATTCAACAGGGCTTCCGAATATTACCATCCCTTTGTACGAGATCAAAGCAGGGGATATCAGCTTGCCGATCACGCTAAGTTACCACTCATCCGGGTTTCGCCCCAATGAAGCTACCGGGCGGATTGCCACGGGCTGGACGCTAAATGCCGAACCTTCCATTTCCAGGGAGGTCAGAGGGCTGAACGATGGAGCATCAAACGGTTTTTTCAATTATAATCCGGAACTTTTTAAAATCACACACGGAGATGGGGTTTATAATAAAAGGGTTGCCGATGGGTTGCTTGATGCAATGTCCGACATCTATTTCTACAGGTTAGCGGATAAATCCGGCTCTTTCTTTGCGAGGGGCGGCGACAAGCAACCGGTATCTCAACCATACGACGATGTGAAAATAAGCGCCAGTTTTACAGTAGAGGATGACAGGGGAATTGTCTATGAGTTTGGTGGAGATGGCTATACCGAGAGAACGGTTTCAATGTACCTGCCGCTCAATTACCTTTGCAAGTCAATAACATCCAGGATGACCAGAGCACGTGTAAGTTTTGTATATAATTATTCCGGACTGGTAAATTATGATTACCGTAGTTACACCCACAATGATGTCGTTATCATTGGAGAAAATACGGGTAGCTTAAGCTATCCTCTTTTGACCAGAAAAATAAATGGAATGCAAAGAAAATACAGCATACAAGGGGCTAACAGTATTATTGAAGTCAATAACGGACCTAATTTCAATCCTCCCATCGGATCAGCAGGTTCATCCGAAACCGTAGAGACGCTACCATTGAGGGAAATCCGGTTTGATCAGGGAAGTGTCATATTTGAAGGCGACAACCGGACCTGTATTGATATCATGGTCCGGGATAAAGCCGGAAATACTGTAAAGGAAATATTACTTTACTGTTCACCCTACAAGCCCTATGGAAATCAGGATATGCAGCACCGCAAATTAGACTCGATAAGAATTGGGGCGCCGGGGGGAGAGATGCAAAAATACTCTTTTGAGTATTATTCTATCAACCGAGCTCCCGACCGGGATAGCCGCTCTATTGATTACTGGGGTTATTTTAACGGGCTTGATCCGTCCAATTCAAATGCAAAATCCCTTGTACCCGGTTTTTCAACCGTGTTAACGCACAGCAGCGGGCAGCAGTTTACCTACGAGCATAGTGGTATGGACAGAACCCCCAACCTTGAAGGCACAAGAACCGGAGTGCTGTCCAAAATCACGGATCCGAACGGCGCAGAAACCATATTTGAATACGAAGGGAACAAAACCGGAACACAACACCGTAATTTTTATATTGACCCGTATAATCTACCTTCTTCTACCCCGCCGGGTATCTGGATAGACGTTTTAGACTTCTATTCCCCGCAATTCTGCATTGACTTTCCTGTAGGAGGATTGAGAATAAAGCAGATAAGAGAGAGGGATCCTGTGAGCGGCAAAGTATTGTACCGGGATTTCACTTATGGTTGCCGGACCAAATATTGGGGTGACTATCTCATTAAGGATTGGGGGGTTCCCAAAAGGCTGGTCGGCCCCAATGCCTATCTGATCACCCAGAGTCATCATGTGAGAGGTGGTTCTTCTTACAACACAAAAACCTGGTATTGCAACCCAGTTGCCCATATTACATTCAATGGCGGAACCCCTGTATTATACAGCCGTGTTACCGAAAGAAAGTGGAATGGAAGCGATGGTAGTATGTGGACTGAATATTACTATACAACACCGGAGTATGATACATTCAAAGGAAAATTATCTTACAACTCGGGCTCGGGTACATGGGCAGAAATATTTGCCACACTCAAGATCATGATCGACGAAGAGCGAAACACCAATATACCATTCAGCTTTAGATCCTTCTCCGATGCGGAATATGGGAAATTACAAAAAAAGATCGATTATGTGGAAGAAGGTACTGAAAAGCGGATGGTTCGTCAGGTAGAATATACCAACGAACAGGTAAGGGCCCCTGCAGCGCCCATGTATTCCGATTATGTGTACCGGTACCGGACCTATACGGATATGATCTCACAGATGACTGAGGCAGCAATTGCAGCGGAAGAGGGTTACTTTACTGCCTACCCTTATCCCGAAGATGCCGGATACAGCTATTTCAGCATCGTGAATCAGGAAAAAATAACGGATTATTTTCCTGACGGAAGTCAGGTTGACCAAATAAAAAATTTCACCTATACAAACCTTCCAAATGGCTATCCGAAACAGACTAAAGCAAGGAGCGCCGTTACCCTGTTAGGCGGCAGTAAACAAAAAGAAGAATATTTCACTTACGCAGACGGACGTTATACCTTAACCGGATACCCGGAAAGTCTCTTTCCCGCCTTATCCCAACATCCGGGAGGCATTTTAACGGAACACAAAACCGTTATCGGGCCGGATACAACCTACATGCGCCGGAAACTGGAACAGATCGGAACGGGCCTGTTCCAGGTCAAATCCGTAAAAACAAAATCAGCACCGGGGAATAATTTTGACGAAGTCTTGAGCATGAAACATGATTATTATGGCAATATTACTGAAACGACAGGATTGGACGGTGTACCTACGGCCTATGTCTGGTCATACAGCAGCCAATATATTGTGGCAAAAATAGAAAATGCAACCATCCAAAGTGTTGCCAATGCCTTACCTGTCTCTTTGGAGAGTATCAGCATTCTTACGGATCTGACCTATCACAGTAACATATTCGACCTGTTAAACGGTCTTAGAAACTCACTCCCCAACGCCCATGTATACACTTATCTGTACAAATCTTTGGTAGGGATGACTTCTGAGACAGACCCATCGGGCAAAACCACGTACTATGAATACGACTCATCCAACAGGCTAAAAAGAATTTTCCTGAAAGAGAGGAATTCATCAGGAGTCGAACTGGAAAGAAATATTGAATCGTATAACTATAATTTTAAAAAATAAAGACAAATATATATGGCTATGAAAACATACAGTTACCGGCCGGCAAGAATAGCTGCGATGGTTCTGATCGCCGCCGCCTTTGGCGCAGCAGGGTTGAAAGCGCAGGATGTACAGAAGGAAGGATTTGTAGACCCGAAAACGCTTGTGGATGAAAACGCACGGCAAATACCGTCGAAGCTGATCCAGTCGGAACAGAAGCTGACG
>JAISCQ010000203.1 GCA_031265445.1 Bacteroidales bacterium
GTGAAGAAATAGCCAGGTACGCCCTGATAGCGAAAATCAATTCCAACAGCACCGTATCGCTCCGCGCATACGGCACCATCGAGGTAGAAATGCTGTCCGAAGAAGGCTACAACCGCTACTACACACAAAATGACCCGATAACCGGCCGCGACGTGCAATACATGGACCTGTATTACCGGTACCGAACCCTGATCCCCGCTACCCCCGAAACTCCCGAATCGCGGGACAACTGGATAGAAGTCAAGGAAATACTCCAGCGGGTAAACTACCCGAATGTGATAAAATAAGCTCAAAAAGGGGCTGTCTCAAAAGGGTCGAGTCCCGTCATTGCGAGGGCGCAGCCCGAAGCAATCCAGTGATTAACCGTATTCCGGATTGCTACCTGCTTCGTTCCTTGCAGTCGCAATGATGATGTGAGAGACTTTTTGGACAGCCCCTTGTTTAAGAAATAAATAACAGATAAGTTTTTGACTTATGATAAAACGAGTTTTAATGTTATGTATTCTTGCCGCCGAAAGGAGGTAGCGTGTCGAAGGAGCCTTCAAGACACCCTTGAAGAAACCTTCGAGGCCCTCTTTCTCTGCTCGAAAAATTCTTTGACATATTGGTTTACACGTATCCTTTTTTAATTGAGAATTGAAAATGATTGTTTATCTTTGTCACATCAATTGTAATTTTTAATTCTCAATGAATATGAAGAATTTACCGATAGGAACACAGTCATTTGAAATCTTGCGCAGTCAGGATTTGTTATACGTGGACAAAACTGAACTAATCCATCGATTGGTTACAACAGGAAGGATTTATTTTCTTTCCCGTCCTCGCCGCTTCGGAAAGTCGATGCTCATCAGCACACTGGATGCACTGTTCAACGGACGTAAAGAATTGTTTGAAGGCCTTTACATTGATGATAAATGGGACTGGTCGAAAAGCAGTCCCGTCATCCGGATCGACTGGACGGCAATCAAGCATGATACGCCGGAAGAGATAGAACGCAGTCTATCGTCTCAATTAAAACGTTTGGCGCGAAATTATGAAATTACACTGTTATCCGAATATGCGTCCGACTGTTTTGCCGAATTAATCGAAGAATTGCATCGCAAGACCGGCGAAAAAGTAGTCATTTTAGTAGATGAATACGATGCGCCGATACTGGATGTAATGAGTAAATCGCCGACAGCGCTGAAAGCCATTCAGGAATCACTTCAGAACATTTACAAAATCCTGAAAGCAACCGACGAACATTTGCAATTTATCTTCCTGACCGGCGTTACCAAGTTTGCCAAGCTCTCGATTTTCTCAGCGTTGAACAGTCCCGATGATATTACAATTGACGAAAGTTATGCGGCAATATGCGGCTATACGCAAATGGAACTGGAATATTATTTTTCCGAATACATGGACGTGCTGGCAGCAAAAAAAGATGAAACGAAGGAAGAACTGTTAGACAAAATCCGCCTGTGGTACAACGGCTATACCTGGGATGGCAGGACTTCGGTTTATAATCCGTATTCTACCCTGCTGTTTTTCAAGAAACAGATCTTTTCCAACTACTGGTTTTCCAGCGGAACGCCTACGTTCCTGATGGAGCAGTTGAAACTGCGCGACCAGATAGACCTGGTATTTGAGCCAATTGAGGCTTCGCCGAAAATATTCGACAGTTTCGACCCGAACAATATTGATAATATCTCGCTGATGTTTCAAACCGGCTATCTGACGGTAAAAAAGATCACGCCGACAGGTGAAACGCCTCAATATACGCTTGGCATTCCCAATCGGGAAGTCAGGACGTCCCTGCTGGAATACTTAGTCAGCTTATTTTCTTACTATCCTCTGGCGCGAGTGGAGCCTCTCGTGAGAACGATGGACAAACAGCTCCGTTCGCTCGACTCCGAAGGCTTCGCCCAAAGCGTCCGTACGATGCTCGAAAATATCCCTTACAGCATCCAGATCGGCAAAGAGAAGTATTATCATTCGCTTTTCCTGTCGTGGATGAATGTGCTGGGCTTCAAGGCGCATGGCGAAGTCCCGACCGGCAGCGGACGCATCGACGCCGTTCTGGAACAGTCTGATACCGTTATAGTCTGCGAACTGAAATATCATTCAAAAACGAAAACGGCCACCCTGCTTCGTAATGCAATAAAGCAGATTCACGATAAAAATTATTACGGAAAATACCTGGGCAAAGGCAAAAAGATCGTCCTGCTCGGCTTGGCGTTCTCCGGAAAGGAAGTCGGCTGCAGGATGGAATCTATGAATTAATCAGAGTTTTCCTTCATTTTCAATTCTCAGTAAAAAAAAGCATGTAAACCGGTATTTAAAAAGATTACGCGCTTTTTTATCCCTAATGCAGGCAGGGTTATACGCCTGCAAAAATTGAACAAAAGAAATGATAAAGATTGAAAATACAATGAAGAAAAATTGGAAGAAGACATTACCGGTTGCGATGGCGACGGTATGCATGAGTATGGCGGGCTTTACGGCCTGTTCACGGACGTCCGGCTGCGCAGGTCAGCCAAAGGACGATTATATTGTCGCTGCATGGGTCTGGCCTTCGTGTCACGACGACGAACGCGGCAAAGACCTGTTCTGGGAAGAAGGCCCCGGCGAATGGGAAATGATTAAAAAAGCCCGGCCGCTCTTTGAAGGTCATTACCAGCCGAAACAGCCTCTGTGGGGCTACGAACCGGACGATGACCCCGGGATTATGGAGAAATGGATTAACGCCGCTTCCGGTCATAAGGTGAATACCTTTATCTTCGACTGGTACTGGTATGACGGAAAACCGTTTCTGGAAAGCACCGTCCGGGCGTTTACCAAGTCTCCCAATACCAACAAAATGAACTTTTACCTGATGTGGGCCAATCATCACATCACCGGACGCCTGCTGAACGGTTACAGGTATTCCATGGAAAAGTATCCGGACGACACGCTGATCTGGAAGGGCACGGTCGACTGGGACGATTACAAAAATGTGGTTGCACATGTGATTACTCATTTTTTCAGCCGGCCGAATTACCTCAGAATAGACGGACAACCGGTATTTGCGATCTACCGGACGGATTTGCTGCTGAAAAGTTTCGGCAACAGCTGGGAGGAAACACGTAAAGGACTGGACTATTTCCGTGACGAGGTAAAGAAAGCCGGTTTCCCGGGACTGCATCTGCAGTTAATCAATGACTGGAACACAGAAGAGCCTTATTTGCTCAGCCCACGGGCTGCGGAGGGAAAAACGGCGCGCGAAGTCACCGCACTGCTCGGCATTAACAGCATCACATCCTACAATATGGGTAAATGCAGTAATGGCCACGTTCAAAACTGCGGTGATGACCACGTTCAAAATGCCGCTTTTGCACATACGTTTCGCCAAAAACTGGATGCGGCGCTGGATATTCCGGTATTTCCCTGCGTCAGTACAGGATATGACAATTCGCCGCGCTATCCGCAATCATCCATAAAAGGCATATACAACCAGAATCCGGAAAGTTTTATACCTTTGCTGCTGCAGGCAAAAGAATATGCGGACAAACATCCCGACCAGCCCAAAATCGTGGTGATTAATGCCTGGAACGAATGGATCGAAGGCAG
>JAISCQ010000177.1 GCA_031265445.1 Bacteroidales bacterium
TGGCTTTGCCCGTAAAAAATCGCCTTTGGCGCCATATTGACGATTTTCCGTCCAGGCGAAGCGCGTTTAAATCGTCGAGCCGTTTTTGGTTCTTTTTGCGGCATCAAAAAGAATAAGAAATAAAGAAAATGGAAAATAGCGCCTCAAAAAAAGAATGAACCTCAGCGGTCTGATCCTGACAGCGGGTAGTAACCCAAAACCTCCTGAGGTTTCACTCAAAACCTCTTGAGCTTTCACCCAAAACCTCTTGAGCTTTCACTCAAAACCTCTTGAGCTTTCACCCAAAACCTCTTGAGGTTTCACCCAAAACCTCTTGAGGTTTCACCCAAAACCTCTTGAGGTTTCACCCAAAACCTCTTGAGGTTTCACCTAAAACCTCTTGAGGTTTCACCTAAAACTTCCTGAGGTTTCACTCAAAGCCTCCTGAGGTTCTATGCTATACCATGCGCGGGCTAAAATTGTGATATAGAAATGCAGGTAGAGACGTGGCATGCCACGTCTCTACAAAAATCATCACACAAAATTACGCCGTGCGCAGTATAAATGTAGAGATTCGCTTCAACCTCATCTTTCACCTTAGGAGTTCCTTTCCGCAGGCCACGGCCTGCGGAAAGGAAAATCCGGCTTTTCAAGCCGCCGAAACGTAACATTTATTTCTTGGCATTTCCTCATTGCAATTTTTTCCCGGTCTCTTTCAGGACGTCGTCAACTTTCACCGGGGCTTTGCCGTCGTTCACAATACCCCAGATATACCGTCCCTTCCACTGACACTCGATATCGCCGTTGAAACGATCCTTGATGGTCAACCGGCCTTCACGAAGTTTTATATTCTGCCTGGTAAACTGTAAATATTTGGTTAACGCTTCCTTGGCCTGGTCGGCGGTTGCGGCATCCATCATGAACAGCTGGTATTTTTTATCCGACGCCCGGTAATTGGCTGTAAAAGTTTTGTTCAGGAATTCATGTCCCAGGAAACCGGTTGGGATGTACAGTTCGCTATGTGCAATTTTGTTCTCTTCCGGGAAACTCTGCAACTGTATCGGGAAAGCCGGCTGTGCGTTGATATTCCGACCAAATTCCCGTGCAATCTGCTCGATGGCGCTCACGGTTCCATCTGTCGAAGGACTTTCGATCTTCACATACAGGCAGTCGACAAAAAAGTTAAGCATGGAGCCTTCCCGGTAACCTTCCGTACCGGCGGCGAGGAAGCCGCTCTCCGACGGGCGTTCCGAAGCATAGATACCGAAAGCGTCTTCTTTGGTTGCATGCCGGTAAACCTGTATGGTGATGTACGGCCGGTGGTCGCCGTTCCCATCCCGGTTGTACACAAAAACGGTCAATTCCTTAAAATCGAACAGCAAATATCCGGGAGCGGCGCCATTGATCCGTTCGAACAGATTATCGGGATCGAACACTTCCACCGTTTCGTCGATCGTCCAGCCGGCAACCTGCGGCAGTTTGGCTTTCAGTTCCGCCGGCGTTTGCGCTGCGGCCATCTGTGTCAAGGCGAGCGCGCAACATAAAATAAAGATTCGCATCGTGATTTCGAATTTATATGATGATACATAAAGGCACAAAGAACACAAAAATCTTTGCGCCCTTTGTGCCTTGTGAAAAAACTCAATTATACCAGAAACTCCTGCGGTACATATTGCAGGCGGGTGATATCCTGTACTTTTTGCGCCACCTGAAAACCTGCGGCGCACTTCACCTTACATACGGCGCAATCGCATGCATCCTCTGCCAGCGCCAGTTCATCGATCACTTCCCTGGCCAGCGCCGGACTCTTGTATCCATAATTATACATGTATGCGCGCATCATTTCGGGTATCGGCAGGTGCTTGGAGCATTGGGTCTCGCAACTCCTGCATCCCCGGCAATACAGCGAATGATTGGCCATCGAAAGGTATTTCTTTTCGTCCTTGCTCATTTTCAGGTTCAAGGCCGAATCGAGCGATTCTTCCAGCTGGTCGAAGGAAGTAAATCCGGGAATGGCAGTGTGTATGTTCGGGTTCTGCAAAGCCCATTTCAATGCTGCCCGGGTATTCACCTTTTGTGTCCGGTCTTTGTCAAGATATCCGCCGGCCATGGTTTTCATCGCCACGACGCCCAACCCGGCTTTTGCCGCCCGGTCGATGGCGGGGTTCAGTTCGTCCAGGTGCCCCTGGGTGTAGTTATATGCTGTGAGAATCACATCATAGTTGCCATTATCCACGGCTGCATGAATCACCGCCGGTTCGTTGCTGTGGGTGGACACCCCTATATACTTCACCCGTCCGTCCTTTTTCAGCTTCAGTACCGCTTCCAGTATCGGCGGATAGTTCACGCTGTCTACCTTGTCGAGGGCATGCAGATACAGGATATCTACATACGACATCCTGAGACGCTTCATGCTGGTTTCAAATTTTTCGAGGAACTTTCCGGCAGCATCATCCGCCGGATTTTCCTTCGCTTTGGTAGCCAGGATGAACGATTCGCGAGGCTTGTCGGCAAAAAACTCGCCTAACATTTCTTCGTTTTTACCGTTCTGGTAGCCGTTGGCTGTGTCGAACATAATGATTCCCGAATTGTATGCCGCTTTCACAACCGACTGGTTATCTGCCCTCATAACCCCCATACTCAACACCGGCAACTTGATACCGGTACGTTTGCCCAATATGCGTTCGGGCATCTTCTTCTTCATGTCGTTTTCCCTGGCCTGAATGTCTGCGGGCGCCAATGCCAGTACAGCCCCGGCTGTAGCCGATAGTTTCAGGAAATTCCGACGGTCTACGTGCTTGCTCATGATCAATTATTTTAAATGGTTTTATGTTTACAAATGATCTAAAAAACGCCGCAATGTATCAAAAAAGTGAATAGATATGTTCGCTTTAACAAACATTAACGCTGTTTTAACAAACATTAATACTCTTTAACAAACATTAACGTTGCGCCGATGCCGGGAGCAGCGCCCGACCTGACAGGGTCGGCAGACCTGTCAGGGTCAAAAGGAACAACAGGGTCAACGGAAAGATATTTGACCCCGTTGACAGACTGCATCATTTTTATTTTTTACAGTTTCTGTTTGCATTTAAGAATAAAGGTCATATCTTTGTGCGCTTAAAAAAACAGGTATCATTTTTAATCAGATATGGCAAATCATAAATCATCCATCAAGAGAATAAGACCAAACGAATACCGGACGCTGGAAATTAAGTATTATGCAAAAACAACCCGTAAAGCAATTAAGAACTTACGGCCTACCACTGAAAAGGCCGCTGCCGTTGCGCAGTACCCCGAAGTGGCCTCGATGCTGGATAAGCTGGCAAAGAAAAGCGTGATTCATAAGAATAAGGCTTCGAACCTCAAATCGAAACTCTCTCATTATATCAATACATTGGCTTAATCCCGGCTTATAATGATATGCCGCACCCTTCCCTGCGAGGAGGGGTTTTTGTTTTCAAGTTTTGGGTTTGCTTTCGGCGTGCCCGCAGTTACGGGTTTCGACTTGAGTAAGGCCGTGTAACCGGTTTGTACGTCAATATTCGATCATCAGCATCCGATTGTTTATGGGGAAGTCAAAAGCTAAAAATGACGGGCATCAATCTTTTCCTATTACTGACTGGGCGGAAGAAGACCGGCCCCGCGAGAAGCTTGTGGCCAAGGGTGTTGCATCATTGAGCAATGCCGAATTACTGGCCATCATCATGCGGTCGGGTTCGCCGGAAGACAATGCTGTAGAATTGGCCCGGAAAATTTTGGCCGATTTCAAAAACAATCTTGCCGAATTGGGTAAAGCAACCGTTGCACAGCTAAAAAACTACAGGGGCATGGGCGAAGTGAAAGCCATAAGCATCATAGCCGGGCTGGAACTCGGCCGGCGACGCAATATCAGCGAGGTAATCGAAAAGAAAACGATCATGACCAGTATGGATATCTTCATGCTGTTCCACCCAATGCTCAGCGACCTGCCGCACGAAGAGTTCTGGATACTTTTCCTGAACAGTTCCAACCGGTACATGGATATGCAGCGCCTGAGCATCGGCGGATTAGCCGACGCATCGGCGGATGTGCGCCTGATCATGAAAATGGCGATAGAACGCCTTGCAGCGTGTATCGTGCTCTGTCATAACCACCCGTCAGGTAGCGCAACGCCCAGCAAACAGGATATATCAGTGACGCGGAAAGTAAAGGAAGGCGGTGCACTGCTCAACATTACCCTGCTCGATCATGTGATCGTGGCTGATAATAGCTATTATAGCTTTGCCGACGAGGGCGCTCTGTCATAAGTTTTCAGTTTCGGCATAATATTTGAGTATCCGTTCATCAAGTACTTATTGACAAGACAATTGGTACATACCATCAAAAAAATAGCCATTTGAATATGAAGCGCGCCGGTATTATTTTCCTGTCCTGCATCTGTGCGGTCACCGCACAGGCACAGGATGTTGATGCCGTATTGCATGCAGCCGACTCGTTGAGCGCACAGCCGCAAAAAGTGGTGGAGATACTCAGCCGGGCACTGGCTACCGATCCGGATTCGGAAGAATTGTTGAAAGTACGCGCCGAGGCTTACGAAAACCTGAAACAATACGAACAATCCGTTGCCGATTACAAGCGGTTGACACAGCTGGCGCCCGATGAGGAAAATCTCTGGTATTTGCTGGGATGCAGCCAGTACAAAAACGGACAGTTGACAGATGCGCTGAAGAGCCTGAACAAGGCCACCAGGCTCAACCCGAAATACCTGCCTGCCTTCCATACCAAGATTCAGGTATTGTTGCAGCTCAACCAGAACGACGCAGCGTTAAAAGTGAGCGACTCCACGTTACAGATTGGCGAAACGGCCAAGACCTATTACCTGCAGGGCGAAGTATACAGCAGGTTGAAATCGTGGCAAAAAGCCGGATGGGCATACGACAAGGCCACGAAAATAGACAAAGGATATATCAATGCCTACATTGCCCTGGCCAACATTGCTGCAAACACCAATAAACCCGGGGAAACGCTGGAAGCTTCCGAATCGGCGCTCGGGATCGATCCCGACTCAAAAGAAGCGCTGATTGCCCGGAGTAGAGGATTCGCACTGTCAAAGAATTATACCGATGCCATTGATGATGTTTCCTACGCGATCAAACTTGATCCGGATAACGTCCATGCGCTCTATTGGCGGGGAATATATTACAGGGATACCAACAGGCCGCAGGATGCCATCAGGGATTTCGAGAAAGCGTTGAACCTTCAGCCGGATAACTGGCAAGCCATAGCCGGACGGGCAGATGCTTATGCCAGGGCGGGCGATAAAAAGACCGCCCTGGAAGGCTACCTGAAATTGTTGGCCATAGCTGCCAATCATCCCGAAAAAGATGCGATCACCCAACTGTCCAATCAGCAAATTTTCGAACTGAACCGCGAAGACCGGGCGCCAACGCTGGCCCTGACCGACCCGAAACCCGAAAGTTTCGACATACAGGTGCCCGACAACGAACAGTCGATCACCGTCAAAGGAAAAATTTCCGACGAAAGTCCCATCAAATCACTGGTGATTAACGGGCAAACTGTGCCTGTTACCCCTGTAGGCGGTGATTTTGAATTTGCATCGGTCGTAAAGCTCGAAAACGCACAGGAAATTCGGATCGAGGTGTCCGATGTGTATCATAATATGAATCAAGCAGTATATCACCTGGTAAGGAACGAAACAGGGAAGCCGCAAATCGTGCTGTTTACCCCGAAACCTTCGGAAAACGGCGTGATTATACTGGATGTCAATGAACCGACGCTTTATATTGAAGGCAAGGTAACCGACGAAAGTTCCATTGCATCCATCGTGGTAGACGGTAAAGCTGTAGATTTCGACCATGAGGCCGCTGATCCTGCTTTCTCGGCTATCGTGGACATCAACGACAAAACCCGGTTTTCGATAGCGGTTACCGACCGTTTCGGCAACACAACAGAACAAACCTACACACTTGAAAAATTGGCTGCCACCGCAACCGGAACCGAGCCGCCGACAAGTGCGCCCGCTATGGTTCCTGCTGTTGAACAGGCTTCACACTGAAGATAAATGACGACGCAGACCGAACAATACCTCCGGATATACCGGAATGATCTGACTGAAGACGAGAAATGGATACTGCAAATATTCTCTTACTGTTTTCTCTCGCTCCCGTCCCGCGATGTAGCGAAAATTTTGGGCCTCCGGATGCCGGTAACCGATGTGATCAGGATACATGGCGAACTGCGCAACATGGGGCTGATTGAAACCAATGCGATTACTACCGGAATCAGGAAGGATATTGCGCTTACCGTATTGACCGATGCTTTAAAGAATGAGCTATTCCTCAAGATAATTCCCGATATTCACAAGTTTGAAAATCTCTATTACCGAACAGTAGCGCCATACAGGTATTTGCGCAACCTGTTCGCAGAACATGGCGAAAACAGGATACATCCTGATACCGTCGAGAATGTCAGGATGCGGATGTCGGATTATTTCGATTATCTGCAACCTGTTGTCGCTAATACCGAATTAGCCTGGCTGTTCCACACAATCGGCGAAAAATATCTGTACGGAATGTTTAATAATGTCCTGCTGGACATCCATGCCGATTTGCGCCCAATGGAAAACCTCATCCGCTTCGACCAAAAATTAAGGGAAATTCCCGAACTGGTGGTCGACGGCAATTCGAGTCACATGATTCTGGCCTGTTGCAGCATGCTCGACGGCCGGTTCCCGCAAATGGATGCACAGGTGGGCATGTTGCCCGAACGGTACCGGAATACGGTATTGCCTGCCGGGATACATGCCCTGTATCAAGATAATGCCACACTGGCATACCGGATCATGAACATAACGATGGTCTCGAAAAAGAAGACGGAGATGTTCGTCAACTACGAGATTTTCTACATTGTATACTACATCCGGTCCCTGCTGGGGATGGATGCGGAGCAGTACGCGCCCGAAGCCCGGAAAATGCTGTCCCAAAGAGGATCAAACTTCAATTATTCCACCATCATAGCGTCGGCAATGATGTTCCATGCGCTGGGCGACCAAAAGAATATGGAAGAAGCCATGTCGCGGGCCGAATATTTTTCTACATCCGTCAGCAGCCTGGACTTGATTTTTCTGTATATTGCAGCATCTGTAACCGAAACGGGACTGGGCGCCAAGTACATGCAAACCGGCCAGGCGCTGCTCAAAAAGGCAACGGCCAACGGGTACAAACTCCTGGCGCTCGAACTGGCTTTTGCATTGGCGAACCTCTACCGGATCAAGGAGTTTGAAAATGATTACAGGACGCTGTCGGATGAATTGGGGCTGGTTTCGATGCTCTCAAGCAAACAGCGGGTGAAAGGCTGGGAACTTTCGCTGAACAACCTTTTGGGGGTCATGTCGTTAGTTGCGCCGGAAGAGAAACTAAAAACCGATAAAACAGCGCGGATCGTATACTTTATTGATCCCATAAAACGGATCGTACATCCCTGTTTGCAAACCGCTACAGCAACAGGCAGCTGGACAAAAGGCCGCAGTATTTTGCTGAAACGGTTGCGGGATAATGACGTGGAAGGCATGTCCGAACAGGACTGCCGTATTGCCGGTACGCTTCAATATTCAAACCATTACAGCAATGGCGAAGGAATCTGCTTTTCCGACGATGTGTGGCCTGCTTTGGCCGGACATCCGTATCTGTTCATGACCGGTAATCCCGACATTCCCGTGGAACTGATCAAAGCGCAGCCGACCGTCACCATTGAAGATACGGACGACGGTCTGCTCCTGAAGGCCGACATTGATCCCGGCGACGAGCAATTTGTCATCTACAGGGAAACCAATACACGTTATAAACTGATTGATATCGATTCCCGGCAACGCGCCGTCCTCCAGGCCATCAACCGGGGAGCTATGGCGATTCCCCCTGAAGGGAAAGCCAAACTGATACAGGTACTCAACGCTCTAAGCTGTTTTTTCACCATACATTCGGACTTGGCGGAAGCCCGGCTGGGAACGCGCACTGTTGAAGCCGATTTGCGAATCCGCGTACAGCTCCTGCCATTGGGAGATACGCTAAAGGCAGAACTTTTCGTAAAGCCGTTCGGTTCTGTTCCGCCATACTGCAAACCGGGCGTTGGCGGGCAAAACATCATCGGTATGGTGAACAGCGAGCGTTGTCATGTAAGTCGCGACCTGAAGACCGAAATGCGTTATGCCGAAGCCATCCTGCAAGAGATACAGCAGAGCGCCAAGATCGATACCTCGCAGGAGCCGATCGTTTTTGACGACCCGCGCGACAGCCTCTTCCTGCTCGATATACTTTCGCGGCACCAGGATATTGCCATTGTGGAATGGCCCGAGGGAGCGCGCTTCAAAATCAACCGGTCGGTATCAATGACCGGCATCAACCTGGAGGCGAGGGGCGTCGATTACTGGTTCGAACTGAGCGGTAACCTGCAGGTGGACGAGAATACGGTACTTTCGCTCAAACAGCTGCTCGACCTGAATGCCCGTTCGCACGGACGGTTCATTGAACTTGGCGAAGGCGAGTTCCTTGCCCTGAGCAACGATTTGAAGAAACGTCTTGACGAACTGCAGACGTACGCCGACACCTCCGACGGATCCGTAAAAATGAGCCGTTTTGCATCCATACCGCTCATGGAAATGTTCGGACAGAGCGGTTCGTTTAAAGGCGATAACAAATGGACGGAATTCCAGGAAAAACTGGCAGAAATAAAAGATACACAGCCGGTGATACCGAATACGCTGAAAGCGGAGCTTCGTCCTTACCAGGAAGAAGGGTTCCGGTGGATGGCGCGCCTCGCCGAATGGGATGCCGGCGCATGCCTTGCCGACGATATGGGCCTGGGAAAAACCGTACAGGCATTAGCCGTATTGCTGTACCGCGCCAATAAAGGCGCTGCACTGGTTGTTTGTCCGGCATCGGTGGTACCCAACTGGGTGAGCGAAACCAGCCGTTTTGCACCCTCTTTAAATGTGCTGCTGCTGACCTCCGCCAATCGCAGGAAAACCATTGAAAAAGCGGATGCTTTCGACCTGGTGATCACTACGTACGGGCTTTTACAATCGGAAGAAAAGCTTCTTGCGAAGGAAAAATGGGCAACAGTGGTACTCGACGAAGCGCATGTCATTAAAAACAACAACACCAAGACATCCAAAGCGGCCATGAACCTGAATGCCCTGTTCAAGCTGGCTATGACGGGAACGCCCGTACAAAACCACCTGGGCGAGGTGTGGAACCTGTTCCATTTTATCAATCCCGGCCTGTTGGGAAGCATGCAGCAATTCAACGACCGTTTCGTGAAAAATGCAGAGCAGGGCAATAAACGTCTCAAAAAGCTGGTCGCACCCTTTATCCTGCGCCGTACCAAGAACCATGTGCTGGAAGAATTGCCGCCCAAAACGGAAATCATCATGCAGGTGGAATTAACCGGCGAGGAACGCAGTTTTTACGAAGCCATCCGTCGGCAAGCCATCGAAAACGTACAACAGGCAACCAGCCCGGGCGGTCAGCGACACGTGAAAGCTCTGGCCGAGATAATGCGCCTGCGTCTGGCATGCTGTAATCCTGCTTTGGTGGAGGCTAACGTAACCATACCTTCGTCGAAACTGGCTACCTTCATGGAAATTGTGGACGAACTGCGTGGCAACAACCAC
Source organism: Bacteroidales bacterium (assembly GCA_031265445.1). Classification (GTDB taxonomy): domain Bacteria; phylum Bacteroidota; class Bacteroidia; order Bacteroidales; family UBA4181; genus JAIRLS01. The sequence goes on from JAISCQ010000177.1 coordinate 9,650, forward strand.
CGCGCATTGGTATTCAGCCAGTTTGTGAAACATCTGAACATCATACGCCAGGCATTAGACGGGAAAAAAATCAGGTATCAATATCTCGACGGCGCTACGTCCATGGCCGAACGCGAACGCAATGTACGCGATTTTCAGGCTGGCGAAGGCGAGTTGTTTCTGATCAGCTTAAAAGCGGGCGGCCTGGGCTTGAACCTGACTGCCGCAGATTACGTGATCCACCTCGATCCATGGTGGAATCCCGCCATAGAAGACCAGGCTTCCGACCGAGCGCACCGTATCGGACAAAAACGCCCTGTTACCATCTATCACCTGGTATCACAGCATACCATCGAAGAGAAGATCATACAGTTGCATCATACCAAACATGATATTGCCGACAGCCTCCTCCAGGGCGCCGATGCTCCGGGCAAACTGTCAACTGAAGAATTGCTGAAACTGATGATGGAGGAATAGAGCGCGAGTTTCGAGCAACCCTGTCAGCGGAACGTTCCCTTGTGAAGCGCAGCGATGTAACACCGCGAAGACGCCAGGCAAAATTTGAAGCCGGCGACGATCATATTGCCAAAAACCTTACTTTTGAGCGATCTCAAAATACGAATCATGATCAAATTATTTTCGCTTGTATTTATTGGTGGAGGCTTGGGAAGCGTAGCCCGCTACGGCATAGCGCGCTTATTGGCCCAATTTTCCACATCCGTCTTCCCGTTGACCACTTTTGGCGTGAATATCCTCGGTTCGCTCCTCATCGGGTTGTTTTTGGCCATCCCGGCTGTCGCCGACAGGAATTCGTACCTCTGTTTGCTCACTGTTGGGTTTTGCGGCGGATTTACCACATTTTCCACGTTTTCGTGGGAAAACTTCAGCCTTTTGAAACAGGGCGACGTCTTCCTGTTTTTTGTTTACGCCCTGCTGAGTATGGCTTTTTGCCTGCTGGCGACCTGGGGCGGATACGCTATCGGAAAACAATTGTAAAGAAATAACCAATTATACAACCAGATGAAAGGTGAGAACATATACACTATTCCGAATTTTCTATCACTATACCGGCTGTTGTCTTTTCCATTTGTTCTGTATCTGGCAATCAGCGGAAACGAGCAATTATATGCTATTTTACTGATCATTAACCTTATTACCGATGCATTAGACGGTATCATCGCACGGACATTCCGTTTGCAGACCGAATTAGGAGCCCGACTCGACGCTTTGGCCGATGTAGGGATGTATATTAGCGCCATCACCGGGGTTTTTGTATTCAAAGCCGCTGATTTTGCAGCGCATCTGTTAAGCCTGTATGTTTATACCGGGGTTTTTGCGGGTTCGGTAGTGATTTCGCTATTTAAATTCGGGAGATTTCCAAGTCTGCATCTCTACTCATCAAAAATAGGCGGGTATCTCCAGGGAATTTTCTTTTTTGTTCTGTTTGTTTTTGGGTTCGACGCGAAGTTCTATTATTTTGTGATCATTTGGGCGATCCTGGCTTTTTGCGAACAGATATGCGTGCAGTGGGCGCTCAGCGAGCCGGTGTCCAATGCCAAAGGACTCTATTGGGTGCTCAAGTACAGAAACAAGCCGAAATGACACCAAACACGCTTTTCGTCATTCTTTTGTTTCTTTTTGTCCTTGGCGGGATGGCGGTCTTTTTTGTTAACCGGAAAAAGGAAAGGAACGAAAGACAAAATTCATGGATCAAATACTTTGTTTACTTTTTCATTGTTAACACATTGTTTGCAAGCATTTCGTATTGCCCGGCACTTTTCCGTATCTTCTGCGTAATGATTGTCCTGGGAGGTAGCTGGGAATTGATCCGTTTGCAACACAGGTCGCATCCACCGGCATGTAACCGGTTCGGCTTATTTTTCCCTGTGTATCTTCTTACAAGCGTGCTATTTTGTCTTTTTAGCTTTGGAGTGCAAGGCATTCTATCATTTACGTTATTGATGGTATGCTCGTTTGATGCTTTCAGCCAACTTTCGGGGCAATGGTTCGGCAAACGGAAAATATGTCCGCAAATCAGTCCTGACAAAACCATTGGCGGAACAGTAGGCGGAACCATTGTTTCAATGATGGTAAGTGTTATTGCCGGCTGTCATACAGGGTGGGGACCGGGCTTGGCGTCAATCATGGGACTGGGCATCGCAGGAGCTTCATTTGCGGGCGATCTGGCTGCATCTTATGTCAAACGTCAATTTGCGGTTAAGGATTTCGGGCGCACTTTTCCCGGACATGGCGGATTTCTCGATCGTTTTGATAGTTTGATGCTTTCAGGAGCTTTTATGTATCTGTTTCAATTATTTTGCAGGCAATGAATGATCAATTTGTGTGGCTGTTTGTATTTGTTGGCGGCTATGTATTGTTACTCGCATTCTGCGAGTATCTCAACCGCCGAAAGAACATTGCTTCGGAATATACACGAAAGTTTGCCCACATTGTATCTACCCTGTCGGTATTGCTTTTCCCACATATTTTTGTAGATGAAAGTTATGTTTTGGCCATATGTGCTATTTTCTTTGTGATGCTTTTGGTTGCCAATCGAATGCGCGTATTACATTCGATTGATGGAGTGGGAAGGAGAACCGGCGGCAGTTACTTGTTGGCGCTGTCGGTGGGTATCAGTTATTATATTTCTATAAGGCTTGAAAATAACCTGTTATATACTCTTCCTATTCTGATCCTGGCGGTTTGCGATCCGGTGGCAAATATGGTCGGCAGAAGAGTAGAATCCAGGCGTATCCTCAACAGGAAAACCATTGCCGGATCATTGGCCTTTCTTCTTTCTTCGCTTTTGATCAGCCTGTTTTGCATGGCAGCGACACATCACGAGTCGATGTACGTATTATCGCTCATCGTTTCCTTCACGGCTACTTTCATTGAGTTATTATCGCCGCGTGGTACGGATAACCTGACAATTCCTTTAGCAGTTATATGCGTGCTGATTCTGTGACAACCTGTTCCTAATCCTCCGCTGACAGCGGTCTATCAACCAGTGCCGGATTTTGGTTATCAAAATTATTTTCTTGATTTAAATATTTCTACTAAATTTGTTTTTTCAAAATAACCATATCACACATTTGGAAAAACAGTCACAAAATATTGATTTTGAAAAGATTTATATTGCGCATTTTTCAAAGATGAAACGCTTTGCCAAGGAGTATGTTTTATCGGGGGAAGATGCCGAAAATATTGTGCAGGATGTTTTCCTGGAGTTATGGGAAAAGCGTGAAGTCCTGACGATGCCGGTTAATCTGATCGCCTTTTTGTTCACTGCCACCAGGAACAGGTGTGTCGACTATCTGCGGCATAAGATGATGGTGAGGAAAGCAACCGACAAGCTACAGGAAGAACAGCTACTGATCCTGAAAATGAAGTTCGAATCGCTGGAAGCCTTTGACCAGGATATTCCGGCAGAAAACGATCTTGAAGCCGTGTTGAAAAAGGCGATTGATTCGTTGCCCGGAAAATGCCGCGAGATTTTTATCAAAAGTCGTATCGAAGGGAAAAAACAAAAGGAAATAGCTACAGAAATGGATATTTCAATCCATACCATTGAAACACAAATGGGCATCGCCTACAAAAAATTGCGGGCAGAACTAAAGAATTATCTGCCGCTCCTAATGTTTTTGTAATTTTTCGACGGCTCTATAACGAATTGTACGGGTAAAAGGGAGGGATACGGGGCGTCTCCCTGTATTGATGACTTGAAAAGTCAACCGGAGGTCATCGACCTTCGGGAAAATTTTTCCTGTATGCTTTGTATTTTTCCCTGATGGCCCGTTTGATCGTTTCGGGCGAATAATTCTTTAAGAAATCACTTGAAAAGCCGCAAAAGGACATGAACTTGATCAGTTCTTCCTCCTTGAGGCCGGTGATTTGCGATACCAGTTCGCCATTGAACTTTTCGCCGATGAGCATAAAATCGGCCGTGCCTTCCGTCAGTTTCCCGTAATACCGCTTTTGCTTCCCTTCCTTGCTGAAGCGGTCGTATAAAAACGTAACAGGACTGATCCCTGTGGGGATGTTCACTCCTCCCTGGCCGGGCAATGGCGCCGGAGCAGGGATACTGAATTTACTGATGGGCGGCAGGTCGAGATGATAGGGTGTGATGGTTACCTCGCCCAGTTCATAGGCAATGGGCTTTAATCTGATCACATGTCTGCGGGTAAAGATCGAATCGGTGAGGGCGATCGTCAACTCCTCGTAACCAATGGCGCTGAACGAAATGCTGTCGTTGACGCTGGCCGTGATCCTGAAATCGCCGTAGACATTACTGACCGTTCCCGTGCGTTGCGTTTTGTTGCTGACATGGCAATCCCTGACGGAACTGAGCGTGCTGTCGTTCACGATCCTCGACCCGAACACATAGTTGCAGTCCTGCGCCCGGCAGTTCGAATGAGCAAAAAGAACAGCCAGCACAAAAAGGTACGCCATATGTATGCCTGCCGGTTTCATAAAAAAATTACCGTATGGATCATTTACAAATACACAAAACGGAACTTCATCATAAATTAGTATCAGTTAAATAAAAAAAACCGCAAATTTTGATACTGGAACTGATCGACATGACCGGAAAGTTGCAATGAGCATTTACAGGGAACAAAATATCTTTTTGTAACTTTTTTTGATCTCCCTTTAGCGGATTTTTTCCGCTCGTTCGACTATATGTTATAATGAACCCAAAGAAGACATTATTTTGTCTTCGCCTAAATATAATCTGGAGTAAAAAAATGGATTTTTTTCTTTTCCCATCTTGTCTTGTAACCCTTGTAAATAGGGGGTTTGGCATGCCTTTTGCAGAGAGAGAGAGAGAGAGAGAGAGAGAGAGAGAGAGAGAGAGAGAGAGAGAGAGCTAACGCGCGCGCGTAATATACATATTTTATATGTAGCCACAACATGGTTGTACGTAACCAAGTGTTGTGGCTACGTTATTTTCAGGAGATTACTACTGCCAATTTTTGCATGACCCTGTATGGAAGATAAAATCATCAAATATTTCGAAGGGAAAATGCATCATGCAGAAAGGATTGATTTTCTGCGTGATGTCGATTCGGATAAAGAACTAAAGAAGTTGTTTATCAACATGCAAAATACGGATGCATTGATGCATATTGTCTCCGAAAAGAAAGATGAATATCACGGAAAAACGGCTTACAGGCAATTCAAGCAAATAACGCGACGTAAAACTGTCCGCAGGGTACTGTTGAATTCGGTTGCTTATGCCGCCTCCATTGCCTTACTGGTTGTTGCTACGTGGTATTTTGCCGTTAACTCCGGGGCGTCTGCAAGGATGACCGAAGTGTATGCCCCGGCAGGCCAGCGTGCACGGCTCACCCTTGACGACGGCTCGGTGGTTTGGCTCAATGCGCGATCGACGCTGACTTATCCTTCCGTTTTTTCGGGCAACAGGCATGTAGCGCTGAGCGGCGAAGCATTCTTTGAAGTAGCCGCCAACCCCGATAAGCCATTCACGGTTACGGCGCAAGGCGTGAATATTACCGCGCTGGGAACAAGGTTCAATGTGAGCAGCTATCCTGAAAACGACAGAGTTCAGGCATCACTGATTGAAGGCAGCGTAAAGGTTTGGGATGATTCGGGACAGGAATTGGTTCTGCAACCTTCCCAACAGGCGCACTATCATAATCACCGGCTGCTTCTTGAGCCTATCGAACATTCCGACTATTTCCTGTGGACCAAAGGAGTATACAGTTTTGTGAACGAGCCGCTGACGAGCATCATCCAAAAACTGGAACGCTATTATGATGTAAAAATAGAAGTGGCCGATGCGTCGGTGCTCGACTATGAATTTACCGGCAAGTTCCGGCAGCAGGATGGCGTCGATATGATATTGAGAATCATTCAACGGATACATCCATTCAAAATCGAAAGAAAAGAAGATATGATTGTATTGAGAAAAATAACCAAATAAATCGGAATGCCTATGAGTCAATAAAGGGATGAAAAACAAAACGGCAAGTACGATCAATACCTGCCGCGAAAAGTAAACACAAAAGTCAAGATAAATTTAGTATTCACTCATTTTTAAAAAACAAAGATATGAATTTAGATCCTTTGTCAATATATTATTTGTATAAAAAAACATGTAAGTTTATGAAGCTCTCATTTTTGCTATTGTTTGTCTGTATCGTCCAGCTTTGGGCTGTGAATGTAAAAGGTCAAAACGCCGTGATACATTTGTCGTCGGGAAGCTTTTCCATTGGCCAGTTTTTGAGCGAGGTGGAAAAGCAAACGAACTACCTGGTGATCTACAGCAATCGGGAGGTCGACACGCAACGGAAAATCTCCCTCGAAGCATCGTCGGGAAGTGTGGCGCAATACCTGAACAACATTTTTGCGGGTACCGATATTCGCTATGAGTTCGAAAGCGATTACATCATCCTGACCAACCGGCCGATTCTTTCTGTAAATACGGTGCAGCAGGGAATTACCGTTACCGGGACTGTTGTCGACAACGACGGGTTGCCCATGCCCGGGGTTAATGTGGTTGTAAAAGGCACCCTGCATGGGGCGGTAACCGATTTCGACGGCAAATACTCCATCACGGTGCCGGATAAAGGTTCGGTACTCGTTTTCTCGTTCGTTGGTTACGTAACCGCCGAAAAAACGGTTGAAGACCCGAATGTTATTGATGTCGTGATGGCCGAACAGTCGAAAATGATCGACGAAGTGGTGGTGATCGGCTATGGCACGCGCCAGCGCAAAAGCGTAACGGGCGCCATCGACCAGGTAGGTTCGGAAGTCTTCGAAAACCGTCCGGTGAGTAATGCCATGCAAGCCTTGCAGGGAGCGTCGCCGAACCTGATCATCCAGCAAAAGAACATGAACCCGAACGACAACAGCATGAACATCAACATTCGCGGTATCAGTACGATGGGCAACAACGATCCACTGATTGTGATCGACGGGCTGATTTCGAGCACGGGCACCTTAAACAACCTGAATCCGGCGGACATCGAAAACGTATCGGTACTGAAAGATGCCGGTAGCGCCGCCATTTACGGTTCGCGTTCGGGCAACGGGGTAATTCTCGTCACCACCAAAAAAGGATCCAAAGGGAGCAAGCCGCTCATCCGGTTTAACGGATTGGTTGGCTACCAGGATCCGCACATTCTGTATCAGCCGGTGAAGGGCTGGCAAAACGCCATGTACCGCAACCAGGCCAATATGAACGCGGGAAGCGCTCCGGGCTTTACGCCGGAACAGATTCGCGACCTGTACGACCACCAGGATGAAGAATACTGGTATCTGAACGAAATCATGCAAAAAGGGCTCCAGCAAACTTACAACGTGAGCATTGCCGGAGGGAACGAGAGTACGACCTATATGATTTCGGCCGGTTACTTTGACCAGGAAAGCAATTTTGTCGGGGATTTCGGCATGGAACGCTACAATTTCCGCAGCAACATTACCACCGAATACGGAAGGTTAAAACTGACCTCGCTGATGGCGTACACCCGTAAAAACGAACGGACGATTGCTGGCGGAACCGGGAACACCATCATCAACTCGTCGCGCATACCGCCGTATTATTATTACAAATTCCAGGAGGACGGAAAATACTTAGTGAACGATGTCATCGGGGACGACAATACCATGGCCAAGCTGAAGGAAGGAGGTAATGAAAATAAAGACGAAGACAATTTCATCGGAAGCCTGAATCTTGACTTCAAGATGATAGAAGGATTGTATGCCCGTGGACTGGTAGGGCTGGATTTGACCCAGCATCACCGTTTCCGCAGGAATATAAAAGTTCCCGTTTATTCGTCCGCCGCACAGGAAAACCCGGTTCTTTCCCTGAATTCCGATACGTTTACGGAAGATTACAACAGCAAGAGATATACGTTAAGTACACAGTTCCTGCTGGATTTCGACCGCACGTTCAATTCGGATCACCATGTAACCGGGTTGATAGGCGTATCCAACGAATCGTATACATCCAAGGCAAGCCGTATCGCCTGGAAATATACGGACGAAGACCTGGGACTTCCCACGACGGACGATGCGATACAGGACAGCGGCAATAACAACTCGAACGGGGATACCGATCAGACCAGTATCACGTCGTTATTCGGGCGCGCCGGCTACGATTACCTCAACAGGTATTACCTCGACTTTGCATTCCGCTACGACGGTTCGTCCAAGTTCAAAAAGGAATACCGGTGGGGATTCTTCCCTTCGTTCTCGGCTGCATGGCGCCTTACCGAAGAAAGTTTCATGGAATCCTACAGGTCGAACGTAGGCGACCTGAAGCTCCGGGCTACTTACGGCGTTCTGGGAAACCAGAATGTGGCGAACTATTCCTACCAAACGGTTTATCAAATGTATAACAATACGTATGTATTCAATGACCAAACCGTACCCGGAACAGGATATACCTATGGCAATGAGTTTCTGACCTGGGAAAAGTCCGCCAACTTCAACGTCGGGGTCGAGGCTTCGTTTTTCAAAGGGAGTTTGTATGTCGCGCTGGACTATTTCAACAAGCGTACCTGGGACATCCTGCTGTCGCCCGAAATATCGAAAGTATTCGGCAGTAATGCGGCGAATGAAAACAACGGGGAAATGAAAAACCGCGGCTGGGAGACCACCATCCAGTACAGGTTGAAAACAGGCGAATTCAGACACAATTTCAACCTGAACGTTTCCGATTCCAAAAATAAAGTAACCGATTTCAGCGGGAAGGAACGTATTGACCAGAACGACCAGCTGTTCAAGATCATTCGCGAAGGCGAAGCGCTGGGTTCTTATTTCGGCTACAAAACCGACGGATTTTTCCAGAGTTACGAAGATATAGCCGGCAGCGCGCTTCCGGTTGGCGCTTCCGTTCAGCCGGGCGACGTGAAATACGTGAACCAGAACCCCGGCGTTGACGATGTGATTGACGAAAAAGACCGCGTGGTACTGGGTAACGCCTTTCCGCGGCTTACGTTCGGCTTCACCTACAGCCTGGCGTGGAAGGGATTCGATTTCAGCATGCTGCTCCAGGGCGTCGGCAAGCGCGACATGTACATACGCGGCGAGCTGGTCGAGCCGTTCCACTCCAATTATTCCTACTGTATTTACCAGCACCAGCTGGATTTCTGGACGCCGGTCAACCCCGATGCCAGATGGCCACGCTTAGTGGCGCCCAACAGTCCGTCCAGCGCCAATAACTGGTCGAAAGCGGGTACGGATATTTATCTTCTGGACGGAGCCTATCTCCGCATGAAGAACATACAGCTGGGATACACCCTGCCGAAGCAGCTGACATCGAAAATCGGTATTCAAAGCCTGCGCATCAGTGTAAACGCTCAAAACCTCTTTACCCTGTCCCGCAACTCATTCATCGATCCCGAGTCTTCGGAATTCGGCAACAACATGGGGGGCATTGGCGGCGTCGCAGCAAACAGCGCCCGTAATTATCCCACTTTGAGATACTATGGAATAGGACTTGATTTAGAATTTTAACAATAAACGGTTATGACAATGAAGTTAATTAAATATTGCACAGGGGTTATTTTCGCGGCGGTTAGCCTGCTTATCTCCTGTAATGAATTGGATTTGGCGCCAACCAACAAATTTACGGATTTGAATTACTGGACATCGGAGGCGAAAGCTTCTTCCGTACTGAGCATGGCATACAGCCAGATGTTCGGGTCCAATTATTTTTTCGCCAACGAGCGGCTGTCCGACAATCTTTATGAAGGACGCGGAAGCACGAACGAGAAGATCATCACCTCGGGGCAGGCCGACGCTGCGCTCGGACGTTTTTCCAGCGAATGGAACGACTGCTATGGGGGTATCAAAACCTGCCACACCCTGCTGGACAACATCGACCGGGTGCCCGGCATGGACGAATCCCTGAAGGAAAGGATGAAAGCCGAAGCCCGCTTCATTCGCGCCTCGCTGTTCTTCCGGCTGGCTTGCCATTACGGCGACGTTCCCCTGTTCGACTACAGCGTCACGCAGTCGGAAGCCAACACCATAGCCCGTTCCCCGAAAGCGGACGTGGTGGATTTTGTGAGGACCGAACTGAACGAAATCGTGGGCAGCCTCCCCACCAGGCAGGAATATTCCGATGCGGACAGGGGAAGGATCTCCAAAGCCGCCGTAATGACCCTGCTGGCGCGTACCTGCCTGTACGAAAACGACTATGCGAACGTGGCTCTGATCTGCGAAAAGATCATCAACGGCGATTACGGCAGATACGAACTGTTCCCCAGTTACGAAGGGCTTTTCCTTCCGGACAACGAATACAACAGCGAGGTAATCCTCGACATGGGGTATGTGTTGAATCTGAGGACGTGGGGCGAGTTCTACGACGCCATTCCCCTCTCGGTAGGCGGGCGTGTCAGCGGCTTCTCCCCAACGCAGGAGCTGGTGGACGATTACGTGATGAGAAACGGGAAAGGCATCCGCGAGGCCGGTTCCCTGTACGATGAAGACAACCCGTACGACAACAGGGATCCCCGTTTCGCATTAACCGTCGTTTACCACGGATATACCTGGGTGAAAGGAAGTACCTCCTCCACTATTTATATCAAGCCGGGTACGGATCCGAACACCCTGACCAAGTTGGACGAATATGCCGGCCCCGGCCAAAACTCCACCGGAACCGGCTATTACCTCCGGAAATATTTCGATCCCGAAGCGCCGGACGGCATAGCAGCCGGGCTGAACCTGATATTGATGCGCTACGCCGACATCCTGCTGATGTATGCCGAAGCCAAAAACGAACTGGGGCAGATGTCGGAGGAAGTATGGGATCAAACCATCCGGCTCATCCGGCAGCGCGCCGGGTTTTCGGATGCTTCCGCTTTGGATTACCCGGGCGCCGCCGGCCTGCAAAACATCATCCGCCGCGAGCGCCGCTGCGAACTGGCCATCGAAGGGCTGAGGCTTTTCGACATCCGCCGCTGGAAAACGATTGAAACAGTGATGAACGGACATCCGCACGGAGCCAGGTTTGCCGCAGGCAACACCGAGTATATCGTACTGGACGAACGCAGGTTTGATCCCGAACGGGATTACCTGTTCGCCATTCCACAATCGGAACGCGACATCAACAGGAATCTTACTCAAAATCTGAAATATTAAATTGATAAAAATATGAAAGCAGTATTGATAAAAACAGCAGTCATCGCCCTGTTCGCGGTCATCCTGTCCGCTTGCAGCAGCGACGGCGAAGTGAGGGACACCGGCGTAACGGCCGTCAAGTCGCTGTACGAACCCGATCATGAAAAAGCCGTCGTCTTGCAGGCGTCCGCCTCGGCGACCCTGTATTTCGAGTGGGAGCCGGCAAGGGCGGAAGACAGCGGAAATGCGTTGTATGAAGTCGCTTTCGACAAAGCGAACGGCGATTTTTCCGCTCCGCTGATGATGGTGGCCGCCCATAACAACGGGGGAGACAATTATGTAGAGATCTCTCACAAGCAATTGAACTCCATCGCTGCAAAAGCCGGCGTTGAATCGTCCGCGCAGGGAACCCTCAAATGGACGGTGTACTCTTCCAAAGGGGCCAACGCGGTGAAAGCCGAAGAAGAACGGTCGCTGACGCTAACCCGTTTAGCCGGGTTCGCCGAACTTCCCGACCAGCTGTACCTCACCGGCGAGGCGACCGAGGCCGGCGCAGACCTTGCCGATGCGCTCGTCATGAAGAAACTCGGGGAGGGCGAGTTTGAAATATACACCCGCTTAACCGAAGGCAAAACATTCAAATTTGTCAGCGCGGCAACCGGAACGCCGAAGGAATATTCACTGAGCGGTGAAGAATTGGTAGAAGGCGGAACGTCTACCGTTTCAAAAACAGGAATCTACAAATATTACGTGGATTTCAACATCGGATCCTTTTCTACCAAGGAAGTAACCAAAGTAAACCTGTTCCTGTGCTGGTCGCAGTTGAAAATAGAACTGCCTTATAAGGGACTTGGCGTCTGGGAAATAATCAACCGTACCATCGCAGCGGAAGAGATCAGTGATGGTGGCGCTAACGGGGACGACCGCTACAAGTTCCGCATGGAAAGTTCGGACGGCGAAACCGAATGGAGAACGGTCGTTTCCACGGACGTCAAGCCGACGGGCAACGACGCCTATTATTACATGGAGGAGAAACCCGATACGAATGACCAGTGGACCAACAACCAGATATGGAAAAGCCCTGTCAGCGGATGGAGCGGTAAAACATACGACATTACCTTCTCCCTGAGTCCGAAATCGCCATACACGCATCATTTAATCATCAAATAAAACAGGCCAAGTCATGAAAGCAACATACATTCAATTATCATTCATCATTGTTTTGTTTTCGGCGTTCACTGCATGCAGCGACAACATGGGCGATCCGGACGACAAGCTGACAGAAGTGCCGGCGCTCGTAGAACCGGTCGACGGAAAAGCCGTTGTGCTGGAGACAAGCGCTGCATCCTCGGTGTATTTCGAATGGGAATACGTGAAAACCGGCGAAAGCGGAGTTGCCGTATATCAAATCGCCTTTGACCGGGCGGACGGCGACTTTTCAAAGCCGGTTTATATGATGGCGTCCGATAACAACGGGTACAGCAATTATGCAACCGTTACCCACAAGTTATTGAACAGGATTGCCGGCCGGGCAGGATACCTCTCCTCGGAAACAGGCAACCTCAAATGGGCCGTTTTCTCCTCCAAAGGCGAAAAAACGCTGCGGTCGAGCCAGGTAAACACCCTTACCCTCACCCGTCTTGCCGGATTCGACAACATTCCCGTTGACGTTTTCGTAACGGGCGAAGCGTCGGAAGGCGGAACAGACCTTTCCAAAGCCCACAAGATGAAAGCGGTGGCAACCGGGGAGTTTGAAGTATACACCAAATTGACGGCCGGTAAGCCGTTCTATTTCACCGATGCCGATCCCGCTGCGCCAAGGGCGTTTTATACCTCAGACGAGCTGGTAAGGGAGGGCGACGAAACCGTCACCGTACCCGCCGACGGGATTTACCGGATCACGCTCGATTTTACAACCGGCGCCTGCACCAGTTCCTTAGTAACAGGCATGTGGTTCTATTTCAGTCCGAACGGCGCGTCCCTGTTTGAGTTGCCGTATGCCGGCTATGGCGTATTCCGGGCTACAGGGCAGACGGTTACCTTCAAGCAGGAATCCTGGGGCAGGGATCAGCGCTATAAGTTCAGGATGTTCATGAAAACGAACGGAGGCGCCGATCCCGAAGCTGAGTACGAATGGGCTACCTTAAACGGAACGGACAGTCCGCCGAACGACAGCAGCCTGGAATCCTATTACTATCTCCAGCTGTTGAACGCCACATCGCAGTGGGATAACAAGTGGAAACTGATGGAGAAGTTCGACGGCGCTCCTGCCGATTATACGGTATATTTGCAGGCAGACAGGCCGTATACACATTCGGTAGAATAAACGGTTATTGACCGGATATATTCATAAGAATTGAGGATTATCCGCTTGTATCATTGATACAATGATCATTCTCAATTCTTTATTTTTTATTTTTGATGGCAGGAGTAGCGGTTCCAACCCTGTCAGCAGCTACGCAGCCTGACAGGTTGATATACGTAAGCTTACGTAAAACGACCTGACAGGGTCGACAGACCTGTCAGGGTCAAAAGTAAGACTCATCCGGTACACCGTAAGACTCATCCGGTACACCGTAAGACTCATCCGGTAGACCGTAAGACCCATCCGGTAGGCCGTAAGACCCATCCGGTAGACCGTAAGACTGATCCGGTAGACCGTAAGACTCATCCGGTACACCGTAAGACTCATCCGGTACACCGTAAGACATTTTCGGTACACCGTAAGACTCATCCGGTAGACCGTAAGACTTATCCGGTAGACCGTAAGACTTATCCGGTAGACCGTAAGACTCATCCGGTAGACCGTAAGACCCATCCGGTAGACCGTAAGACTCATCCGGTAGACCGTAAGACACATCCGGTAGACCGTAAGACATTTTTGGTAGACCGTAAGACTCATCCGGTACACCGTAAAACTTATATATAATTAATGTATCGATCATATTTAATATTAAAAGAAATGAAGAAATATTGTTTTTTGATTGGCGCCGCCATGCTTTTTGCGGCTTGTAAAAAAGATCATCCTGCGGAAATCGAAGGCGGCGAAACCGCAATCAACTGGGCCTCGGCAGCCGACAGCAGCAGTAAAGCCCTCATCAGCCTGTTCTGGAATGCAGGCGGAAAGTATTTCAATTACGACAGCGACGGGAAACCGGATTTCCATTACTGGCCGCAGGCTCATGCGCTGGATGTGCTGATCGATGCTTTCCTGAGAACAGACGACCGGACGTATCAAAGCTATTTCGCCCAATGGTTTGAAGGCGTCAGGATAAAAAACGGGAACACCTTCCGGAACGATTATTACGATGATATGGAATGGAATGCACTGGCCATCCTGCGCGCCTACCAGGCAACCGGCGATACCAGGTACAAAGACGCCGCACTGCAGATATGGGAATACATCAAAACCGGGTGGAACAGCAATGCCGGAGGCGGCATCTGCTGGGCAAGAGGACATGAAAACAGCAAAAACGCCTGCTCCAACGGCCCTGCCTGCATACTGGCCGCCCGCCTGTACCGTGAATTTGGAGATGCGGACAACAAAGACTGGGCGCTCAGGATATACAACTGGGAAAAGTCGACCCTGTTCAACAGCAACAACGGTATGGTGTACGACAATATCAACAGCGAAACGGGCGAAATAAAATCGAGCTGGGTTTTTACCTATAACCAGGGAACATTCATCGGGTCGGCCGTGGAGCTGTACCAAATACTGGGCGAAAAGTCCTACCTGAATGATGCCGTCCTGGCCGCCGATTATACCACAAGCAGCCTGGTCGACAACTCCGTTCTCAAAAGCGAGGGAACCGGCGACGGCGGCCTGTTCAAGGGTATCTTTGTCCGCTATTTTGTCGAACTGATCCAGCAGGACAGGCTGGATGCTGCGGCAAAAAAACGCTACGTGCAGTTCATCAGGTACAACGCCGAAACATTGTGGTTGCAGGGCGCCGGCAAAACACCGGTTTTATTCGGCCCCAGCTGGAGGACGAAACCGTCGGCATCCACCGGCCTGACGGAGCAGCTGAGCGGCAGCATGCTGATAGAGGCTGCCGCGCTCCTGAAAAGTAAAGATTTATGGTAAGATATGACTATCTTTGCGGCTAATCCGTTTGTCGCGAAAGCGCAAAGAAAAATTTAATTCAAGATGAAGAAATATATTGATTCCGTTTTTGCCCTGATGCTGACCGCCATCATCGCAGGCTGTTCGCCCGATTCCGGGAAACTCGCCGATTACGTAAACCCCTTCCTGGGCACCGCCACGCTCCGGGACGCCGCCGACCTCCACTACACGCCCACCCGAAGGGCATGGGGCGCGGAAGTATTCCCGGGCGCATCACTGCCCAACGCCATGGTACAGGTAAGTCCCGTAACGATGTTCCACAGCGGGGCAGGATACCAGTACGAAGATACGGTTATTTTCGCCTTCACGCATACCAACAAGGGACACTGGAACCTCTGCCATGTCCCCATCCTGCCCGTCACCGGCGAAATATCGCCCGAGCGTTACTATTCGGCCTTCAGCCATCAAAACGAATCGGCGCATCCCGGCTATTACCGGGTTTACCTGGAACGCTACGGCATCAATGCCGAAATGACTTCCACCCTGCGCTGCGCCTTCCACAAATACACGTACAGGAAAGGGGATGAGCGCAAACTGATGCTCGACCTCTCCCAGTCGAACGAGCGCGTGAGGGACTGGAACCTCCGGCAGGTAAACGAAAATACATTCTCAGGCTTCCAGCAAACCGGCGAAAAGATTTATTTCTATGCCGTAGCCGGCCACAACATTCAAAGCATCGACTCGCTTGGAAGCGAACGGAAAAAAATCATGCTGGTGAACTATGCCGGTCAAGACGAACCGCTGGAACTGAAAATCGGTTTCTCGTTCGTAAGTATTGAAAACGCAAGGGAAAACCTGGAAAAAGAGATGATCCGCAAAAGCTTCGCACAGGTTCGCCGGGAAGCCGGTGAAACATGGGAAACGCTTCTGTCGAAGATCAGACTGACGGGCGGCGCCGAAAAGCAAAAGAAAACATTCTATTCGTGCCTGTACCGTTCGTTCCTCTGGCCGGCGCTCCGCAGCGATGTAAACGGCGATTATACCGATGCCCGCAGGGAAACAGCCAACGGAGGCTTCCGCTATTACACCGACCCCTCGTTCTGGGACGATTACCGCAACAAGCTGGTATTACTTGGCATGCTGTCGCCCGACGTGGCCGTTGACGTGATTCACTCCATCACCGACAGAGGCGAAAAAAGAGGCGGTTACATGCCCACCTTTTTCCATGGCGACCATGCGTCCGTATTCGTTGCCGGGAGCTATCTGCGCGGGTTGAGGGGCTTTGACCCGGAACGCGCCTACAAACTCCTGCTGAAAAACGCTACGGTTCCCGGGCGCGGCGGACGCCCGTACCTGGATGAATATATCGAACGGGGCTGGATTGCCGAAAAAGACACCGTCAATGTCCCGATCTGGGACGAATACAAAGCGGCGGTGACCAAAACCGTTGAATACGCTTACGATGACTATGCCACCGCCCTGCTCGCCAAAGAACTCGGCGACGAAGCAAATTACAAAATGCTGATGGAACGCGCCGGCAATTACAAAAACCTTTTCGACCCCTCAACCGGGTTTTGGAGAGGCCGCATCGCCGACGGAAGCTGGATCAGGGACTTTAATCCCTATTTCCCCTACTATGCCTACATGTACCGGGAAGCCAACGCCTGGGAGTCGCTCTTTTTCGCGCCTCACGACCCCGAAGGGATGATCGCCCTCTACCCGGGCCACAAAGCGGTCGAACTCAAGCTCGACTCCCTGTTCACCGAGCCCTGGAGAGGATATGAAGCGCACAACATGACCGGCTTCATCGGCAACTATTGTCATGGCAACCAGCCGGATCACAGTGTTCCCTATACCTATTATTTCATCGACAGGCAGGAAAAAGCGCAGTTTTACCTGGACAGCATCATGAACCATTACTACAGCATGGGAAGGGAAGGCCTGGCCCTTGCGGGAATGGACGATGCCGGAGAGATGTCGGCGTGGTATGTATTCAACGCCATCGGACTCTACACCTATTCGCCCGCCGATCCCAAATACATCGTCACAGCGCCTCTTTTCGACAGGGTTGACGTCTCAATGGGCGATGGACATTTTACAATCGTCAAAAAAAATTCGGGTAGAAAAATCAGCAGCATCACATACGATGGCCAAAAAAAAGACGGTTACTTTGTATCGCACGACGATTTGAAAAAGGGAAAAGAACTGGTGATCTCTTTAGAGCAGCCGTAAGGGTCGTATGATTTTAATACTAATTTTTGATTTTTTTCCGGGACGCTTGTATTTTCAATTTAGGATGCATAATTTTGAGGCCACAATGAATGTCGAAGTAATCAATTGTCAAAATTTATCATTAACCATTCATCATCAAAAATCATGGCAGACATTTTACATCACATCAAAGCGAAACTGTATCCCAATGAATTGACCGAAGACCCGGATGACTATACGGCACGGGTATCGGCTGAACGGAGTATCGATATTTCCGGCGTATGCCGGTCGGCTACAGGCAGGGGCGGAGCATCGGGCAAACCCGACGATATGGAGCAGCATGTCCGAACTGCTTTTCAATGCGCCTGCCTTAGCGGCCGGAACCTATTATTTGGACGTGGCGACGCAATACAGCGGCGGCGCGCCCATGCTTAGGGAGCCGCGGACGGCGCGTTTCGGCAAGCCGCTTAGGGTAGAATAGTTTTTCTCTGCCGGCCAGACTAAGCCTGTCTATCTGTTAGACTAAGCCTGTCTATTTGTTAGACTAAGCTTGTCTATCTGTCAGACTAAGCCAGTCTATCTGATAGACTGGACTGCTCTGACCGACAGATTAACCCGCTCCGGGAAAAAAAGAAATGCATTACATGAGCGACAGGCCACCGCAGGCAAATGCGGCGCTGTGGCGGATGGGGGTGGAAATTTGAGAATAGAAATTTGACAATCACGTTTGTCAGAAAACGATAAGTCTGCTTATAAAAGCATCCAGGTAAAATTAAAAGCATTAAACCGATCACAATGAAAAAGGAGATAAAAAAAGTAGCAGTTATATGGTGTTTATCCATATTATCCATATCGATTTACAGCCAAAGTATTAGTCTCTCATTACCGGAGATTATTCCTGCATCACCTGAAGCATCAGCCATTGCCAAGTATATCAATTATCCGGTTGACTATAGCACCGGGCTGGCAAAAATTGAGATCCCGCTTTTCGAAATAAAAGCAGGCGGTCTTACCCTGCCTATTACCCTGAGTTACCATGCGTCGGGGATCAAGGCAAACGAAAATGCCGGCTGGATAGGATTGGGCTGGACGCTTCATGCCGAACCCATGGTATCGCGTTCGGTAAAAGGAAATCCGGATGAACGGAATCAGACTGGTCTTTTAGACAATAACAGTGCAAACTGGAACGATGGAAACTATTTGAAAATGTTAGTGGATGGTGGAAGGGATGAACAGCCGGATGATTTTTATTACCGGTTGCCGGATAAAAGCGGCGGATTTCTCTTTAAAAAGAATGTAACGGATTTCTCACCGCATTCGCTTGTGCCCCATCCGTATGAACCTGTAAAGATCGACTTTAACCGGACTTTTCCCTACAAATTTGAAATTACGGATGAGAGTGGAGTTTATTATCGTTTCGGGATTTCATTAAAAGACGAACCATTTCTTGAATATAGCGAATCTCCCGGCAGAGGGCAAAACCTCACCGGTTGGAAGGGTACCGAAATTATTTCGGCAAACAAACGCGATACCATTTCCTTTAATTATACTGATTCAAAAGAAACAATAACCAGTATTGCCGACTACATCACTGTTGAGGACAGCCTCAGCGGGTCCACATCCCCACCCTCAATTACAGGTTGCGACTGGGCTACCTTTCCCTTCATCATCCAGAACACACACGGAGCAACCGGCTTCAATAACGGCTATATCATAAACCAGGCAGGCGAGCTGGCGCCTTTTTCCTGTGACAGGACAAGGAACAACGCCTATTATACCCAATCATACACCATTTACGGCAAGAAAATCAAACAGATTCATTTCCGCGGCGGCAGGGTTGAATTTGAAACAGAACCGACTGATCATTACCTGGAACCGGAAAGATGGGTCAAATTAAAATCGATCAGGGTATTCGATTCAAATAACAGCCTTGTCAAAGAAATTTCCTTCCACAGGAGTTTTTTCGGAGTCATCAATTCGTCAAATGCCGATTTTACCCGTCTATACCAGCGGGACAGGCTTGATGAGATCGCCATCCGCGATCATGCGGGAAGGGTTGTGGAACGGTACAAATTCGGGTACAACGGAACATCCCTGCCGGCATCATTAACAAAGAATATTGACCATTGGGGGTATTATAATGCAGCCGGGAACCCGGAAAACGAAAGTGCCGTTCCGGTGTGTACCGTAGATGCGAAAGGCGCCACCATATATGGTTTTTCATCGCCTCCGGTCAGTTTCCAGATTGGCCGCGCCAATAAGGAACCGAACGAAACGGCCATGCAGTACGGTATCTTAAATTCCATAACCTATCCTGCGGGGGGAAGCACAACCTTCACCTACCAGCCTCATAAATACATGGTAAACGGGGTACCGAAAAACAGCGGCGGATTGCGCATCGCATCCATACGTGATTACGACCCTGAGAGCGGACAAAGTACTTACCAGGTATTCCGTTACGGGAAAAACGGAAACGGGGCGGGTTTCGTTCGCTGGAACATATCCCCCGGAGATTACATGTATCAGCAGGAAAATTATTATATCGGCCTGGGGGGGCGCACCCGCCACAGGACATATTATTGCAGTACATTATCCGATCTTTTTTATGCCAACGGATCAACGGTGGTTTATGACGAGGTGACCGTATACAGGTCAAACTCGCCCGATGCCGCCGGGACATTAGGCAAAACAGTATACACATTCGACCAGAGCAGGGTAAACTATTATAAGCCCTACAGGGTTGGCCGGACCAATATTTTCATTGGCGACAGGACCGGCTGGATGCACGGGAAATTGCTGAGGGAAGCCGTCCTTCACCAGAATGGCGATACGTTATCGACCACAACGTACCGCTATGCCGCTTACAGGGAAGACATGATACAGGGCGGCATCGCCTACAGGGACCACAATCTGATTGGAGGAGACCATAACGCCGACTTGCACGAATCGATACAACGAATCGGTTATAGCATATACACCGGTTCCCTCAGGCCAAAATCCGTAAAAAAGACAGACCGGTTCTCATCCGCAAAGGTCGAAACTAACAGGGAGTATGAATATTCCGGAACTTCGGAACTGCTCTATCCTGCCAAAATGAAAACAACCACCAGCGAAGGAGTAACCGTTACCGACCAGTATAAATACCCGCTCGATATGACCGGTCTGTCAGGCGATGCCGAAGCAGCCCGCCAGAAATTGATTTCAAGCAGGCAAATCAATGCCTTGATGGAGCATCAGCAAACAAAAGGAAGCATGTCACAGATCATACAGACGGAATATGCTGTCGTGGGTAATGCGGCTTTGCCAAAACTTGTCAAGGCCAACACAGGAAAGGACCAGGCCATGGAAACCCGTATCCGGTACTATAGTTACGATGGTTATGGTAATCCTGCCTGCGTATCATACGAGGATGGCCCGATGATCGTCTATATTTGGGGTTACAAAGGTCGGTACCCGGTAGCCAAAATAGAGAGTACCAGCAAAGAGGGCAGTTTTTACAATACAGTAATCAATGCTATTGGCTCTTCCAATATCACTACCTTATCCGGTAGCCCAACGGATACACAGGTTAAGAATATATTTGCCAATTTACGCAGCAACAGCGCTCTTGGAGCCCTGGTTACCTGCTATACATACAAACCATTGGTAGGCATGACCTCTGAAACGGATCCTTCCGGAAGAAGAACGGAGTATGTATACGACGATTTTGGCCGTCTACTCCAGGTCAAAGATGAGAATGGACAGATCCTGAAAGATTACCAGTACAATTACAAACAGTAATTGATCAATGTACAACAGGGAATGTCAGTTTAAATCATTAAAAAAATAAAGATGAAAACTATAAATCAATTCAATCGGTATATCTACAGGATCGCATTTGTGCTCGTTACCTGCGTTTTGTGCCAAACAGCCGACGCGCAATCTGTTTATTTTGAAATATGGATGGGAACCGCCTGTTCGGGAAAGCCAGCCACCATAGAAGTAGAGTTTGGAGCGTATACCAATAATGACACCCCTGTAACCTACTACTTTTACAAAAACGGGAATCAACAATCATCTGTCAATTCAACCCAATATTATTTTAGCTATCAAATATCAGATGTTTACCAGGGTGATCAAATCAGATGTGAAGTGGTAACCAGGGCGGGTAACAGGTATGTATCCAATACCATTACAGTGCAAATTTCACAGCCGGTGACTCCATACGTACACATCAATACAAACAGCGAATGGGATGATTATACCAATCAACCCGTTTTTTGCCCCGGTTCGAGCAGGACCATGACCGCTTCCGGAAACGGATACAGTTATGAATGGTACCGGAACGGGGCAAGGGTCGGTACTTCTTCGTCATATACGCCGGAAACATTAAATAACGGAGATATTATCAGGGTTGAAAACAGAGTATATAATTACTGCAACAGTAGTTACCGTACAGCAAGCGACGAGCTTACCGTACAGGTCCGTCAAAACGTTACGCCTGCGGTAACCTTGACTTCAAACGCCGCTACCACTATCTGTCAGGGAACAAGCGTCAAGTTTACGACAAGTGTTACCGGAGTGCAGTATCCGAATTATACGTGGTATAAAAACGGCCAAATGATTTTGGGAGCATCTATGAATACATATACTGCGAACAATCTGGTAAACGGGGATAAGATTTATGCCCGGGTCTATTCATACGAAGCATGTGTAACGCAATACACAACCAACTCCAATACGTTGACCATGCAGCAGGTGCAGGAAATAAAAATTCCTGATGTGGAAGTAACAGTAGACCAAAATAATACCTGCCAAAAATTGACCGAATTTAAGGCAGTTATTAAAAACGATGTGATCATTGACAGCTACGAATGGAAGAAGAATGGCGTAACCGTACCCAACTACCCATATCCCACCCGGAATTATTATCGTGAAGGTTATTTAACTACAGGCGACCAGTTCCATGTAGTTGTCAAGGGTTCCGGGTTTTGTGTCAGTACCGATCCTGCCAGTTCCAGGAATGTGATCACCATGAATGTATTGCCGTCGGTAACTCCCAAGGTTACTATTAAAACAGACCAGTGGAACGAGGGATCAACCATCCGGAGTACCTGCGAATCCAAAGAGGTTGTTTTCCGGGCAAACTTAACTCCCAAAGACCCGGCTGTATATAACCACATATACCAGTGGTATGTGAACGATGTGATGGCGGAAGGAGCGACAGGTGAAACCTTCTCCATATTGCCCGAAGATGACGCAATAAGGAAAGTACACCTGGTAACCCATTCCTATGGCGGGTGTTTGACCGATCCTTATGCCAAATCAGGTTCCATTTCATTCAGGAGCCTGACGCCGCCTCCTCCTGTGCCCACGCTTGTGAGCACCTGCGGACAGACTTATCTTCGCGCGACTCTTGTTTCGGGAAGCCAGGCATACTGGCAAACAACCTCCAACGGTACAAGTATGGCCTATAATGGAAGCAGCAACTACACCGTAACCCAACCCGGCGCCTATTATTTGCGGAGCTACAGCAGTAGTTGCTGGGGGGCCGAACAAAAGATAGAGGTGCTGCCGGCGCATATAACACCCAAACCTGTGCTTGACGCCCAACCCGGGTGTAATGATATAAGCCTGATTCCTGTTGCAGGGGTTCGTCCGGACGACCAGTTGTACTACCAGTCATCAGCCACATCCACGGCGACCAACAAGCCGTTTACCGATCAAATTACATCCCCGGGTACCTATTATGTAAAAGGCCGGGATGCGTCTGGGAATTGGGGATGCACCTCCGACCCGATTGTTATCAGCCAGATTCCTCAAGGCGCATCCTGCAACAGGAACTTTATCCGCGAACGCGTTGTTCAACAGGAGGGGATTACCTCCTCTTCGCAAATAACAGCATCCAATGCCATCACCAGTTTCAATTACTTCGACGGGTTGGGTCGTCCCATGCAAACCGTAGCTGTGGGCGCCTCCCCTGACGGTAAAGACATCGTTACCCCCATTGCATACGATGCTTTTGGCCGCGAGGACAAGAAATACCTCCCCTACGAAGCGGCCAGCGGTACCGGCGCCTACCGGGCGGATGCCTTAGACAGGCAGTATGATTTTTACAAGAAAACCGGCGGAACATCATCCGCATCGGTTCACAAGGACAATAGAGCGTATGCCATGACCGTATTTGACCCCTCGCCACTCAACAGGGTAACCAAACAGGGTAGCCCCGGCAGCGACTGGCACCCGGACTATGGCCGTACGGTACGGTTCTGGTATAAGACCAATTCAAAGAATGAGGTTCCCCTGTGGAAATTGACCTCCAACGGCGCAAATGCTACCCAGAGTTATTATGCGGCATCTACCCTGTATCGCCGGGATATTGTTGATGAAAATAATCATAAATCTTACGAATACACCGATCTCCAGGGTAAGATTGTCAGGACAAGCCGTGAAAGACGTGAAGGAGTGATGACATCCGTTACGTATGTGTATGACGACTTCGACCGCCCGGCCTATGTCGTCCCGGATACCGTTAAGGTTACCTCCTTCGCCGAAACAGACGATGTATTTAAGCGGTTCATTTATGCCTACCGTTACGACGAACGCGGACGGGTCAGGGAAAAGCATATCCCCGGGGCAGGCTGGACTTACATTGTTTACAACAAACTTGACCAGCCCGTGTTGGCGCAGGATGCCGACCAGCGCACCCGCAACGAATGGAGTTATACCAAGTACGACGCCCATAGCCGGGTAGTAGCTACCGGAATATTCAAGCCGGGATCGAACATATACGGCTTGATAAGGGACAATGTGTACAATAACAGTTATACCCAATGGGAGACGCGTAATGGCGCAGGTTATTCCAACACCTCCTACCCCACCGCGAACTGTGAAGAACTTACTGTCAATTTTTACGACAGCTACGGCTTCACTGCCGAAGCCAGCCTTGCCTACAGCAATGGTTTTTCGGCTCACGGACTGCCTACGGGAAGCAAGGTAAAGGTACTTGATGAGAACACCTGGCTTTATACCGCCATCTATTACGACAAAAAAGGCAGGGTGGCATATACGGCCAGCCAGCAGGCCAACGGCAAATACGACAAGGTAACAACAGAGTACGATTTCTACGGCCGTCCCATAAAAACGATCCGCAAGCACTCCGCCGAATTCGAACTGGCTACCCGCACGGAGTATGACCATGCCGGACGGGTAAAAAAGGTCAAACAGAACATCGGGAACGGAGAAGTTACTGTAGCCGAAAATGGCTACAACGAAATTGGCCAGCTTATCCGGACCAAGCTGCACCAGGCGGCGGGAAGCGCCGCGCCGATGGAAACCGTGGATTACGAATATAACATCCGTGGCTGGCTCACATGGATCAAGAGCGAAAACTACAGGCAAAAACTCTACTACCAATATGCCATGCTCGAAAGCACCCTGAGCAAAAACCCGTGGAACGGCAACGTCAGCACCATCGAATGGAATGCCAAGGGACTGGATAATAACTGGCATGCTTTCGAATGTAAGTACGATTGGCTGGACCGACTGGAAAGCGGGTCATATTCCAAAAGCGTATCGCAGGGCAGCAGCAAACGGCTGGAAACCGGTTATCATGACGAAAGTTATACGTACGACATCATGGGCAATATCAAAAGCCTGAAACGTAAACTCGGGAATACCGAAATAGACAACCTGACCTACGCCTATACCAATGGACACCGTGTCGCCCAGGTATCCGACGGATCGGGCAACAGCCTCGGTTTCAGCGGCGCCAGCACTTACACTTACGACGATGCAGGCCGCATGACCAATGACAGCCAAAAGGGAACCGTTGCCTACAATCACTTAGGCCTTGTCAAAAGCGTTACCAAGGGAACGGATGTGCTGAAATACACTTACGATGCAACAGGTCGCCGCGTTAAGCGGCAGTTCAAGACCGAAACCGCCCGCCATTACATCGATGGGGTGGAATATGAAGGCAGCGTGTTGAAATTTGTTGCCACGCCTTACGGACGTATCCGCAAAGATGCATCGGGCGTGTGGAACTATGATTACTTCCTGAAAGATCACTTGGGCAACGTACGGGTGGTACTGGAAGCACCCGTTTCAAGTACGACGAGCAACACCATATTATATATGGCCACCATGGAAGAAAGCAAAGCCGCTACGGAAGATACGTACTTTGCCAACTTAGACGAGACCCGCGCCGACAGGCCGTACAACTACCCGGACAAAAACCTGCTGAACGCCAAATTAGCCAAAGTGCCGGGCAAGAGCAAAGGCCCGTCCATTCTACTGCCGGTGCTGGCCGGCGATACAATATCGATCAGCGCTAAGGCATTCTATAATACGGATAAGACCTTGCCGGGCAAGAGTGTGGACATTGCGCCGGTAGTAGGCAGCGCCATAGTCGCCATGAGCAACCCTGTAAGTGGAATAGTGGGCGAAGCTACGCAGTTAGTCGCCGACCTCGGTGCGGAAGCCAGCCAGTCGGTTGCGTTGGTAAACGTACCGCAAATCGTTGATAGGAACGGAGAAGTGAAGCCCCAGAGCGGCATCAACTTTATCCTGTATAATAGCCGTATGGAAGTGGTGGAAGAAAATACCGGGGTACTTTTGGTTGAGGATAAAATAAACGAGATTCAAACCCTTGCCTCCGACAATTTGATCATGCAGGAGGCAGGCTTTTTGGAAGTTTATATTAATAACGAGGCGCAAACACCGGTATATTACGATAATTTTACGGTAGCCGCTACAACGGGTAACGTAATAGAAATAAATGCGTATTACCCGTATGGGATGCTCCTCACAGCCCTGAGTACAGTGGCTCCGGGTGATGAGTACAATGGGTACAAATACAATGGTAAGGAGTTGCAGGATAAGATGAACCTGGG
>JAISCQ010000188.1 GCA_031265445.1 Bacteroidales bacterium
CAGGAAGAGAGGATGTAAGGCCGGTGTCATCAACTTAAGGGCTGAAAGCCCGATAATCAATAGCGCAGGGCAACGCCCTGCGGACAGGATGCATCCCGTTTATCAAGCCCTGACGGGGCTTATAGCCAAAAACAGGCTATGCAGACAAAGGAGGACAGAGATAAGACAAAAGGCACGTTAATAGACAAATAAGTTGCTTTTTCCGTTGTTTCCGGCTATGGATACGGGCATAAAAAGGACATAAAGGGACAGAGTTTGCAACCCAAATCGTACCCCCTCAAAAAACAGGTCAAAAGGGGTATGAAATTGTCCAAAACTGTCCGGCAACCGTCTGATATTGTCCATGTTGCATAAAACTCAAATTGAGATAAGTACCGTAATTTTGTAATTTAAAAATTTGAGTCATGCGCAGTACATTTAAAGTGCTCTTTTACTTGAAAAGAGACAAACAGAAAGCCAACGGAACAGTCCCGCTCTTTTGCCGGATAACCGTTGACGGTAAGGAAGCGCGTTTCGGAATGAAATGCGAAGTAAACCCCAAATACTGGGATGTGGAAGCAGGCAAGGCAACCGGACGGACGGCGGACGCCGTCAAAACCAACGCCCTCGTCGAGAACACAAAAGCGGCTATATACAAAGTATATAGAGAATTGCAGGAACGCGACAGTTATGTTACCGCCGAGAAAATCAGAAATGTTTTCCTGGGCATTGAAGCCAGACAGCAGACCTTGCTGGAACTGTTTGACAGCCATAACGGTGAGCGGAAATTGCAGATTGGCATCAATCTAAGCAAATCTACATTTAGCAAGTATTGTATCGTTCGCCGGACTGTCGCCGATTTTATCCTGCACAAATACAATCTGCACGACATTCCCGTCAAAGAAGTAAATCTTCAGTTTCTTGGCGACCTGGAAGTTTATCTTTTTGCAAACGGCTGGTCAAAAAATACAGTCGTTACCATGATGAAAAAGTTCCGGCACATCATCGAAATCGCCCTGAATAAAGAATGGATTTACAGGAATCCGTTCAAAGAATTTAAACTTCAGTGGCAAAAAGTGGACAGGGGTTATTTAACGCAATCGGAACTGGAGACGATGATTGATTTCCGGTTTGAAGACAACCGGCAGGAACAGGCCCGCGACATTTTTATTTTCTGCGCGTTCACCGGACTGGCATATACCGACGTTAAACATCTTACGAACAAACACATACAACCTTCTTTTGACGGCAAACTGTGGATAAGAGGCAAACGCGAGAAGACCGGTACGGAATACAATATTCCCGTGTTGAACATTCCGAAAATAATTCTGGAAAAATACAGGGGAAAAGCGAAAGGAGACCTGGCGCTCCCTGTTTTTGACATCGTGAATTATAACATTTTACTGAAAAAAGTAGCGCAGTTATGCGGCATTGATAAAAATGTATCATCGCATTTGGCGAGGCACACCTTTGCCACACAAGCCCTGACGAAGGGGGTATCCATCGAAAGTGTGAGTAAAATGCTGGGACACACCAACATAAACACGACACAGATTTACGCCCGCGTTACGGATAAAAAGGTCAGCCATGAAATGGGCGCATTCGCCGGAAGCGTTAAGAATCTGGACATGAAACTGCAATACCTGACCGGACAGGAAGAAGTAACCGTTGAAAGTGTACTGAAATCCCTGAAAATAGCTGCCGGCAAGGCGTCGGACGTTATCTGGGAAAACCTTACTGCAAAAGTGTGGAACAGACTGTCGAACATCGAAAAACAGTCTTTCGTTTCGGAAGTCGAAAGCAGGGAAGACAAACCCAAAACGTTTCGCGACTTTTATGTATTTTTGATGGATTATTTTCTTGACAGTCTGGAAAATAACAGCGGAAGTTCTGTCTTTGCGGAAAATGAATCCATAAGCGAAGAAATCAAATTAACGGTCTAATTTTAAACTTTACAGTCATGGAAACCGGATATATTAAAATTATCAATGAAGAAGGCAAAGCGCCTTCGGTCGAAGCGCAGCTGGCAAATAATACGCTGTGGCTGAACAAATATCAGATTGCGAAGCTGTTTAATTGCTTTCCGCAAAAAGTGGAAGCCAATCTTCGCAGTATTTTTAAGTCCCGATTACTTTGGGAAGAAGACTGTACATACAATCAGAGGTACACTTACAAAGAAGTTGAAAGACAGTGCCTGTACTACAACATGGAAGTCCTCATTTTTTTGAGTTACCGGATAGCATCCTTTGAAGCGAAAATCTTCCGGGATTTTGTCAACTGTTCCTTGCGGAAACACCTTCAAAAGAAGGATAAGCCGCAACAGTACAAAATAATATGGATTGCACCGCCATGCTATAACTGAATATAAACAAATCAGTTATCAACAGCCCGACCCCGTGCCGGGCTTTTTTATTTTGTGCCGGCGGACACACCCTGCCGCTGCCGCTCCATCCCCGCCATTTTCCTGTCCCTCCTTTGTCGGGCAGAAATGGCGGGGCTTCACTCACAGCGTCAGGGCAAGTCCTTCGGCACGACAAGAGGCAAGAGTACAGTATAAACCACTGCGTTACATTAAACTGTACACTTGCGGATTATCGCTTTGGGCGATAACTTTCAATCCTTTTCTTCCTTCCGGCTCGGCTTCAAACCTCGCATCTCATATTATAAATGCTGTATTTTTTCTCCGTTTCCTTTGCATTAATCATTCCTCAAAATTCTTACCGTAACATCCTTTGTCGGGTTATTGTTCACGGGCAAAGGTGTTTACGGGTTCTTAACAGGCCGTCAAGGTCAAGCCCTGCGGGTTTTACAAAAAATCTCCACACCTGCGGGTAGTATTTTTCGTAAAAATCTTGACAGCCTTAAACCCTACACCGTTGTTGCCCTGAAACAATAAACGACCGACGACGGATGACGCATGAAGTAAAAAAAAGTCATGATTATGCGAAACGAAGAAAAAATAAGAAAACAAAACTCCCTCCTCTGGAATCATCATAAAATTTGGTTGGGGTTGCTTGGGTTAGTGGCGGTTATCATGCTGATACGCTTCTTTGGGGCTTCTTTCTCCGCTGTGGTGGGGGTATATCTCGGCTACAGGGTTTTGAGGCTTGTAATGCGTTTATTCGGGTTGGTTTTATCTATCGTGTTTACGGCGGTTTCCATCTTCATTCTTATTGGAATTATCTCATTATTAATAATATAAAATTTACAGATATGTCAAAAGTATTTTTATTGGGTGCAAACGTAAAGTACGACACCGACAAGCAAGTAGTAGAAAAAAATCAAATTATCCAAATGAACGGATACGAAGATGACCGTTACGTAGTGTATGACATTACAGGTACGCAATGGGGATTGTCCTACGAACTGATAAACCTGCGAACAAAAACATTCGGGCAGTGCGATTTAATCCGTCCATTGTCGCAGAAATTCGGCATCGGGTATTATTTCGATGATGAAAATCCGCAATTCATGGACGCTTTCGAGGTCGCCATATTGCGGAGTGAAGCGGAGCGGAACAGGCAAACCGAACAGGCAGCAAAGCAGCAACAACAGGAACGTGACGAACAGTTGAAAGCCATTGGACGTGAACGGCTTGAGGCGATTGTTCCCGATGATGTGCAGGCAGTAATCGTTGCTGAACTGCACGAAGACGAAAGTGACGGCATGACCGATTATTACGGATACCGCACTCAACGGACGGTCATTTTGGGCTTTTCCGCGCATACAAGGGACTTGTTTCCGGAGATGCGAAAAGTTGCAGCCAACTTTGAAGAAACGGCTCATTTGGCGGAAGAAAACAGGGATTACGAACACCGGGAAAAGTATTCGATGGGTGCGGGTTATTATCTGGGCGAAAGCAAATATCACGGCTGGACAATCCAAAAGGAGAGGTACGGAAGCCGTGAACAGTTCATTGAACGTTATGCCCTTACAGCAGGCGAAGAAGCCAATATTTGCGTGAAGGTTCAGGCGGAAGCGGACAGAGCAAAAGAAGCCATTACAGGCGATTTTGTGATAGTGGATTATTCGGAAAAGGCATTAGCCGTATTCGGCGATACACGTCAGGTTAAAGACCGGTTAAAGGCATTGGGCGGACGGTTTAATCCGAAATTGACGCACGGGGGAACAAAAAAAGCGGGCTGGATTTTCTCAAAGTCCAAAGAACAGGAAATAAAGAATTTATTAACAGTTAAATAATTATAGCAATGAAAACAAAAGTCAGTCAGACTATTACAGCGTTGTTGGAATTACAGCGTAAAGGATATTTCGATATATCTTTAATCTATGAAGGAAATTTTTTCCGATTAAGAATTTACAAAGGGAAATTTGAATTGCAAAAACTTCCGGTATATTATGAAAGCATCGAGTTGCCAGGTGAGGAAGGCAAATTAGATGAGGTATTTAACATGGTCGAAGCCTTAAAAGCAGTACCGGTAAAAGACACAAACAATGTCATGATAACATCTTTCCAATGTTACAAACAGGAATTTGTAAATGGTGAAAAGTCAGGCAAATGGATAAAAATACTTCCAGTTATTGAATATGGAGACAATGCAACTCAATCCATGTTGATAGACGGTTCAGGATATTACCTCAACGACCCGGATAATAACATGCTGTATTTTGTCGATTACGAAATCAACAAAACAGAATAAAAATGACACAATTGAATTACAGTCAAAGAATTAATAATTAAATAAAAGCATTAACAGGGGGTGGGAATATCCCCGCCCCCACAAAATTAAAGAACATGAATACAGTAAATTCTATCAATCAAAACGGTCATTCCGTTTGCAGGGCGGGCGAAGAAAATTATACGACATTTCGACCCGTACACCGCTCTAACACGGTATTTTATCAATATGATTACCGTACAAAAAAAGGCGAATTATTTTCGACAGTTGCACCCACTTTGGAACAGTGTAGGGAAAAGCGGGATAAATGGCTGCAAAAGAAAAATTTTGCGAGACTGTTTCCGAGTACGCTGAAGAGAATACAGGACAATAAACGTCTGACAAAAAGCGAAATGGGCTATCAAATCGGAAACGTAGAACCCTGTCATGTCGTGGCAATCAGTTGGGATTTTTTCTCAAGAGATGAAATCGTATCAACATTCAATCAAATGTTTGGAACGGAAATAAAATAATTTTATTAATCATTAAATGATTAAATAATTACAGCGATGAAAGCAAAAATTAACCGGATTATTACAGCGTTATTGGAAATACAGAGTAAAGGATATTTTGATGTTTCGTTCGATTATACGAAAAAGATATTTCTCGTACAACTTTTCAAAAGGAAGCCTGAATTGCATCAATTTCCGGAGTATTAT
This sequence comes from Bacteroidales bacterium, assembly GCA_031265445.1. Lineage (GTDB taxonomy): Bacteria > Bacteroidota > Bacteroidia > Bacteroidales > UBA4181 > JAIRLS01. Next base: position 5,315 of record JAISCQ010000188.1, read on the forward strand.
GAACGTGTCGATATGACTGACGACAGGGAAAGGGAAAGCCATTTAGAGAAAATATTTAATATGGTCGAAGCCTTAAAGACAGTACCGACAAAAGACACAAATAATGTCATGATAGTACCCTTCCAATGTTACAGGCATGAATTTGTAAAAGGTGAAAAGTCAGGCGATTGGAAAAAAATACTTCCGATTATTGAATATGGCGCCAACGCTACTCAATTAACAGAGATAAGCGGTTTGGGCTATTATATCAACGACCCCGATAATGAGATGCAGTATTCTGTAAGTACAAATCAATTAAATGAGACATTTGGAACGGATATAAAATAATCAGCAGTTAAACAACAGTATTAAACAGGGGAGGAGGGAAAAAACCCCCACTCCCCTTAATAACAAAGTAAAATATGAAATCAACAGAAATTTTTAAGAGAACAATCCAAAATTATTTGGAACAGCAAGCCGCAACCGATGAACTGTTTGCTGTTTCGTACAGGAAACCGCAAAAGAATATTGACGGCTGTATTACATACATTCTCAATACGGTGCAAAAAAGCGGGTGCAACGGTTTTGCCGATGATGAAATCTACGGCATGGCAATTCACTATTACACAGAGGATAATATTAATGCCGGCAATCCGGTTAACTGCAATGTCGCGGTTAATCACGTCGTGGAATTGACGGCAGAGGAAAAGGAACAGGCGCGTAAGAACGCCATACAGCGGGTTCAGAACGAGGCGTACAACCGGTTGAAACAGCCTCAAAAAAAGTCCAATAAAACCGAAGTAAATAATCAGTTAAGCCTCTTTTAAGATGAAACCGAAGAATAAATTTCAAATGCAGGTACTGGCGGCAAGCAGGATATTGCCGCCGGTAACCGAAGCACAAACAGAATGGGCGTACCGGAACTGTATGCAGCATACCGGGCGAAGAACGGCAAAGGGCATTGTTTCGTGTCTGGAGTGCGGGCATGAATGGACGGACAGGACAGTCGAAAAACAGTGTGCATGTCCCCATTGTGGCACAAAACTGACAATAGCCGACACAAGGAAACAGGTGTTCAGACAAAACGAATATTTCTGCATTATCACCGTCTGTGAGGGTTTTCAGGTGCTGCGCTTCTTTTATCTGCAATCGTATGCCAAAGCTGGCGAAAAAGTACGATACTTTCATTCGGAAGTAGTGCAGCGGTGGATAGCCGGAAACGGCAAACATGTTACTGTGGCAAAATTAAGACCAATGGGTTATTTCGTTGATACATGGACTTTTTCGAGTACGCTTGAAATCCGTCCCGAAAAACCGCTGTACAATATTATACCGACTTCCGTTTATCCGCGTCAGCGGTTAATTCCCGAACTTGGGCGAAGCGGGTACGAAAAACAGTTGTACGGACTTTCACCGTTCGACTTGTTCCATGCACTCCTTTCGGACAGCAGAGCCGAAACTCTGTTGAAAGCGGGACAGACAGACCTGTTGAAATTTTTCGCGGGTAACGGTTTTAACCGTATCGACAATTATTGGGCGTCAATACGTATCTGTATCCGAAACGGTTACATTGTCGATGACGCTTCCTTATGGCGCGATTATATTGACTTATTGCGCTTTTTCGGAAAGGATTTGCACAGTGCCAAATACGTTTGTCCCGCCGACCTGAACGCCGAACATGACCGGTATGTGAAGAAAAAAAGAGAGTGGCAGGAAAATGAACGCCGGGAACAGGCAAGAAAAAAGGCTTTGGAAGATGAAACAATTTACAAAGAAATGAAATCCAACTTCTTTGGCATTCAGTTTTCGGACGGACGGATTAATGTCCGGGTACTCGAAAGCGTGGAAGAAATCATGCAGGAAGGCGACGCAATGCACACATGCGTGTTTACTAACGAATATCATTTAAAGCCTGACAGCCTTATACTTTCCGCCTGTATGGACGGTCAACGCCTGGAAACGGTTGAGTTTTCGCTGTTCAAAATGCAGGTTGTTCAATGCAAAGGTCATTGTAATCAAAATAGCGAATATCACGACCAAATTATCAATCTTGTCAAGAAAAACAGTCGGTTATTCGAGAAACAGATAACAGCATAAAACGACAGCAGTCAGGGTGGGGAAACCCGCCCGGACTACTTTTTTCCATGAGCATCGGGCGGAAGAAAAAAGTAGCAAAAAAGCCGTTTCAAAAATCTTTTCAACAGGGGAAAAACGGCGTTTATTCTCAGTTATTTGTGTTATCCCCGGTGCAAAATATCGAAGGAAATGAATATTAATGCGAAGTTGGAAAAACAGCGGACAGCCTTTCAATGCCGTCCGCTGTTCATTATAATCCTCTCGCTTTTTTATGGAAAGGCAGAGATATTTCTTTCTGCGTTACTGCCTTGTCGGGAAACCGTTCTTTAGCCATCTATTCAATTTCTGGAGTGCGAAATTTTTCCGGGATAAACCCCAATACTTTTTTATCCGTGTCCGGATGCTGCAAAGCCATTTTGCAAAGGTCTGCCGTTATCAGTTTTTCGGGGATAAACTGCAGGCAGTACGCATCGGCTTTGACGGATTCCCATGCCGTTTTAGCATCCGTTATGTCCACAAAACTGTACATAACAAATGCCGGAGTATTGCCGGAAAACCGTTGTATTCCCTCTTTCTGCACATCGGAATATGGAATGTGAGGTAAAACCGTACAGTCCACATTCTTTGAGTTCAGGGCAACGCGGCATATTTCCTTATTGATAACCGTTTCCGGCACATATTCCAGATTGTGCCCCGAGGCGAGGACGGCTGCCATTGAAACGGCAGCCGTCCTGTGATGTTCGGGTAAGGATGAATAGTGATTGCTGTTTTCCGCAATCTTCCGGACATCCCATTTTTCCCGGTCGGTGAGAGGGTTCATTCCGGCTCCTTTTCAGTCTGTTCACTTGAGAACAGGATGCTGTACTCTACCTGCCTGCCGGAAGTGTTTTCTACAAAAACGAAGTCCAACTGTTGCTGGTCGTCGCACCGGGACTGATAGGTCAAAACGAAATTGTCGCTGGTGATTTCCTGAAACCGGTTTACCGGAAGGACTTTACCTTTGTAACTCAATGTTCCTTCCCCTTCACTCTGAAAGTATCGAAATCTGTATGCGGCCTCTTTGTAATACCCTTCACGTACGATGGAGAACTCCAGCGCCACCGTTTCATCCTGTTTGATTCTTTTCGGCAATGGAAGCGTTTCAATGCGGTATCCGTAATCCTGTACAATATCAAGATTGTTATTACAGGCGCAGACGATGCAGGCAATGAGCATCGTGTATAAAAAGTATGATAATGTCTTTTTCATTTCGTTGTAATTTAATTGATTATAAACTTAATTCCCAATCCTGCCTGCGTTTGGAATTTCCCGACGGAAGAACCGGCAAGCAGCCGTTCACGAGTATTCAGAAGCAGTACAATCCTGTCCGCGAGATAAATTTCCGCTTCGAGAGTCAAAACGCCGCCGTAAAGGAAAGCATCCGCATTATTGATTGTTGCACCGTCTGAAAGCAATTTGCTATTCCAGTTGATTGTTTCATATCCTGCCATCGCCGAAGCGCCCAGCGAAAGAAAGAACGTTTTGCGCCAGTCGGAAAGAAATTTCAGATAATATCCCGCATCTACCGTAAACTGTGATTGCGGGATGGTTATCTCCTTATACGGATGTCGTTTTTCGAGATACTCCGCACCGAAGACCCAGCGGTCGGCACGCTTTGTATAAGTCGAAAAGGCAATACCGGAATGAAATCCGTCTTTTACGGCTAAACCCGCGGTAACCTGTATGCCGCGCATTCCGGGAAGGTATCGCTGCGCGGACACGAAGTCCGGCACAGCGATACACATTGCAATGATTATGAACAGAATTGCCTTTTTCATTTTACCTTCACCGTTAGGTTGTCTATTGTTGTTTTAGGAGATTTTTTTTACCGGTTTTTTTGACCCTGACAGGTCAGAACTGCCACAACTTCTACCACAGCCCCGTCCCGATTGATTGAACTTGAAACTTTTTATATACATTTGCACGTCTATTCGTATTTATTGTCAAAACAAGCAAATGGTTAAGCAACAGTCGAAAAACAAGATCAATATCGTATATTCCACAAATCCCGATTTTCAATATCAATATGACGAACCGGAAGAGCAGGAAACGCTTCCGCCGGCTCAGCAGCATCTGCGGGTGATGCTGGACAGGAAAAACCGTGGCGGCAAATCGGTGACGCTGATCACCGGCTTTGCAGGAACGCCGAACGACCTGACTGACCTGGCCAGGGAAGTAAAATCCAAATGCGGCGCAGGTGGATCGGCCAAGGATGGCGAAATACTGGTGCAGGGCGATTTCCGCGATAAAATCCTGCAACTGTTGCTACAAAAAGGCTATAAAGCAAAAAAAGCAGGCGGATAATTCAGTTCCGAATTTCGAGTTTCGGATCATATATCCGGAACTTCGAACCTTAAACTTTAATCTTTTAATTTTAATCTTTCATCTGATGACACAATTAAGCGTCAATATCAACAAGGTAGCCACCATTCGCAATGCGCGGGGGGGTAACATTCCGGATGTGATACAGGTAGCGGTCGATTGCGAAAAATTCGGCGCTCAGGGTATCACGGTTCATCCACGGCCCGACGAACGGCATGTCCGCTACGAGGACGTCCGTAACCTGCGGGGTAAGTTGGCTGTTGAGTTGAACATCGAAGGCAACCCGACCTCACAGTTCATGCGTTTGGCGCTCGAAGTGAAGCCGAACCAGGTGACCCTTGTCCCCGATGACGTACATGCCATTACCTCCGATTCGGGCTGGGACACTATTGCGCATCAGGATTTTCTGCGGGATATTGTGAAAAGCTTGAAACAAATGGGGATCAGGACCTCCATTTTCATTGGCGCCGAGTCCCGGTTCATCGAAGCGGCAGCCAAAACCGGAACCGACAGGATCGAACTGTATACGGGGCCTTATGCACACGATTATCCGAAAAACAAAGAACTCGCGGTATATCCGTTTTGCGAAGCTGCAAAACTGGCACAGTCCCTGGGCTTGGGAATCAATGCGGGGCACGACCTGAGCCTGGAAAACCTGAGGTTCCTGATTGATCGAATACCCTTTATCGACGAAGTTTCCATCGGGCATGCACTCATTTCGGATGCGTTGTATTTTGGCCTCGAAAAAACCATACAAATGTACCTGGATGAGATAAAAGGGAATAAGTCATCAAGATAAAAGGGAATAAGCAACAAATACTTCGGGTTTATTGTTTATGTTGGTAACTTTAAACTTCAAACTAAGAAACATGGCGGAATTATCAGTAAAATACATGGGGTTGAACCTGAAAAACCCTATCATTGCAGGAAGTTCGGGACTGACGCATTCTATCGTCGATCTCCAACGGTTGGAAGAAAGCGGTGTTGCTGCCGTAGTCATGAAATCACTGTTCGAGGAACAAATCTATCTCGATGCTGACTATCAACGGCAAAAGGCAAGCAAAAGCAGCCTGATCTATCTCCAGCATTCCGAAACGTTCGACTATATCGATACACACATCCGCAGCGAATACGTGTCGGATTATGTACAAACCATTCGCGAGGCCAAGAAGAAATTGCATATCCCGGTCATTGCCAGCATCAATTGTGTTTCGGCAAGCGGGTGGACATCATTTGCCGCCAAGTTGCAGGATGCAGGCGTCGATGCCATTGAACTGAATGTTGCCGTGCAACCTCTCAATCCGGCGCTATCGGCAGCCGACGTCGAACAGTTGCACCTGGATATCATCCATAAAGTATGCTCTATCGTGAGTATCCCTGTAGCCGTTAAAATCAGCCAGTACTTTGCCGATCTCAGCCGCGTGATCGACAACATCGCCGCAATGGGCGTTAACGGAATCGTGCTGTTCAACCGCTTTTTCAGCCCCGACATCAACATCAATAACATGCAGGTGGTGGCTGCGAATATCTTCAGTACTCCGGCCGAGCTATCGAATACCCTGCGTTGGATCGCCTTGAAATCAGACTCGGTTCCGTGCGATTTATGCGCCTCAACCGGCGTGCACAGCGGCCGCGATGTAATCAAGATACTGCTGGCCGGCGGCGCTGCAACGCAAATCGTATCGACCCTGTACAACAATGGGCTGGAGCAGGTAGTCGTTATGCTGAACGAGCTGGAAACATGGATGGCCGGAAAGGGATACAATTATATCGACCAGTTTGCAGGAAAAATGAATGGCTTCGAAACCGATTCGCCTGCTACATACGGGCGAATGCAGTTCATGAAATATTATTCGCAGGTAGAAAAGTCTGTACAATGAACCGTAAGATTTGTGTAAGCCTTGGCAGGATACCTTTCGGGACATGCCTGCAATTGGCTTCGGCATGGCCGTTGGTGGAGATCCGCATGGACCTGATAAAACCCGATCCCGAAAAGATAGAAACATTAGCCATGCACTGCCGCCAATGGATAGCAACCTGCCGACCCGGCAACCATACGGAACATGACCGTACGGTACTTCTGGCAGCAGCTATACGCGCAGGGGCTACTTATGCGGATATTGAGTACGAAGCCGAACCCGGTTACCGTCAGGCGCTGGTAGACCTGGCCAAACAGTACCGGTGCAAGATCATCATCTCGTACCATAATTTCGAATCAACTCCTGACATCAACACCCTGAACCGGATCATCAAACGCTCGACGGCGATGGGCGCCGACTGTGTGAAACTGGCCGTAACAGCAAACTCCCCTGCCGATTGCGCCCGGATCATGTCGCTCTACAGCCGGCACAGCGGCCTGGTAGCTTTTGCCATGGGCGAAGCCGGTAAGATCACGCGTATGGCCGCACCGTTCCTTGGCGCCGATTTCACATTCGCATCCATCGATGAAGCGCACCTGACCGCCCCAGGACAATTAACCGCATCACAAATGGAGGTAATTTACCGCATCCTCGACGAAAACAAGCGGAAATAGAGGATCAAAATGACACGAATGAGCATGATGAACGTCCTTAAAATAAGTTCGTGTTAATTTGTGGATAAAAATCGAATCAATTCGTTCAGGAATATATCCGGTTTTTCAACATGCGGCCAATGGCCTGCTTCGGGTATGGTAACTATTTGCGCGTTGGGAAAAGCCCGGCGGATGAAAGGGTATATTTCCGGATGTATATACGGCGACCGTTCGCCTTTTACGAACAGCGCCGGTATTTCTACCCGATTTCCGTTGTCCAGGCCAAGGTCGTCCATGCCATTCAGTATGTTCGGAAGGTTTTGTACAATAATACGGATATTGATTCTCCAGGTATAATGATTTCTGTCATCGCGCTGTATGTTCTTGAGCAGGAAACGCCGTGTATTTGTCTCGGGAATCTTTGCAGCCCACGACTGTTCCACATCTTTACGCCGTGCGTATTGTTGCAGGTCGGTGTGCAGCAGGGCATCGGCTATGTTCAAATGTTCCAGCGCCAGTGGCGAATAACCTGTAAGCATGGAATAATTGAGCGGGGAGATGTCGACAATTACCAATTTCGCAATTTTGCGAGGTACGCCGGATGCCAGGTACATGGCCGTTTTACCGCCCATGGAGTGGCCCATCACAAAACATTGTCCTATGGCCAGATCGTCCATCAACTCCAGAACATCGGCTGCCATGGCAGGATAGGACTGTTCGGAACTGTGCGGCGACCGACCGTGATTGCGCAAGTCGGGGACAATAACCCTGAAATTTACCGAAAGTTCGCGGGCAATGGTCAACCAGTTATCCGAACTGCCATACAAACCGTGCAGGATGATGAGCGGGAAGCCTTGGCCTGTTTCGCGGAAATAAAGTTTCATCACCTGTCTGATAAGTAAACCTTTAAAAAAATGTCATTTCTTTACCCTGTAGTCGAACTTACGTTTTCCGCGTCAATCAGTTTCATGCCCTTGTAACGAAGCAGTAACTGAGCAATAGCCAATACGTCCTTCTCACAGTAACGAACAATTCTGTGCAAGTTTTTTTCCTGCCAGTACACGCCTGCCACCTGGCTTCCGTCGATATCATCCTTGGGCGAAGGAATACCGAAAATATGCGTGAGCACTTTCAGCGAAGTGTAGTTTTTGTAGTCACCAAACCGCCATAGCTCCATGGTATCGAGAAAAGGTACCTCCCATGGCTTTTTCCCGGCAATATCGAAAGCGGCAGGCAGGACGATTCCATTGATCAGCATGCGCCGTGCAATATACGGGAAATCAAATTCTCTGCCGTTGTGGGCGCATATAAGCATATTGAAATGTTGCGTTGCGAACCGGTCGATCACTCCCGAAAATTCCTTCAACAATTCCGATTCGTCATCCCCAAAGCATGATTTCAACCGAAAAGCTAACTGCCCGCCGGCGATATGGTAGGCAAAACCCACGGAGATGCAGACGATTTTACCAAATTCGGCATATATTCCGGCTCTTTCGTACATGTCGCCGGGAGTTTGTCCATCCTTGCATATCGATGCGGCTTTCTGCTCCCACAAATGCTGCATTGCTTCATCCAATCGGCAAAAATCCGGACATTGAGGCACTGTTTCAATGTCTAAGAACAGAACATTTTCGGGTTGTATATGGTCAAACATGGGTTCATGTAGAAATTAACCGCAGCATCCGCTGCATCCGCCGCAATCACCCGATGAGCAATCGGCATGAATATGTCTCTGCGCCAGTTCTTCGGCTGTGGCCTCACGAACCCCTACCACAGCACCTGCGAAGAACAGATCGTCGCCGGCCAGCGGATGGTTAAAGTCCACCATTACCGAGTCGGTCTTTATTTCGGCTATTACGCCGCTCAAGCGGTTTCCCTGCAAATCGGTCATGGGTATGGTGTTGCCTTCGAACAGCATATCGTTGTCAATTTCGCCGTCCACGATGAAGGACGTTTTCGGGATTTCCACCATCGCTTCTTCGAGTGCAGGTCCGTATGCTTCTTCGCATCCCAAAAGAAAAGCAAAATGATCGCCGATTTTCAAGTTTTCGATATTGCGTTCGAACCCGGGAACCAGGCTATCGGTACCGAATATGAACACCAGCGGACGATCGGCGCCCACTGTTTCTATGATTTCGCCATCTTTGCCGTCCAGGCGTAGCTCGTAAGACAACGATACTACTTTGTTTTTCGAAATATTCATTTGACTGCATTAAATTTGAGCCAGCAAAGAAACCGGAATATCCTGAACTATCAAAATTTTTTGTCAATTTTGGTTCATTCTTTTTTTGACAGCGCCTCCCAAAAAAGAAGGAACCCCAAGCCGACGCGCCGGAACCCAAGAAGCAAAGCGGCATCATCAATTCTCCGCATCATACGGGTTTCGGATTTGCTTGAGAGACCTCAAAAAAGAGCATGAATTGAAATAATTTTTATTGTTGTTTTAAAGAAATTCCATAAATTTGTCGTTTGTTTTTTTTAATCTGGGTTAGATTTGTTATCCCAGATAATTATTTATTGATCAAATTTTTTATCAAAAATTAATCGTATGAGTCCATTATTTTGGTTTGTCCCGGCTGCGTCATTGTTAGCTTTGGGTTTCGCTTATTACTTTTTCAAAAGTATCATGAAAGAAAGCGAGGGTACCGACACCATGAAAGAAATTGCCTCCCATGTCCGCAAGGGAGCAATGGCTTATTTGAAACAGCAGTACAAAGTAGTACTGATCGTATTTGTGATTTTGGCCATATTTTTTGCCATCCTGGCTTACGGGTTTCACATTCAAAACGGTTGGGTTCCTTTTGCTTTCCTCACCGGCGGTTTTTTCTCAGGTTTGGCGGGATTCATTGGCATGAAGACCGCTACGTATGCTTCGGCCCGTACCGCTCATGCTGCCCGTCATTCCCTTAATAGTGGTTTAAAAGTCGCTTTCCGTGCAGGCGCCGTGATGGGCCTGACTGTGGTAGGCTTGGGCCTGCTGGATATCTCCTTGTGGTTTTTATTATTGAATGTTTTTTATGATGCTACTGTGGCACAAAACCTGGTAATCATCACCACAACGATGTTGACTTTCGGAATGGGCGCTTCTACGCAGGCTTTGTTTGCCCGTGTGGGGGGCGGTATCTATACCAAGGCAGCCGACGTGGGCGCCGACCTGGTAGGTAAGGTGGAAGCCGGCATTCCCGAAGATGATCCGCGCAACCCCGCAACCATCGCCGATAACGTGGGTGATAACGTGGGCGACGTAGCCGGTATGGGCGCCGACCTGTACGAAAGCTATTGCGGTTCCATCCTGGCAACGGCTGCCTTAGGAGCTTCGGCTTTCTTTACGAATACCGATATGCAAATGAAAGCCGTATTTGCCCCGATGCTGATTGCCGCTGTGGGCATCGTACTTTCCATTTTTGGTATCTTCCTGGTTCGTACCCGGGAAGGCGCCAATATGAAACAATTGCTCGGCGCTTTGGGACGTGGCGTGAATACCAGTTCTGTTTTGATTGCCGCCGCTACATTCGGGATTTTGTATGTTCTGCAAATTGAAAACTGGTGGGGCATTTCATTATCTGTTATTTCCGGCCTGGTAGCAGGCGTCATCATCGGGCAATCTACCGAATATTATACCTCGCATTCGTATAAACCGACCAGAAGGGTTTCGGAAAGCGGCAAGACAGGGCCGGCAACCGTTATCATTTCAGGGCTTGGTCTGGGTATGATCTCTACGGCTATTCCGGTCATCACCATTAGTATTGCTATTATCATGGCCTTCCTTTGCGCCATCAAGTTTGATGTAGCCCACATGATGTCGGCTCAAAACCTTAGCCTCGGTTTGTATGGTATCGGTATTGCCGCTGTGGGAATGCTTTCCACGCTGGGTATTACCCTGGCAACCGACGCATACGGACCCATTGCCGACAATGCCGGCGGTAACGCCGAAATGAGCAAACTGGAACCGGAAGTCCGCAAACGTACCGATGCTTTGGACGCTTTGGGAAATACTACCGCTGCCACCGGCAAGGGATTTGCCATTGGTTCTGCCGCTTTGACTGCATTGGCCTTGCTGGCATCGTACATCGAAGAAATTAAAATAGCGCTACAGCATATAGGACAGGAATTTTTGACATTTGCCGACGGTTCAACTGTTGAAACTGCAAAAGCATCCATTATCGACATGATGAATTATTACCAGATCAACCTGATGAACCCCAACGTACTGGTGGGTGTTTTCATTGGTTCGATGATGGCTTTCCTCTTCTGCGGCTTAACGATGAATGCCGTGGGACGCGCCGCACAAAGCATGGTGGAAGAAGTGCGCCGCCAATTCCGTGAAATTAAAGGTATTCTTACCGGGGAAACTACTCCTGATTACGCCCGGTGCGTGGAAATATCGACTCGCGGTGCGCAGAGGGAAATGTTGCTTCCTTCTATCCTCGCTATTTTAGTGCCGGTTATTACCGGGCTTATCTTTGGTGTGGCCGGTGTGATGGGATTGCTGGTTGGCGGCTTGGGCGCCGGTTTTGTATTGGCTGTATTTATGGCTAATGCCGGCGGCGCTTGGGACAATGCCAAGAAATATGTGGAAGAAGGAAACTTCGGAGGTAAAGGTTCGGATGTGCACAAAGCAACTGTTGTAGGCGATACAGTGGGCGATCCCTTTAAAGATACGTCGGGACCGAGTTTGAACATCCTGATTAAACTGATGAGCATGGTATCCATCGTAACAGCCGGCTTGACCGTAGTCTGGACTTTGCTCGAATAAAAAAGCGAAGAGTGAAGAACTGAGAAGAGTGAAGAGTACATATATATATTACATATAATTCTTCACTCTAAACTCTTCACTAAAAACTATGGGAAATTTTGTTAAATGGATAGGCGGCGGTTTAGGCTGGGTATTCGGCGGACCGTTAGGCGGTATATTAGGCTTTGTAGCCGGGACGGTTTACGATAGCTTTGAAATACGTATCTTTCGCAGACCGGGCAGGAAAAAAAAGATGGGCCATTTTGCAACCAGTTTGCTGATGCTGATTGCCGCTATCATGAAGGCCGAAAAACCGGTGGTTAAGTCGGAATTGGATTATGTAAAACGCTTTCTGAATCAAAACTTCGGTGAAAAAGAAGCTATAAAAGCCCTTACGCTGTTAAGAGAAATCCTGAAACAAAATATCCCGTTAGACAATGTTTGTACACAAATCCGTAATAATCTCGACTATTCGTCGCGGCTGCAACTGATCCATTTCCTGTATAACCTGGCGAATGTCAACGGGCATGTGACCGAAGCGGAACAAAACATGCTCCATGTCATTACCAAGGGTCTTAGGGTTACCGTGAGCGACAAACGGTCGGTCGGGTCGATGATCGTGCAAGAGGACTCAATTATTGCAGCATATGGTATCTTAGGCGTCCATCGCTCAGCCAGCGTCATCGATATCAAAAAGGCGTACCGCAATATGGCCATCAAATACCATCCCGACAAGGTAGCATACCTTGGTGATGAACTGAAAAAGGCTGCAAATGACAAGTTCCAGCAATTGACGCACGCTTACGAGATCATCAAAAAGGAACGGAATTTTACGTAAATTGTCTTCGCTAAAAAAGTGGACTGACAAGCGAAAAATTAAAAATTATTCCCTTTTCATGAAATATCCCTACATTTGTCATCGTACTTTAATAATTTTATCAAAATGGAAAGGCGGAATTTTATCAAAAAAACAGCAACGGTCACAGTTCTGGGCAGTATGAGAAGCGTGTCCGGAACATTCGGCAGGGAACAGGGACGAACGAGCGGGATCAAGCGGAAACTGGGGAAAACGGGATTCGAAGTTTTTCCTGTAGGATACGGCGGAATCGTGTCGATGAGCGACGGACAGGCTGCTTCCAACAACTATGTAGCGTGGGCGATCGACCGGGGAATCAATTATTTCGACGTAGCGCCCGGCTATCAGGACGCACAGGAGAAACTGGGCAACTCCCTGAAATCCTTCCGCAAAAATGTTTACCTCGCCTGCAAGACCGGACAGCGACTGTACGAGGAGGCGAAAAAAGACTTTGAACGCTCTCTGGAACTGTTGCATACCGACTACTTCGACGTGTACCAGATGCACGGCCTGTCGAAGCAGGAAGACATCGACCGCGCCTTTGGCCCGGACGGGGTGATGAAACTGATGATCAAAGCCAGGGAGGAAGGGCAGGTACGCAAACTCGGCATCACGGCCCATTCGGAAGAAATAGCCTTGAAAGCGCTGGAACTGTACGACTTCGATACGGTCATGTTTCCGCTCAACTGGATGATGAATAAATACTGTGGGATGGGCACGAACCTGTGCAGGGAAGCAGCCCGGCGCGGAACCGGGCTGCTGGCCATCAAGCCGCTGATTCACCGCCACTGGAAAGACGGCTCCGAACGGGAAAATTCCGCCTATCCGAAAGCATGGTGCAAACCGATCGACACGTTCACGGATAAACCGTTAGCGCTGGCTGCCCTCAAATATTCGCTTCAACTCGGACCGGACGTGCTGATTCCTCCCGGCGACTTCAAGAGCTTCTTCTTCGCAGTCGACCATATCGAAGAAATACTGGCCAGCCCCTCGTTAAACCGGGAAGAAACGGCTTTGCTGGATACGGAATTTGACCTGGTAAAATCATATCCTTTCTTCGGATAGTTCGTTATTTGAATAATTAGAACCTTTAGACCCTGTCAGCAGCTACGCAGCCTGACCTGACAGGGTCGTCAGACCTGTCAGGGTCAAATAACGAATGTCAATTTCCTGATCAAACTTCCGGAATTAACGGATTAGAAAATAATATGTATTTTTGTGAGAAGAAATTTAGGGTTATCAAACGATGAAAGAATTTAATACGGCAGGTCCCTGCAACAGTGCAAAGCATTACATGATAGACGCCTCCGTCCGCTTGCAGGGCGTGGAAGAGTTGATCGACAGTGAAAAATATTTTGTGAT
>JAISCQ010000194.1 GCA_031265445.1 Bacteroidales bacterium
CGCCGCGCGCCCGTACAGCCTGGTCATACCCGTATCAATACTGCTCTCATCAAGGAATACAAGGCTGTCAATATCCATTCCGGGCTGTTCGGATTTCCATGCCTCGCGCTTTATTCCGATCTCTTCCCGATGCTGTTCCGCGGGGTACAGCGTTTTTTTTATAATACAGTTTAAGCCTGTTTCTTATGGCTTTACTCAATGCCGGAAGGCTAACCGGAAGACTGAACCTGTCTTTCAACTCCTGCAGTGTGATGTCGGGCTGTTCGAGGATGGCGGCCCGCACCTGTTCAAGCTGTTCGGACGACAGTCCCGGTTTCCGGCCACGGGAATTCCCTGTGGCACAATAAAGAGCCCACAGTTTGGTAATGGTACTGGTATGGACCGATTTGTCGGATGATATTTTGGCTTGCGTATCGCCTCTTAATTTGGCTTCTATGATACGCTTGCGAAGATCCAAAGATAAGGGAACGGGCATAATGAGAGGGTTAAGGAAATTTAAAATACGCAAAGGTAACGTATATTTATTACATCAACCGAATTTCATTTGAACTTTATGCAAAAGAAATCACCGAAAGCAACAGCATATCATCTTATTACAACCATATTTTTCGTAAAAACAAGTTCATTAGAAACATATATTTATCCTAAAAGGAAATGGCTTGTTTTGTTGTACAGTCCAAATTTATTGTATTGAAAAGTCCAATTCACTTTCTTTTTATTGATTTTTGTCTATATTCAATTTCAAATAATGCTATTCTGTCATTTCTCTTGTTAGTAAATTCCATTACCCTCTTTCTGTACAACAAATAATCGTCAAGGGTAGAAAATACAGGTTTAGTTTTGAAATCATCAAAAGGCAAATAAAATTTGATTCTCATTTGTTCATCAACTAAATCCTGTAACAAGAAGAAGTTCACATAGCCGCAAAAATCGACAAACAAATCAAAAAAAGTTTTGTATCGCAATAAAGTATGATAAAGCGGACTTGCCTGGCCTGAATAGAATCGTCGAATACACTCTAATGTCAAGTCAAATCTGTCATCAATCAAACCGTTACATCCACGATACTGATTGATGGTATTGCGGTTGTTAATTCTGTTACTTGGAAAAATTATGTACGCTCCGACAGTACAAACCACAGCATGAAGTTCGTCAACTTCGCTTGGAATTTGCTGTATTATCCACTGCTTGCGTTTATGATGTATATACGAACGTGAGATGACGTCACTACTCAAAAAGAATTCGCCGATTTTTGATTTATGATACAGATAAGTTCCATCCTTACTGTCCGATAAATCAAACATCTTGCCGTTTGGCAGTATTTTACTCCACAGTATCTTATGATATTGCCGCAACGTGGCACTCGCACTGTCAATATCTTGTCCCTTCGCATCAGTACGAAAATCAAATTTTGTATCAATTGTAAAATTCGGATGTAATTTATCTTCTTGCTCTGCGTATGTCATTTTTGTATCGTTAAAAATTTATTATCAACAAAAAGCGGTAAACTTCTGTTTTACCGCTTTCTATCTATTTTTGATATTTGCTTTGTGAGGGGCTTTACTTCACTTCCTCAAAATCCACATCTGTCACTTCATCGGTGTTGTTGCTACCTCCAGATTGCGGGCCTGTCCCTGGATTGGGCTGACCTTGTTCCTGTTGCTGTGCACCTGCACGGTACATTTCTTCGGAAGCAGCCTGGAATACGGTATTCAACTCTGCTGTGGCAGCGTCGATACCTGCGACATCCTGGTTTTTATGTGCTTCTTTTAGTTTGGCAAGAGCATTTTCGATGGGGCCTTTCTTGTCGACAGGCAACTTGTCGCCAAAATCCTTCAACTGCTTTTCGGTTTGGAAAATCAGGCTATCGGCATGGTTCATCTTGTCGACGCGTTCCTTGGCTTGGCGGTCGGCTTCGGCGTTGGCTTCGGCTTCGGCCTTCATCTTCTGGATTTCCTGATCGGTGAGACCCGAAGATGCTTCGATACGAATGCTTTGTTGTTTACCGGTACCTTTATCGCGTGCTGATACATTTAATATACCGTTGGCGTCTATGTCGAACATCACTTCGATTTGCGGAATACCGCGTGGGGCTGGTGGAATACCGTCCAGGTGGAATCGTCCGATGGTTTTATTGCCGCTTGCCATGGGGCGTTCTCCTTGCAGTACATGGATTTCAACCGATGGCTGGTTATCGGATGCGGTTGAGAATACTTCGGTTTTCTTAGTCGGGATGGTGGTGTTGGCTTCGATGAGTTTGGTCATCACGCCGCCCAATGTTTCGATACCGAGCGAAAGCGGTGTTACGTCCAACAAAAGCACGTCTTTTACTTCGCCGGTGAGTACGCCGCCCTGAATAGCAGCACCTACAGCTACTACTTCGTCGGGGTTCACGCCTTTGGAGGGCGCTTTACCGAAAAATTTTTCAACCAATTGCTGGATAGCAGGGATACGGGTGGAGCCGCCTACAAGGATTACTTCGTGTATTTCGGCAGGGGAAACACCTGCATCGGACAATGCTTTCCGACAAGGTTCGAGGGTGGCTTGGATCAGATGATCGGCCAGTTTTTCGAATTGCGAACGGGTCAGCGTTTTCACCAAGTGCTTGGGGATACCATCCACCGGCATGATGTACGGCAGGTTGATTTCGGTTTGCGTAGCACTCGATAGTTCGATTTTTGCCTTTTCGGCAGCCTCTTTCAGACGTTGGAGCGCCATTGGGTCTTTACGCAGGTCGAGGCCACTGTTTTCATTCTTGAACTCTTCTGCTAACCAGTTGATAATCACCTGGTCGAAGTCGTCACCACCGAGGTGGGTGTCACCGTTGGTCGATTTAACTTCGAATACGCCATCACCTAATTCAAGAATAGAAATGTCGAATGTACCGCCACCAAGGTCGAACACTGCGATTTTCATGTCCTGGTGCTTTTTATCCATACCATATGCCAAAGCGGCAGCAGTAGGCTCGTTAATAATACGATGCACCTGTAACCCTGCAATTTCACCGGCTTCTTTTGTGGCCTGGCGTTGTGAATCATTGAAATAAGCCGGAACAGTGATGACTGCTTCTGTTACTTCCTGTCCCAAATAATCTTCGGCAGTTTTCTTCATCTTTTGGAGGATGATGGCCGATATTTCCTGGGGTGTATATTGACGGTCGCCTATCTGAATACGGGGTGTGTTGTTGTCGCCCTTGATCACCGTATAGGTAACGTTTGCTATTTCTTTGGTTACCTGGTCGTAGGTTTCGCCCATGAAACGCTTGATGGAATAGACCGTGTTTCTCGGGTTAGTGATTGCCTGGCGTTTTGCAGGATCACCCACTTTCCGCTCGCCGTTTTCCACAAACGCAACAATCGACGGGGTTGTCCGGCGCCCTTCATTGTTGGGGATCACAATGGGTTCGTTACCTTCCATCACTGCAACACATGAGTTGGTGGTACCTAAGTCGATACCTATTATTTTGCCCATAATATATATTTTAAAAATTTAAAAAATCAAATTAAAATCACATAAACATTTATTCAATGATTGTGCCATTCGATAATATGACTCAAAAATATGACAATATGTCACAGCCAGTATGATGGACTGACAACAGGTAGACAAATGTAAGCTTGCCTTTGATCATCATTCAATTTGCAAACACTTTCAACGGAACGAATACTCATTAAGGCTATCAGGAAATTCCCGGATTTAAAGAACAAATACAGGGTGGAACTATCTCAGGGACAAGGCGTCTACCTGTACATCAACCATTTCCATAATTCACGATACGTCATCTTTTTGCCATAGATAAGTATACCTGTACGGTAAATCTTTGCCGAGAGCCAGATCGCTCCCATGAAAGCCAATATGAGCAATACCATTGATAAGGCCAGTTCACCGTAAGGTACGCCAAACGGTATGCGCGCCATCATTACTACAGGCGACGTGAGCGGGATGATGGAAAACCAGAAGGCCAACGGGCCGTCAGGGTTTTGCATGGCGTTTATCATCACCATGATGGCAATAATCAGCGGGATGGTAATGGGTAACATAAACTGTTGCGTATCAGCGTCGGTATCTACAGCCGACCCGATGGCGGCAAACAATGAGCCGTACAGCAGGTATCCGCCGACGAAAAAGAACAGGAAGCTACCGATGAGCACTCCGAAGTTGATGGATTGTATCATCTGGAGCATCTCTCTCGCTTTTTCGGTGGTTGCGGAGTATTGTACGCTATCGCCGGCCAGCGAACCAATCACTTGTACATTATTTGCCTGTTGCAGGGCTTCCCTGGTAAGGTCGGGGAGGAAAATATTTTGTGCCAGCGCCACCAGTACCAAGGTGAGCGCTATCCATGCCAAAAACTGTGTCAAACCTGTCAGCGCCACGCCGATCACTTTCCCCATCAATAGCTGGAACGGCTTTACGGACGAAATAATCACTTCCACGATACGGCTGGTTTTTTCCTCGATGACACCCCGCATCACCTGAGAGCCGAACAGGAAAATAAACATATAAATCAGCAGGGCCGACGCATAAGCTACACCCATATTCAAAAAACTGTGGCTTTCTTTTTCCGCGCCACTCTCCGAAATTTTGAATGTGCGTATATCAATATGTGTTTTCACTGATTTAAGAATATCGTCCAGGTTCTCAATGTGATGCGCTTTCAGTTTGTCCGTTTCGATTTCCTTTTCGATGGCATTTGCAATGTGCATGGTAAGGTTGGCAGGCGCTTGCCTGTACGAATAGAACTCAACGCCCCGCGGAGTGTACGCAATATATGGCGGTATGTATAAAATACCGAAATATTCGGTTTGCGCCAGGTTTTTCTTGAAGTCTTCGAGTTTCACATCAGCCGCATACGTGAACTTGAACTTGGCGGTTTCGGGTATTTTATTGATAAACAGTTGCGAACTGTCGATGACGGCAATCTGTTTTACATCTTCGGTTTCCATGGTGGCAAACCACATGGGCAACACAAGCATGGCGGCAAACAGCACCGGCCCGAGCAGAGTCATCACGATGAAACTTCTTTTACGGATGCGCGTCAGGTATTCGCGGCGTATGATGATTGAGATTTTGTTCATATTTATTCGGATTGAAGTTCATGTTCCAAGTTACGCGACTTTGTTTAACTGTATACTTTAGTGTTGTTCGTTGACTTTACGGATAAAAATATCATTCATGCTGGGAAGCATCTCGCTGAAAGAAACAACTTTAACTGACGAAATGGCTTTTGCTAACAAGTCGTTGCCCGAACCCGGCGTAGCGTGCACGGTGACGCTGACATTTTGTTTCTCCTGTTTGTGGCCGGTGATGCGGCAGCCTCCTGCTTCAAGGGCTTCCATGAGCGCTGCCCCATCGCCTTCGAAACACAATTCGTATTCGCCCGACTTGTATTCGTGCCGTATCCGGGTGACTTCGCCTTGCAGGATGCAGCGCGACCTGTTGATCAGCGATATGTAATCGCACAACTCTTCCACCGACGCCATGTTGTGCGTGGAGAGGACAATGGTAGTACCCTGTTCGCGGAGTTGCAAAATCTCATTCTTGAGCATATCGGCGTTGATCGGGTCGAAACCGCTGAACGGCTCATCGAGGATCAGCAATGACGGACAATGCAACACTGTAACGATGAACTGCACTTTTTGCTGCATCCCTTTCGAAAGTTCTTCCACCTTGCGGTTCCACCAACTCTGTATCCCGAATTTCTCGAACCAGGTATTCACTTGTTGGTGGGCATCGGCGTTACTGAGTCCTTTCAGGCGGGCCAGGTACAATACCTGTTCGCCTACTTTCATCTTCCGGTACAGTCCGCGTTCCTCGGGTAAATAGCCGATCTGTGCGATATCGTCGCGCTGCAAGCGGCGTCCCATAAAGAGAACTTCGCCACTGTCGGGCGCTGTGATCTGGTTGATGATGCGGATCAGCGAAGTTTTTCCTGCCCCGTTAGGCCCCAGCAAACCGTAAATGCTTCCGCGGGGAACATTGATGCCGATGTGGTCGAGCACCTTGGTATCGCCGTATTGCTTGTCAACATCAATTGTGGTTAAAATATTTTCCACTGTTTGGGATTTTATATTACATCCATACCTGTCACTGTTCGCGACAAAGGATTGGCAAATGTAGGGAAAAACATTATATTATTGTAATGTATCAAAATCCATGTTTATTGGTTCCTCTTTTTTGTACCTAAATTAAACGCGACTGCAAGTGGTTAACCCCGATGCGGCGGCATAGATGTGTCCAGCACGCGAATGAGGGCGTCCCAAAGATCATTTTGTCCCCGTGTATCAGAAAAAAAATTCATCCATATCATTGAGCACCGGAAATTTTTGACGGAAATTGCGTAACGCCGATAACGAAAGATCAAAACTAACTGCTGCTGCTTCATTTTCGGGGACTTGCCCGGCGATTTCTCCTTTGGGGCCGTATATAACAGAATCACCCCTGTGCTGCAAGCCGTTTCCATCCGTCCCGACGCGGTTAACGCCGGCAACGTAGCACTGGTTTTCCAAAGCCCGGGCCTTCAAAAGCGTCAGCCATACATCGCTGCGCGTCGCCGGCCAACTTGCAGGACATATCAGCAGGTCGTAAGGACGGATGCGGTTGTTGCGACACCATTCCGGAAAACGCAGGTCGTAACATATAATCGGTTTGATTTGCCAGCCGCGCCAGCTGAACTGTTTCTGTTCCGCGCCTGCCGTAAAATACTGCGGCTCGGCCGACATGGTGAACAGGTGGCGCTTGTCATACCGTTCCGCGACGCCATCCGGGTTCACCCAATAAAGGCGATTATAACAGCGCACGCCTTCGGCTGCTGCAATGCTACCCGTGACCGCCGCGCCGGTCGACTGCGCCTGCTGTTGCATCCACTGCAACACGGCGGCAGAGTTTTCACCGTTGCATGTACGTCCCGTATTCATGCTGAATCCGGTAGAAAACATTTCGGGAAGGATGATCAAATCCGTTTTTCCGGCCAGCGACCGGAACAGAACATCCAGACGCGACAGGTTCGACTGTACATCCTCCCAATGCGGCGCATATTGTACCAGACTTACGGTAAGCGTATCGGACATGCGCCGGGTTATTCCTTCTTTGCGACAACCGGTTGCTCTGCGGCAGGCATCATGGTGTAAAGGATGGCTTCGAGCTGCCGCACCATTTGCCGTTTGTCCCTGTTGGGGTAAAATACAAAACCAAGGCCGGTAACCAGTTGTCCGCGTTTGGTATCCACAATGGTCTGATTCACATAAGGCCCGCCCATGTAGCTGTTCTCGGTCTGCCAAAGTCCATTCATTTGAACAGTGTATACGCCGTTTTTTTCGAATCTTTTCACCACCGGGGGAACAGTCGGTTCGTCGGCCATGTAGGAGCCGGCGGTAGGGCCGGGTACGTGTTTTCTGGTCATGGCGTTCATTTTGGCAATCAAGCTGTCGGGCTCCAGTTGGCTTTTACGGGCATACGGTTCTTTCCACATCAGCACGCCCCAATTTTTTTCGCCTTCTTCGCGCGCGATCCACACAAAGTTTTCTTTTTCAACATCCAGCGAATAATCCCGGGGAACGACGATATCCACCTGGAATTTCTCCAGTAATTTTTCTGCAATCGGTCGGGAAATAATCTTTTTGTAATCTCCGATAGTAGCGTCCCTGTCTTTGGTCAAAAAATGGGCGGCGATTAAATTTTTATTCCGGTACATGCACACAATAGCCGAATCGGACGAAGGCGCATCCAGGTTGAAAATCAATTGATCCTGTGCATACACATTGGTTTTGTATCCCAATTTTGCGTTCTCATACCCCGGATCGACATTGACGATCACGATGTTGCGAAATTTCTGCATGAACGGGGTTAATTCACCTTTTTGCGACAGTGTAAAGGTTGGTTCGGGCGCGGGCAGCCCCTGCACGGGTTCGGTCAGGTAATGGCGGATGGAATCGCCGCAAGCGCCTTTCCAAAGATGGTCGCTGATAATGATCAACAGTTCGCCGGCCCTTCCCTGGCCTAAAGGCAGGATCTTGCTGTTCGTGTTGCATGAAATAAAGCATGTAACGCTGAGTAAACCGATCAATCCTCCTGCTAAAATTTTTGTTTTCATGTCTTTATGTTTTTTATTTGTTTTCTATTCTTCTAATCTTTGCTCCAATACTGTTCAACCGGATGTCGATCTGTTCGTAACCGCGGTCGATCTGTTCAATGTTGTGGATTACGCTGACGCCTTCGGCGCTTAATGCGGCAATGAGCAATGCGACGCCGGCGCGGATATCAGGCGAGGTCATCACTGTGCTTTTCAGGCGTTGCCTGTTACCCAGCCCAATGACGGTAGCTCTGTGCGGATCGCAAAGGATGATGCGCGCGCCCATGTCGATCAGCTTATCGACAAAGAACAGCCGGCTTTCGAACATTTTCTGGTGGATCAGCACGCTGCCTGTGGCCTGAATGGCTACTACCAGGAAAACGCTCAACAGATCGGGCGTTAATCCCGGCCAAATGGCGTCGGCAATGGTCATGATCGACCCGTCGATAAAGGTTTCGATTTTGTATTCCGTATGTTGCGGGATGTAAATATCATCGCCGCGGCGCTCCATGCGTATGCCCAGCCGCTCGAACGCACGCGGGATGACGCCCAGCTGGTCGTAGCCGACATTGCGGATGGTGATTTCCGAGCCGGTCATGGCCGCCAGCCCGATGAAGCTGCCGACTTCGATCATATCGGGGAGTAATGTGTGATCGCAACCGCCTAACTGCGCCACTCCTTCGACGGAGAGCAGGTTGGAGCCGATACCGCTGATTTTGGCTCCCATGCGGTTCAGCATCCTGCAAAGCTGCTGTATGTACGGTTCGCAGGCCGCATTGAAAATAGTGGTCATGCCTTTGGCCATCACCGCAGCCATCAGGATGTTGCCGGTTCCGGTTACCGAGGCTTCATCAAGCAGCATGTATGCGCCTGTGAGCTGTCCGGCTTTCACATGGAAGCATCCTTTCGCTTCGTCGTAAGTGAAATCGGCGCCGAGTTTCTCGAATCCGCAAAAATGCGTATCCAATCGGCGACGCCCGATCTTGTCTCCGCCGGGGCGGGCGATGACTCCCCTGCCGAAACGCGCCAGCAACGGCCCGATCATCAGGATGGAACCGCGCAGTGCAGCTGCTTTCTGCTGTATTTTCGGATCGTTGAGCGCGTCTACGTCTACGTTTTTGGCGCAAAACTCACAATCCCGGGATGCGATCCGGTTTACCGTTACCCCCAAATCGCAAAGCAAGTCCATCAGGACATGTACATCCCTGATACCGGGGATATTCCGGATGATTACCTTTTCTTCGGTCAACAGGCAGGCGCATATCACCTGCAGCGCTTCGTTTTTAGCGCCTTGCGGATGCAAATCACCACGCAAGCGTTCTCCGCCGTTGATTTCGAATGTAGCCATTATGGTTGCGATAAACGGTAACGGTTAAGCGTATAGGGGGACGCCTTTCCCTGCGCTCTTGCCTTATTTCCGGCTTGAGCCTACCAGTTTCTTCTTCCTGTTTCGTGCAGACTTTCCCTGTGCAATCTGCTGTTTTTCCTTCATCACGGGTTCGGTAAACTGCACCGATTCCTGATTCAGCAGGATTTTGCCGTCGGAAATATCCCAAACATCCTGAATGATCTGTTCGCTGTCGAGTTCGCTGCGGTTCCAGGCGACATACGATTTCCGCATCTGGGTAACCAACAATTGGATGAGCGCGTCTCTCTGCGGTGAATCGTTCATTTTACCGGCTTTGTGAATCATATCCACCAGGATTTGTCCATAATGTTTCAGGCGGATGTGCAACTGAGGGTAGGGCACCAGTTTCGGTTTTTTGACCATTTCGGAGGACAGTGGCGGAGGGTAGGGTGCATCGATTTGCAATTTAAATTCGGATATGATGAAGAGGTGATCCCACAATTTATGCTTGAAATCGGGGGTTTCGCGCAGGTGAGGCATCAGGCTTCCCATGACGCCGATGATGGTGTGGGCGGCAATGTTTCGCTGGTTGCGATCCTGTATCTGTGTGGCATATTGTACCATCATGTGTACATGACGGCCGTATTCGGGCATGATTAATTTTTTTTGCGAGGTATTATACTCCATTATGATTTGATGATCGGATTTTCAATTTAGAGACTATTTATCTATTCGACTCCAACTGTTTATCAAAATATTTTTGCACAAAAGTAAAAGAAATATTCATAACATGATTATTTTTGTCAAAATATTTAACCGCATCCATCATTGAATATTGTCTATGTTACATACGGAAGAAATCAGTATTGAGCAGTTGGTGCTGCACAAGGTCGGGAATAAATCGCAGGAAGAAGGCATTCGTTTTGCGGCGGCGCCCATGAAAGTGGACGATGCCGTGCAAAGCCTTTTGCTGCAATATTTTCTGTCGCCCTTCAAGTCGGAAGAGTACTATCATCTCACACACGAGTCGGATCTCTCCCTGAACGAACTGTACGCTTATGTATCGCAGATTTTCGACCAGCCCGAAACCTTCTATGACCGGTCGGTGAATCTTGCCCGTCACCTCTACGAAGTATCAACCCATCCGAAGATCAAGAGCGGCGAACTGTACGTGGTACGCCTGCGCGATTGCAACGTGGACGGCGAACAGGTGGATGCCGTCGGGCTGTTCAAATCCGAGTCGAAGGAAGTTTTCCTGAAGGTATATCCGACCTCCGACAGTTTCCAGATTGAATATGAGGACGGTATCAACATCAACAAGCTGGACAAAGGTTGCCTGATATTCAACACCGAGCGCGAAAACGGCTATCTGGTGTCGGTGGTCGACAATGTACGGCAATCGGGCGAGGCCATGTATTGGCGCGATAATTTCCTGAACATCGCCCAGCGTCGCGATACCTTTCACCAGACGGAGCAATGTCTGGACATGTGCAAGCAGTTTGTTACCGAACGCCTCCCCGAAAACTTTAACGTGGATAAGGCCGATCAGGCCGATATTCTTAACAAATCGGTCGCTTTCTTTAAGGAAAACGCCGAATTTTCGTTCGACGATTTTGCCAACCAAGTGATCCAACAACCCGAAGTGATCCAGTCGTTTAAGAAATACCGCGAGGAATACGAGGAAGACCGTGACCTGAAAATTGACGAACAGTTCGAGATCTCGGCTCCGGCAGTCAAAAAACAGGCAAGAATCTTTAAAAGCGTCATCAAACTGGACAAAAACTTTCATATATATGTGCACGGCAACCGTCAACTCATCGAAAAAGGGTATGACGACGACCGCGATATGAATTATTACCGGATTTTTTTCAAAGAAGAATCGTAAATTGTGATTTTTAAATATTTGTACGTAGAAAACATCAAATACGCCAAGCCATGAATGTTGACAAAGTTTTAATTGAACTGGAAAAACGGAATCCGGGCGAGCAGGAGTTTCTTCAGGCTGTCCGCGAAGTACTGGAATCCATCGAAGAGGTATATAACGACAATCCGCAATTTGAGTCGGCGGGGATTATCGAACGGCTGGTAGAACCCGACCGCGTGTTAACCTTTATGGTGCCGTGGCTCGACGACCAGGGTAAAGTTCGCGTTAACCGCGGGTTCCGGGTGCAGTTTAACAATGCCATCGGCCCCTACAAGGGCGGGTTGCGCTTCCACCCGAGCGTTAACCTCAGTATTTTAAAATTTCTCGGTTTCGAGCAGATCTTCAAAAACAGCCTGACGTCGTTGCCGATGGGCGGCGCCAAGGGCGGTTCGGACTTCGATCCCAAAGGTAAATCGTCGATGGAAATCATGCGTTTCTGCCAAAGCTTCATGTTGGAGATGTGGAAAATCGTAGGGCCTGAAATGGACGTTCCTGCGGGCGACATCGGCGTGGCAGGCCGCGAAATCGGCTACCTGTACGGCATGTACAAGAAACTGACCGGGCAGCACAACGGCGTACTCACCGGTAAGGGACTCAACTGGGGCGGCAGCCTCATCCGTCCGGAAGCCACGGGTTACGGCGTCGTATATTTCGTCAACGAAATGCTGTCGGCCATCGGCGAAAGCGTCGAAGGCAAGACCATTGCCATCTCCGGTTTCGGTAACGTAGCTTGGGGCGTAGCCATGAAAGCTGCCGAGCTGGGCGCCAGAGTGGTTACCATTTCGGGACCTGACGGGTATATCTACGACAAGAGCGGCGTAAAAGGCGAAAAAATAGAATACATGCGCGAACTGCGCGCCAGCAACGACGATATTGTGAAACCGTACTCGTACGAGTTCTCCGATGCGGAATACCACCCCGACCGGCATCCGTGGGAAGTGAAATGCGACATCGCCATCCCGTGCGCCACGCAAAACGAACTGAATGTAGAAGATGCGCAAACGCTGATCAACAACGGGTGTATGTGCGTGTGCGAAGCCGCCAACATGCCCTGTACGGCGCAGGCAGTGGAACTGATCCAAAAAAAGAGGCTGGTGTTTGCTCCCGGTAAAGCTGCCAATGCAGGCGGAGTGGCCACATCGGGGCTTGAGATGAGCCAGAACGCCATGAAACTCAACTGGTCGCGCGAAGAAGTCGACATGCGCCTGCACCAGATCATGAAGAACATACATGCATCATGCCTCAAATACGGACAAACCGACGATAACTATATTGATTATGTGAAAGGCGCGAACGTCGCGGGCTTTCTGAAGGTTGCCAACGCCATGCTGGATCAGGGGATCGTATAGTCTGTTTTCGTTTTCGTTGACCCTGTCAGGCTGCGAAGCTGCTGACGGGGTCAAAAAAGGATAATATGGTCGGATAGACCACGTTGTCAGAGTCAGGGTCACTGACAGGGTATTTTGCGCTACAGCAGCGTCGGCTTTCGTGTTGTGTGTTTATCCTCAGTTCATCTTGAATGATTTTGAGCCAAGAAAATATGAGCCTGCCCAAAGTGAGGGACGACCGAAGCCTGCAATTACGGTTTTGACCCCGACAAGGTCAAAACCGCTACTCCCCTCCTATCACCGCTGTCAGGATCAGAGACCACTGACAGGGTGTTTCGCGCTACCCTGTCAGTGGTCGATAGACCTGTCAGTGGTGGTATTTTACAGGCCCTGTCAGGTCGGGATACGCCTCCACGGCTTCATCAGGATCTTGTTATTTCCTCTTTATCCTTATCCCAATACATGGTGCGGCCTTCGAGGTATGCTCTTGTGCCCATGTGTGCGGCCATGGCTTCTTCAAACCCCTGGTCGATGTTGCAACTGGGTGTAAGACCGCCCCGGATACATTCCAGCCATTCACGGATATGGAGGAAAGTTGTATCGTATTTTTTACCTCCGATATAGGAATTTACCAGTCCGCGCTGGGCGAAATACAGCTCCGTTGCGGATGTGATGGCGTCTACTTCCGTCTGGCCCGGGACATAATTAAAAAACGGGACATTAGGACGGATGATGCCCTGGTTTATTTTTTCCTTATATCGAGTGGAGCGGGGATCCACCAGTACCGTAATTGTATTGGACAGTTCCATGGATGCATCGTGCCCCATGAAGACCTTTCCCCGGTTGCGCTCGTTGGCAAGCGTGGCGCTGTACAGCATCGTAAGATTTTTGTCGGGAAACTCGAATGTGGTCTGTAAAACATCCGGAACGGTTCTCCCGTCTTTGAAAAAATATACTCCTCCCGACGAAGTGGCCGAATGGGGTATTCCTACCTTCATGATCTGATTGACGGCGTCAAATTCGTGCGTCAAGAGGTCTCCGCTCAAACCGGTACTGTAATCCCACCAGCAACGCCAGCGAAAGAAGCGTTCCAGGCTGAAATGATTTCT
The DNA here is from genome assembly GCA_031265445.1 of Bacteroidales bacterium. GTDB lineage: Bacteria > Bacteroidota > Bacteroidia > Bacteroidales > UBA4181 > JAIRLS01. The sequence goes on from JAISCQ010000194.1 coordinate 13,781, forward strand.
TTCCTGGGGACCCATATAGCGTTCCAGACCGTTGGCTTTCATATAGTCGGCATATTCGCGGATACGTTCCTCGTTGCCTTCGAATTGCTTCCAGTCGATCGTGTCGGGGCTCGAACCTTTTATGATGTCATAGACCCATGCCCCGTTGGGAGCATTCCTGTTGGTACATACTTCGATCAGGTTCACAGACCCCAGTATATTTTTATCAATGATTTCTTTTGCTTTAAGATAACTGTCGGTTTGGCGTCCCTGGTGGCCGAGCTGAAAGACGATCCCGCTTTGCTTGACCGCGTCGCGGATGAGATATGTTTCAGGAACCGTCCAACTCATCGGCTTTTCGCAGTAGACATGCTTTCCTGCTTTGGCGGCCTCTATGGTCATAGTGCCGTGCCAATGGTCGGGAGCAGCTATGATGACGGCGTCAATATCGTCGGCAGCCAGCAATTCCTTATAATGACGGTAACGCTTGGGAGCAGGGCCGAATTTTCCGTTAACGCCTTCCCTGTATTTGTTTGAACCGGTAAGAACGGCGGCTTCCCCGTACACGTCAAAAATGTCGCATACCCCGTTCACAACCACATTCAAGTCTTCCTGTTCCATGTAATCCTTGTAGCGGCTGTCCCTGGAGTTTTTCATACAGGCTTCTTTCAATGCATCTATATGACTCGGCTCGGCAAACCCGGCTGCACGCATCAACTGTTTGCCGCGTATGCCGAAACCGATCATACCCAAACGGATTTGTTGCCCGTTGGGCTGTGTCTGCATCACTGTTGGGGCGATGTTGTCTAATTTGAAAACATCGCTGACATTCCTGCGAATATGATCATATTTTGATTTTTGGTAAACCCCGTAGGCCATTGCTCCGAGAACGGGAACCGTTGCAAGGGTTTTGATCATCGCTCTGCGACCGGAAGATGCCGATTGTTTATCTTTATCTTTATTTTTATCCTTTGCCATTTTTTGAAATTTAATTGATGAGTAATCGTTGGAACATCGTTATTTGACGGGTTTTACTTTAGCTTGATCCTTAAAAATAAACCTGTCAATCCCTGTTATGCGAGAAGTGGGGAAAACAAGCAGTACAAACAGTACGGCTATTTCAATCAGATTTTTGTCTACCCATAGATACGCCCCTTCGGATGGCAGCAAATAGTCTGCACCTACAAACGGGATGTGTGATAAATAGTAGACGGCCAAAAGAGCCATTGCTCCGATCGTTGACATGCGCGTAAGACAGCCGGTAATCAATGACAGTCCGATAAGGAACAGTCCCCACTCATTCAATATATTCACGATTTTTAAGAACCCCGGATTGTCGGCAATGAAATGGTATCCTTTCCGAAATATGCCTTTGGCATCCATCAGATACGCATAGGAAGTCCATTTGGGATTCAGGATTTTGACGATTCCTTCATAGAGGAAATGCCAGCCGACGAGTACACGCAATACAACCAAGCCACAAAGTTGAGGCGTTGTATATAAAATTTTCACTTTCATTATTCAGCTTATGTTTGATTATTTTTTGCAAATATAAGATCCCAAAATTAATAAATGGATTAAAATACGATTAATTTGATAAAAAAAGCAATTTTTTTAGCACAAAAAATCACTTGGATTTTTTTTATACAATTAATATACTTATCCTTGTAATGTGTTTTATATTTTTGTAATCGAATTAAATTCGGGGCTATGAACCATACTATTGCCGGTACACGTTTGGCAAATCATCAACTTGCGGATACAAAGTTTACCACGCGCCGTCAAATAGTGCTGTGGATGGGCGCCATGCAGGCGCAGGATTTTAATATGGCCAAATGGGCAATTGGCGTGCGCATCCCAGGCTGCACAGACAAAGCGGTGATGGAATCATTCAACAAGGGCGAAATACTTAGAACCCACGTGATGCGTCCTACCTGGCATCTGGTTGCACCGGAGAATATCCGCTGGATGTTGCAATTAACAGCGCCGCGTATCATTTCGTCCATGAAATCGCGAGATGCGGAACTGGGCGTTACCGGGGCATTTTGCGCCAAGGGAAACCGGATCATCGAAAAAGCGCTGCAAGGCAACAACCATCTTACACGAGAAGAACTGGGAAACATCTTAAAAACGAACGGGATACCGGTCGACTCGTCGCGAATGTCGCATTTAATGATGCATGCCGAATTGACAGGGCTGGTGTGCAGCGGCGCCATGCACGGGAAGAAGCAGACATACGCCCTGTTGGAAGAACGAATTCCGGAAACGAAGCCGCTTGTCCGGGATGAAGCGCTTGCAAAGCTTGCCCGCACATATTTTACCGGTCACGGACCGGCGACGTTACAGGATTTCGTGTGGTGGTCGGGATTATCCGTAGCAGATGCCAGGCATGGGTTAGAAATGGTGAAGCAGAAATTTGTTTCCGAAAAAGCCGGAGAGCAGGTTTATTGGATGAGGGCAACATCCGGTTTTTTTGCCGAAGACGAAGCAGTACGCCTGCTACCCGCCTTCGACGAATACATTGTCAGTTACAAAGACCGCAAGGCAACGCTTCCGGCAGAAAACTACCACAGGATCATTTCAAGTAACGGTATCTTCAGGCCTGTTGTGATGAAAGGCGGGCAAGTGATCGGAATATGGAGAAAAGCCGTTTCGAAAAACAGGACGATTATTGCGGATTTGTTTACAAAAGCCGATAAGAAAACGCTAAAATCGATAGACGAAGCAGAAAAAGAGTTGAAGCGGTTTTTGGGATGATCTGTGCGCCGAACCGGGACATATCGGTCAAAACCATCGAGCAGCGCATGAAGCAAACGCTGAAACAACTGCGTACAGAACGGAAAGACTGCCCGGAGCGGTATTGTTGAATTGTTGAAACGGTAACAAAAATTTCCCGTATATTTGTCATTCAAAACAAAAAGGTAAATGCGCGAAGTCGTTTTTGTACAGAAAAATCAGGATAAATGGGTGCAGTTTGAGAAGAATCCGCCGGTCGACGCCGATGAAATGGCTGCGGCTTTCATCGAACTGACCGACGATTTGTCGTATGCGCGGACGTTTTACCCGAACTCCAATACCGAGCGTTACCTGAACCAGTTGGCTGGGAAGTATTACCTGGATATCTATAAAAACAGGAAACAATCGTACCACCGGTTCATTACTTTTTGGAAAACCGAGTTGCCCCGGATGTTCTACAGTGCACATCGGCAGTTGCTGCTTGCGTTTGTTATTTTTGCGGTCGCCATGGTTACAGGCGCATTTTCGTCGGCGCACGATGAGGACTTTGTACGATTGATCCTCGGCGATTCGTATGTGAACATGACGCTCGAAAACATCGAAAGAGGCGATCCCATGGCTGTTTACAAAGGCAGCAGCCCCGATTTCATGTTTCTTTACATCATGTTCAACAATATCCGTGTTGCTTTCTATGCCTTTGTGGCCGGTATTTTCCTCTCTATCGGCACTGCGGGCGTACTGTTCTACAACGGCGTCATGCTGGGATCGTTCCAGTATTTCTTTTTTCAGCATGGGGTGCTGAAGGAATCGCTCCTGTCGGTATGGATTCATGGCACGCTGGAAATATCAGCCATCGTTATTGCCGGCTGTGCCGGACTGATTCTGGGCAACAGCATTCTGTTTCCGGGTACCTGGTCGCGTATGGAATCATTGTGGATGGGAGTGCGTCGTGGAGTGAAGATAGTTGTCGGCCTGGTGCCGGTGTTCATTCTGGCGGCCTTCCTCGAATCGTTTGTTACCCGGCATACCGGAATGCCCATTTGGCTCAGCCTGCTCATCATCGGAGGCTCAGCCGCTTTGATCATCTTCTATTTTGTGATTTATCCCATTCGTTTAAACCGAAAATTCAATCAATAATCAAATATACAATTACATGATCCGTAAAAAAATAGAACTTCGCGAAGAACGCGACTTTGGTCAGAAATTCAATGCCGTCTTCACATTTGTACAGTCCAACTTCAAACCGTTCATCAAGGTAATTGGTCTCACCGTGGGGCCGCTGGCGCTTGTCGGCGGGTTCTTCTTCGGGCTGGTATACTCAAAGATGCTGGGCATGATCGGCATGGTGGAATCGAGCAACATGGCCCTACTCAACATGGCAGAATTAAGTTTTGTTTATTTTTTCCTTGGTTTGGCATCGCTGTGGATGATGATCGCCGTATATGCTTACATGGCCGAGTATGAAAGCGGCAACGAAAACATCACCATTGAAGCGGTGTGGCGGCGCGGAAAAGGTAAAATCTGGCCGACCATCGGATTCGCATTGTTAATATGGTTGGCAATGGTGATTTTTGTGGTGATTATCTTTATCCTTCCGGGAAATAATGCCGGTGGGATCGTCCTTAAAATGCTGCTGGCCATTGCCGTGATACTGTATGTGTTGATCACACTGTCGCTGGTTGTCCCCAATATGGTGATCGAAGGCGACGGATTATTCGAAAGCATCGGGCGAAGTTTTACCCTTATCCGGGGCAAATGGTGGTCTACCTTCGGCATTATGATGATCATGGGCATTGTGGCCAGTTTTGCGACCATGATTTTCGCCATCCCGTTCTACATTGCCATGATTGTGAAAATGCTCATGCAGTTAGGCGAGCTTGGCACATTGTTTATGGTAATAAGTTCCAGTATCATGTTCCTGGGTTCATACTTAATGACTGTACTTCCTGCCTTAGCCATCGGATTCCAGTATTTCAACCTGGTGGAACGCAAGGAAGGAACCGGATTGCTGAAAAAAATAGACCGGTTGGGTAAGCCCGTCCATGAAGCCGATGAAGGAGAATTTTGAGATAGCGTCTCTTGCTTGCCTGCTCCTGCTCGCCTTTTGCTTCACCGCGTCCGCCCGGGACGACCTGATGCGTGAGCCGGCCCAAGCGATCATCCCTGTAAAACCCAAGCCATCCGTTCATTACGGCGCACCTTCGGACAGTTCGCATCTGGATGTACGCGTACCGGCGGAAACAGCGCTGGGCAAGTTCCGTAACGATCCGGACTTCAATTATACCCGGGATGTGGCGTATGGCAAAACGCTTTGGGAAACCGTCAAGTATTATATCGCAAAGTTTTTCAGAAGATTGCATGATATTGACGGATCGGACAAATGGTTGCGCTGGCTATGGATTGCTTTGCTGGCAGGAGTGGTGATGTTCGGATTGTTCAAGATGCTGGGCGTGGAAGTTTCGAGGATTTTTTTCAGTAAGCCGCCTGTTGCTGTCGATTTGTCGGATACGGTGATCGATGAAACATCGGACAGGAAAAAAATGGGTATCATGCTCGAAAAAGCCTTAGACGAAAAACAGTATCGGCTGGCGGTGCGCCTCACCTACCTCATTGTGCTCAAACGTTTGGCCGATGCAGGACAAATACACTGGCAAGCCGACAAAACCAACCGTTCGTACTTCGATGAACTCAGTGACGAAACGCTACGGCAACCCTTTGCCAACCTTACCCGTTTGTACGAATACGTCTGGTATGGCGATTTCGACATTCATGCGGAACATTACCGGGATATCGAGGCCGATTTCAACGAACTAAACCGCCGCCTGCGATGAGTAAGACGGAAGTCAGGTATATGGTAGTCCTTTGCCTGTTATTCGCAGGACTGGTTTTGTTCGAAATATACAGGCCAAAGCCGGTCGACTGGTCGCAAACTCTTTCCAACAGGGACAAGATTCCGTACGGTACGTACATCCTGTATTCGATGATGGACACGCTCTTTCCCGGCCGGGAAGTGGTTGTGTCGCGGCTCCCGGCCTATAATTGCATGGAAAAGGACAGCGCTTTGCAGGCAAGCTATATAGCGATCTCCGATGCGTTCGTTTTCGACGAAAACGACATGCGCGCATTGCTCGGATTCGCCGCAGCAGGAAATTCCGTATTCATCGCCTCGCAATACATGCACTCGCCCGTGCTGTTCGACACGCTGCACATACGGGTAAAGGACACGCTTGCTCTGCGCGATTCGTTACAGGTTTCCACCTCGTTTACCAATCCGCAGCTCGGCGACCGAAAATACAACTTCCAACGGTTTTTCCAGAACACCGCTTTCTTCGAGTTCGACTCATTGACCGCTTCCGCCGTGGTTTTGGGACGCAACAGCCTGGGCGGTCCCGATTTTATCAAGGCGGGTTTTGGCGAAGGCGCTTTTTACCTGCACCTGCAACCGCTTGCTTTTTCCAATTACTGCCTGTTGAACGACTCCACTTCCGACTATGCTTTCAAAGCGCTGTCATACCTGCCATCCGGCAAGAAGGTGATATGGGACGAGTATATCAAACAGGGACGCGTGGGTGAGAAGAGCATCATGCGTGTGGTGATGGACAAAACGGCTTTGCGCTGGGCGTATTACATCACCATTTTCGGGATACTTCTGTTTGTGGTTTTCGAGGGCAAACGCCGCCAACGGATCATTCCCGTCATCAAGCCACTGCAAAACACCACCCTTGAGTTTGTGAGTGTGGTCAGCCGCCTGTATTTCCAGAAACAGGATCACCACGGTATCGCCCGCAAAAAGATCATCTTTTTTCTGGAGCATATCCGCACGCAATATCATCTGCCAACCAATAAACTCGACGAGGCATTTGCGGAAACGTTGAGTCACAAATCGGGTTACCCGTTGGAGAAAGCCAAATACCTCACCTGGAAAATCCGGCAGACAGAAGATGCCGGCAACAGAACAGCCGAAGACCTGTTAAAACTGAATGGTCAAATAGAGGATTTCTACGCAGAAACAAAAAAATGAGACGCTCCATCCGACCGAAGTAGATACTGAATCATTGGACTTTAGCCTCAACCGAACATCGGTTTGTGCCAAACTGACCGGAGAGAGGCATCGTATTCGACCATCGATATTCAATGGCATTCAGGAAACAAATATTTCACATGGCTTTTGTAACTCTTTTTTGTTTCCTGCGTATAAATAAATATTGCGTAGAATAGCTGTTAGGCATTCCATCTTTTTGTGAATAAATAATTTATAATATGAAGCAATTAAGGATTTCTCAACAGGTAACCAATTGTTCCGAAACGTCTTTGGACAAATATTTGTCGGACATTTCCAAGATTCGACTCATTGCCGTTGAGGATGAGGCAGTCTTGGCTAAACGTGTCAAAGAAGGGGACAAGCAGGCGCTGAAAGAGATAGTGCAAGCTAACCTGCGCTTTGTTGTTTCGGTTTCCAAGCAATATCAAAATCGCGGATTAAGCCTTCCCGACCTGATCAACGAAGGGAATATGGGCCTGATAAAAGCGGCTTCCCGTTTTGACGAGACACGGGGCTTTCGTTTCATTTCATACGCCGTATGGTGGATCAGGCAATCGATCTTACAGGCTTTGGCCGACCAGTCGCGTACCATCAGGCTCCCGGCACACCAGATCAGTGTCCTCAACAAGCTGAACAAGGCTGCAACTGCTTTTGAACAGGAATATGAGCGCGAAGCGACCATTGACGAACTTTCATCAGCTACAGAACAGAACTTTGACGAAATCAAATCGTTGATGGTGGCAGCTACTCAAGCGCTGTCGCTCGACGCGCCTGTAGGACAGGAGGATAATTCCTGCATGAGCGACTTGCTGTCCGCTAACAATGATTCAAGGCCGGACAACCGGCTGGAACGCGAATCGCTGTGCAGTGAAGTAAACCGGGCGCTGAACTCCCTGCCGCAACGAGAAGCAATGGTAATACGGCTTTTCTTCGGGTTAAGCGGCTACTCGCAACATGCTGTTGAAGATATCGCAGACCGGCTGGATATAAGTTCGGCGCTGGTACGACGTCTGAAAGACAAGGCGCTTACCCGGCTGCGAACGGCTAAACGGGTAAAGATGCTGCAAGGTCTCCTTGATTGAAAAAGGGTTCCGTTAGATATTGGATTTTCAATCACAAAGAGATCTCCACGCACATGTGTACCTCACACGTTTGGTCGAAGCAACCGAAGTACGAGACATCTCTCAAGATGTCTCGCTTAATGCAATTTTTCTCCGATTAAATGTATGAATTCCTCGCGTGTGCGGTGGTCTTTCAGGAAGATTCCCGTAAATGCAGAGGTAGTGGTAACGGAATTCTGTTTCTGTACACCGCGCATCATCATGCAAAGGTGTTGAGCTTCGATAACCACGGCTACACCCATGGGAGCCAGAGCTTCCTGTATACAGTCGCGTATCTCTACCGTGAGTCGCTCCTGCACTTGCAGTCGCCGTGCAAAACAATCAACCACACGGGCAATTTTACTCAACCCGGTTATCTTGCCATTGGGAATGTACGCTACATGCGCCTTCCCAAAAAACGGAAGAAGGTGGTGCTCGCACATCGAATACACTTCGATATCCTTCACCAGTACCATCTGGCGATAATCCTCGTGGAACAGCGCCGAACAAAGAATTTCCTCAGGATCGAGGAAATATCCTTCCGTAAGGAACTCTAATGATTTTGCCACCCGTAATGGCGTTTTTCCCAAGCCCTCGCGCTGCGGATCGGGCACGATTTGTTGCAGGACTTCCGTATACAGGTTGGCAAGTTTTTTTATTTTATCCATGACTTGATACGATTTGATTGATCAACTTTGCGTCGATTTCCAATTTTCAGTAACGATGCGAATCAGGAGATTTGTCCATCTATCATCCGTTGACTTTAATTGACGGATTGAGGAAATATCTATAGGCTTTAGTCCAAAACTTTTTAATTGAATAAGATATTGAAAATCACCCACAAAAATAAAGCATCATTGATGAACACGAGGTAGTGCATTACTGATTGAAGCCACAAAGAAAATAAAAAAATGACAGACAGGCAAAGTACTCAGCAAACGGGTTGTGGAGAGCTACCTTTTGCTGTCCGAACATCAAGCCTGCACTCATGAGTGCAAGCATTAAAATCAATATCTTCTTCATCTTCTTATCTTTTATTTCTTATTTGTGCTGCCGCTATCTCTTTTCGCCAAAGAGCGAAACGGTTATACCCTCACAGGCTTTTTCAAATCCTTCAAAATCGCCGACGGAAAACCGTTTCGCACCGGCGTGGGAGCAGCGCCCGACCTGACAGAGTCGGCAGACCTGTCAGGGTCAAAACCGAAACCGCAAATACGTATACCACCGCTGTCAGCGGTGGTAGCGGTAGACGGCTTATCTGGTCGCAACCTTTATTCCATGCATCTTCATCCACATAATAGAGGTCGTAGCTTTCGTAGCTTCCTCTGGTTTGAAGAATATTGTGTCGCCGCCAAAGAATACGCTGCTGGGGTCTAATTCATATACCGGTTTGAGCATTTCATTGACTAAAACATCAATAATTTCATAAGTAAAATGATACCACCCGCCGGAACCATCTGGATGATTCTTATCGGCGATCAATTTAACATTGCCTTTCTTTTGTTTCAGATGATTTTCCGCATTAGAGCCGCT
>JAISCQ010000227.1 GCA_031265445.1 Bacteroidales bacterium
CAGTTCAGTTCCTTCCGCATCGGCGAAGGCAGCTCCAGCGATTTCCTCGGCTTCGACGGCGGACAGCGTTCACTGTCGGGGGATTTTCCCGCCAGCATGGACGCCGTTTCCGATCCCGGAGAAATCACGCGGCTCACAAAAACGGGATTCAACAACAACTGGAAAATAAAGCATATCATGCCGGTTCCCGACCAGCGCATGTTCCTGAGCATCGCGCGGCGAATGGAAACAGAAAGCCTGACTGCCGGAAGCCTCACTTCCATCAGCTACAGCAACACGTTCAAGGGGATACGCGGGATGAAAAACTCCCGTTACGACACATACAACTACAGGGAAGACCGTCCCGTCTATCTGGACGATTACCTTGACAACCAGTTTTCGAACGAGGCGCGTCTGGGTATCCTGCAAAACTTCTCCGTGGTTTTCAGCCCGTCCAGCCGCATCGATTTCAAAAACCTGCTGAACATACTCGGGCGCAACCGCCTGACGGAACGTGCCGGGATAAAGGACGTCAGCAGCATGTATTACCGCGAACAGATGGAGATGCAGTATTCCTCGCGCCTGATATATGCCGGACAGTTTTCGGGGATGCACAGCCTGTCGCCGTCCGCCGAGCTGGGCTGGGACGCCGGATATTCGTTTGCCGGAAAAAGCGAGCCGGATCGCCGGATTGTCAACAACTATGCCGGAATCGGAAGCAGGGAGGACATCCCTTTCGTGAAGACGGGCAACGACAACATCTCACGGTATTTCCAGAACCTGGACGACAACACTTTTTCCGCGGCGCTGAACTTTAAGCAGGCTTTTAACAGCATACCGCTGGCTCCGGCGCTGAAGGCGGGACTGTACGGCGAATATCACGACCGCGGCTATTCCGTGCGCGAATTTGTTTACCGCTATTCGAACCTGACATACGCCGAGCGGCAGGCTTACCTGCTTTTGCCTTTCGGCGAAATGCTCGACGGGCGCTGGCTGGGCGCCGACAGGGTGTATATCGACGAGATCACGCAGAAGACCAACAACTATTCGGCAAGCGTGCTGCATGCCGCCGGATATGCGGCTGTCGAAATCCCGGCGGACAGGCTGTCGGTTTACGCCGGCGTGCGCCTCGAAAGCCGGCATACGCAACTTGTGCGCGACCGTTCCATGAATCCGGCGGCAAGTCTGATTGCCGTCAAAAATATTGACGAGACGGACTGGCTTCCCTCCGTGAACGCGGTTTACCGGTTTTCGGAAAAGCATCAGCTGAGGGCGGCTTACGGCAGGTCGGTCAACCGTCCCGAGCTTCGCGAGCTGTCTCCTTCGGTCTATTATGATTTCGACCTGTTCGGCGAGATCGGCGGAAACGAAAACCTGAAAACGGCGAAGATCGACAATCTCGACCTGCGCTACGAGTTTTATCCCGCCACGGGCGAAACGGCGAGCCTGTGCATATTCTACAAGTATTTCAGGAATCCCATAGAGTGGACGTTCATCGACATGGGCGGCTCGCTCCGCTACAGCTACGGGAACGCCGGCAGGGCGGCAAGCAGCGGGATAGAGATTGACGTGCGCAAAAACCTGGATTTCATCGGGCTTCCCGCCTTCTCGGTAATCGTGAACGCCGCGCTGATTGCAAGCAAAGTGCATTTCGAGCCGGGCGAAGTGGTGTCGGAACCCGACCGCGCCATGCAGGGACAGTCGCCGTACGTGATAAACGCCGGCATCTACTATTCGTCCGAAAAGGCGGGACTCAACATTTCGGCGCTTTACAACCGCATCGGCAAGCGCATCGCGGGTCTGGGAAAGTCCAGCGTCCCCGACCAGAATATCAACAACATGATACCCGATTCGTACGAAATGCCGCGCAATGTTCTTGATCTCACAGTTATCAAAAAAGCGGGAAAACGGCTCGAAATACGCTTTTCCGTAAAGGATATTCTTTCCGAAGACGTTGTATTCCGGCAGTTTCCGAAGTTTAAAAGGGACGACCGGATATGTCAGCGGGAACAGACAACGAAACGGTACAGTCCGGGACAGTCCGTTTCACTTGGTGTTGCAGTAAATTTTAATTAATAACAATATAATTATAAAAAGATGAAAATTTTAGGATTAGCAAGAATTTTATTTCTATTGAGCGCAGTCCTGCTGTGCGCAGGATGCAGTAAGGACAGTGAAGACGGCGGCGAAGAGACGACCGGCGAGGTTCTGCCTCTGGGCGACGGTTCGGAGGCTTACGAAATCAGGAGCAATTTGACCCTGAGCTACCCGAATACCTACATTCTTTCGGGATTTGTGTATGTTACCGACGGAGTAACGCTGACGGTCGAGCCGGGCGTGATCATCAGGGGCGACAGGGCAAGCAAGGGTACCCTGATTGTCGAGCGCGGCGGGAAAATCAATGCGGCGGGAACTGCCGCCCGTCCCATTGTGTTTACTTCGAATCAGGCTCCGGGACAGCGCAGCCCGGGCGACTGGGGCGGACTGATTCTCCTCGGAAAGGCACCGAACAATGCCGGCGAACAGACTATCGAGGGCGGCGTGCGCTCGCGGCACGGAGGAAACGACCCGCACGACAATTCGGGAGTGCTGAAGTATGTGAGGGTGGAATTTGCCGGCATCGAGTATAACACCGACAATGAAATCAACGGCATAACTTTCGGCTCGACGGGCGACGGCACTGTGGTGGACTGCGTGCAGGTTTCGTATTCGGGCGACGATTCTTTCGAATGGTTCGGCGGGACGGTGAACGCAAAGCACCTGATTGCGTACCACGGCTGGGACGACGATTTCGATACCGATAACGGCTTCAGCGGGAAAATACAGTTTGCCCTGGGCGTCCGCAATCCGCAGATCGGCGACAAGTCGGCTTCAAACGGTTTCGAATCGGACAATAATGCCGCCGGCTCGGACGCTTCGCCGTTTACCGGAGCTGTTTTCGCCAATGTGAGCCTCTTCGGTCCGGTTGCCAGCCCCTCCGCATATACTGACCGCGCCGGCGAAAAGGGCAGCGATGTGAATGCGCGTTTCCAGGCGGGTCTCCACCTGCGCCGCAGCACTTCGCTGAGCATCTTCAACTCGCTGGTCGCCGCTTTCCCCCTCGGAGCAATTATTGAGGGAACGGCTTCGCAAACTCTGGCAAACAGCGGCAGCCTGAATGTGGCAAATACCGTGTTCGCCGGTCATGTCAGGAACTTCCAGGATAAGCAGTACTGGTCAAACAGTACCGTGCTCGATCCCGAAGCGACGGATCTTACCGAGACGTATATTCTGCGCAGTGGCGGCGGCAACCGGACTTTCAACGCTCTCGCCGATGTCAAACTGTCCGGAAGCTATTTCCCCGCCTCCGACAGTCCCATAGCATCGGGCGCAGGATGGACTAACGCAAAGGTGTCGTCATGGTTCGAAAAGGTCGGCTATCTCGGCGCCTTCTCCCCAACAGAAACATCAGCTAATAACTGGAGTAGCGGATGGAGCAATTTCGACCCGCAAAATACGGAATATTGAATGCAATTCTGAATTTTGAATTTTGAATTTTGAATTGCGCGATGCGCACAGTGTTTGAAATCGCTGGCGATTCGGAGGAATTGTTGTCTATAAACAGTTAGAGGCGGGATTTTTTAATCCTGCCTCTTTGTGATTGCGATTGCGATTGTAGAGACAGGGCGCCCGGGCATGCCCCCCTGCGTCGTCGTTATGCGTCGACACAATCCGAAGGATTGAATATTGATAACCCCCAATGAAGCGAAGCGATTGGGGGACACGCCGAATACGTCGAACACGTGCAAGCCTTAAAAGGCTTGTGGCGGGAAATAAACGGTTTTCTATTGATATTATACCACGCGCGGGGTAGTTTTGTGCATTGCAGACTGACGCCGTATGGCGTCCAATATGGATAACCTCGAACAAGCCGCAGGCGCAGTTCGGGGACATAGACAGCGCTCTACCGGAACTGCGTAGCAGGGCCAAGATTGCGCTTGATTCAAGTCCATACGGAATTGTGTAGGAGAGATATACGTACCCAGGCTGCGCTTCGCTTGCACGGGGTTATCCACATCAAACGCCTACGGCGTTAAAAGACACGAAGCATCTCTACATTTTTATATCACAATTTTAGCCCGCACACTGTATAATGTCCTACGGGCAATTAATCAACGCTATTCAACTTTTAGTTTTTAACTTTTAGTTTTTAACTCTCTTGATGCCCTACGGGCAATTGGACATGGCAATTTTATTTCAGCAATTAATTTGTGACATTAAACATTTATACGTTATTTATTTTTCATCCCTTAGCTGATAGCAATACATTGTTTGTCATTTCGTCAGTTTATTTCTCAACAATTACTAAAAGCGTGGGATTTGCCCCCAGAAAGAGACATTAAAGGGAGCTTTTCCTGTGAAAAAGCTCCCTTTTGGATTTTTGCAGTCAAATACTGCGACAAAAATAATCCTGCTAATCCTTTAATCCTGAAAATCCTGTTTCAGACAAAAGTTTCTGACATCAATCTTCGAACCACAGTTTCGGATATATTGGATTTCCGTCATTCCATTCGCCGAGTGATTTCCAATATTTGCCACTGTTGCCGTTTCCCGTACCCCATTGCTGGTTGGCTGTCGTTGTGGGCCATGCATCGTAGGCGAAGACGGTCGTACCCGTATTGGAATTGCCGCCTATGCCGGAAACGGCTTTATCGCCGGAGACGTCTTTCCAGTAGCAGGCAGTGGCGGTACCGTCATTCCTTCCGCATACACCCCCGATATAACTGCCGTTTCCCGATATGGCGCCGGTATTGTAGCAGGCTACAGTTGAGGAAGGAGAACTATAATTGTCTCCGCATATTCCGCCAATATAGTGATCACCGCCGGATATGTTGGCGGTATTGTAGCAGGCTGTAATAGAATAGGAAGTGTTATACCCGCATATGCCGCCGATATAGTTGCCGCTACCGAATATGAGACCGGTATTGTAACATGCAGTAATCGCAGCCGTGAGAGTTCCACATATACCGCCGATATAGTGAGCGCCGGATACCTGACCGGTATTGTAACAGTTGCTTGCGCCCCCGCTCCCGCATACGCCTCCTGTATATCTGACAGTTCCGGATACCGAGCCGGTATTGTGGCAGCCGGATGCCGTGCCGCTTCCGCATACGCCGCCGACATAATTGCTTCCGGAGACATTGCTGCCGTTAGAGCAGTCGGTAAGCGTGGAAGAAGCATTTCCGCATATACTGCCAACATAATCTTTTCCCGATACCGAGCCGGAGACTATGCGAACATTCCGTATCGTGCCGCCGGATGCGCCGAACAGTCCGGCGTAATTGTTGTTCCCTGTTATTTTCAGATTTGCAAGAGTATAGCCGTTGCCGTCGAACGTTCCTGTAAATTTGGAAGACGAAGTTCCTACCGGCGCCCATTCGATATTAAGCAGATCAAGACTGGCTTCCTGTTTATAGGTGCCGTTGAGCTTCGTCCTTACCAGTTGAAACTCCGAATATGTCCCGACAGGGATAAACAGCATACCGACATAGTCCCGCAACGCCAGGTCGCCTCCGGAAACTCTCAGCGCTATGGCGCTGCCATCGGCTTTGCGTCCCGCAATAACGGTGATATTTCCCTCAAGAACAATATTCTTTATAATTTTGCTGTTGGCGGGAGCGACAAAGACATTGCTCGAATTTCTGCTGATTACCTCCGACATGTCATCGGTATAATATAAGGTAAGGGTATTGCCCGAATATCCGTCAACAGTGATGTTTCCGCCGTTTCCGGTATTGCCGCCATCGTCGCCGCCGCCGGGATTGTCTCCTCCGCCATCATCGCCGCCACCGTCACCGCCTCCGCCGCCGGCATTGGAATTGAGATTGATTGTGCGCATTATCATTGCCTGATCGTTGTCGGAAACCAGTATTGCGGCTTCGCCTCCGCCGCCGGATGCCGGAGCCGTGACGGTAAACGTGCGGGCAGCCTGATTCACGTTTGCCTGCCAGCCCTCCGGCACATCCACAAACCTGACTACAGCCACGTTTCCTTCGGGAGTGTATGCTATAACTTTCGTTTCGCCTGCTGCAAATATCCCCGGCTGGGTGTAGTACAGTCCAAGTTTTTTGTACTTGGGGACTTTGATTTTGCTTATCCCGTCGGCAAGTGTAAATTCAACATATTCGGGATCCGAAAAATCGACGCCGTCGGCTGCAAAGACAGCATCTCCCGTGTCTCCCTTATCGCCTTTATCTCCGGTCGCCACTGTTCCGGTTCCCGTCCACGAAACTCCGCTGTCCAATGATATTTCCCATTCGCTGGAGACAGGGTTTATACGTATCATAGGCGTAAGCCCGTTCTGTCCGTCCTGACCGTTTTGTCCACCGCCGCCGGTAGCCGCAACTCCGAGCGAAGTCCATGTGCTGCCGCTGTTGTATGAGACTTCCCAGATATTCGAGGAATTGATGCGCAACTGTGGAGTGATACCGTTCTGTCCGTCCTGACCTCCGGCGCCCGTTGCCGCAACTCCAAGCGAAGTCCATGTACCGCCGTCATACGAGATTTCCCAGATATTCGAGGAGTTGATATGCAACTGCGGAGTAATCCCGTTCTGTCCATTGCCGCCGTCGGCTCCCCTTTCGCCGCTAACGCGCAGTTTGTTGCCGCCGGAAGTAATCCATTCTCCGTTCAGTGTCCAGTAATACACTCCGGCATCCTGTTTCACGCCTATCAGGGGAGATTCGCCGCTCTTCCCCCTGACGCCGTCCTTTCCGGCAGTCCCGTTCTTTCCGTCGGCGCCATTGCTTATCACTATGTCTCCGCTTTTAACGAAGGAAATAATATATCCGCCGGGGACGGGCGAAGTGAAGGGACTCACTCCCGTAACATAATCACTGTCCTGCAGGGCGGCGACAATATCCTGCAAAGCGGAGATATTGGAGTTCACCGTTTCCGTCCACTCTTCGAGGGCGGCGACGCGACTTTTCAAATCATTAAGATCGTTTTCAAGAGCCTCATGATTATAGCTGTCGCAGGCGCCAAGCATCAGCAATGCCATTAGAACACAAAATATTTTTTTCATACCGAGCTTATTTAATTCCATTTTTTTCATTTGATTCATTTATCAATTTCACCGTTTTCATTTGATTTCAATCTTTTCAATATGTTTTACAGTAAAACGTTTTCTATTCTTCAAACCACAGTTTTGGATACACTGGATTTCCTCCGTTCCAGCCGCCAAGCGATTTCCAGTATTTGCCGTCGCCGCTGCCGTCTCCAGTACCCCACTGCTGATGAGTTCCTGTTGTGGGCCAGGCATTGATTGCAAATATGGTTGTACCTGTGGAGATACTGCCATTAATTGCATCACCTATGGAGATACCGCCATTAATCGCATCATCGCTCGCTATATCTTTCCAGTAGCAGTCTCTAAGATAACCCTGTCCAGATACACCGCCAACAATTTCATCACCCAATACTGAACCTGTATTATAGCAGGCTCTAACATACATACTAGGGTTAGATCCGCATACGCCGCCAACATAAATTTTCCCCGATACCGAGCCTGTATTATAGCAAGCTGCAATAGAATAAGAAGAAGGAGTATTTGGATGCCAACAATATCCGCATACGCCGCCAACATAATTTTTTCCCGATACCGAGCCTGTATTACAGCAAGCCTTAATATTCCCGGAAAGAATATATCCGCATACGCCGCCAACATTATCCTCTCCCAACACCAGAGATGCATTGGAACATCCGGAAATTAAGATACGATCCTTATATCCGCATACGCCGCCAACATAATTTTTCCCCGATACCGAGCCGGAAATAATGTGAACATTACGGACAGTACCCCTGCTATATCCAAACAATCCGGCATAATCACTGTTTCCGCTTATTCTCAGATTTGCCAGAGTATGACTGTTACCGTCGAATGTTCCGCTGAAATGAAAACCTGAAAAAGAATCAGAAGAATAACTTCCTATCGGCGTCCATTCAATATCAAGCAAATCAATATTGGCTTCCTGCCTGTAAACGCCGTCCCGCGCTGTGTTTATCAATTGGAACTCCGAATATGTCCCAATGGGGATATATCCTTCTACAGCGTTGCGAAAAGCAAGATTTCCTCCGGAAAGTTTCAGCGCAATAATGCTGCCGTCGGCTTTGCGTCCCGCAATGACGGTAACGCCTCCCTCAAAGACAATGCTCTCAATGATTTTATTGTTTGCTGGAACTGTAAACGAGTTTTCAAGGAGCATGTTGTCCGTGTTTTTGGTAATTGCCCTGTTTGTCCCGTCGGTATAATATACGGTAAGGGTATTTCCCGAATATCCCTCTGCAGTGATATAGCCGCCGGTACCTCCATCTCCGCCGCCTCCGTCGCCGGAACCGCCGGAATCATCGCCTCCGTCGTCGCCGCCGTCATTGCCGCCTCCGCCGCTACCGTTGGCCGTGAAATTGACCGTGCGCATTATTGTGTTCTGATCGTCGTCGGAAACTAATATTATCACTTCGCCTCCCCTGTTGCTGCTGTTGAATGATGCAGGGGCTGTTACCGTAAACTTGCGGGCAGAATAGTTTACGCTTGTTTTCCAGCCTGCCTGCATGTTAAGAAACTTGATGGCAGCCACATTTCCTTCCGGGGTATATGCTACTGTCTTTGTCTCGCCTGCAGCAAATGTTCCGGGCTGCGTAAAGTTCAGTCCGAGTTTTTCGTATTTGGGGACTTTTATTTTGCTTATGCCGTCGGCAAGAGTAAATTCCACATATCCGGAGTTTGAAAAATCCACGCCGTTGGCGGCAAAGATTGCGTCGCCTTTATCACCCCTGTCTCCGGTGGCATTCACTCCGGTAGTTAGCCATGAAGAGCCGCCGTCCGAAGATATTTCCCACTTGCCCGTACCGGTGTTTATCCGTATCTTGGGAGCAATTCCGTTTTGACCGTCCTGACCGTTCTGTCCGTCGGCTCCTGCAGCCGCAACTCCAAGCGAAGTCCATGTACTGCCGCCGTTGTATGATATTTCCCAGATACCGGTTCCGGAATTTATCCGCAGTTGCGGAGTGTTCCCGTCCTGACCGTTCTGTCCGTCGGCTCCCGTAGCCGCAACTCCGAGCGAAGTCCATGTGCTGCCGCTGTTGTATGAGACTTCCCAGATATTCAAGGAGTTGATGCGCAACTGCGGAGTGATGCCGTTCTGTCCATTGCTGCCGTCTGCGCCCTTTTCGCCGCTGACACGCAGTTTGTTTCCTCCGGCAACAATCCATTCTCCGTCCAGCGTCCAGTAATACACGCCGTCGGTATCCTGCCTTACGCTTATCTGCGGGGGTACTCCATCATCTCCGTCGGCTCCGTTCTTTCCGTCAGCTCCGTCCAGACCGTCAGTCCCGTTGGATATTGTTATGCTTCCGCTTTTAACAAAGGAAACAACGTATCCGCCTGGGGACGGCGAGGCAAAGGTCGTAACGCCGGTAATATAATCCATATTCTGCAAAGCAGCGACAATATTCTGCAATGCAGTAATATTGGAGTTCACCGTCTCCGTCCACATTTCGAGCGCGGCAACACGGTTTTTCAAATCCCTGATATCGCTCTCAAGAGCGTCGTGATCGTATTTATTGCAGCCGCCAAACGTCAGCAGCGCAAGCATTAAAATGCTAAAAAAATTCTTCATACAAATTTTTATTTTTTATAAACAATTATTAATTATCAAACATTAAATTGTGGACAGCCAGCAAAACGCTTTTTCATATTCTGTGGAAATGTTGCAGTCCTGTTTACTGTATTCCAGAAGATTGTCCGCATACGTAATAGACTGCAGGTTTTCTACCCCTTCTCTACATTTGAATCCGGGCTGCCATCTCTTGGGAACTTCCCGGTTAAAAAGTACTGCGGCTCCAAAAACGGGACACTTCCAGTGCCTGGAACCGCCGCCAAACCCGTATCTGATAAAATACGATATGCCGGAGCCTTCTCCGCTTCGGGTAAAACCGTGCACCAGATTAAGAACGGCATTCGTTTTTTCGGGTTTTGATATTTCATACTCCCGGATACCGTAACTGTCGTAACACACAGCTAAATAAAACTGTTTTCCTTTACATTCTACAAACCGTCCATGTCCCGGTTCCCCGTTGTCGAAAAATTCCGGTTCCCTGCTGTCAAAAGATTTTGCAGAATTCAAGTACTTCTTTTCTTCATCTGTCGGGAAAAACTTTCGTCCCTTGGCACGAATGCCCGATTTGTCTATTGCCACAGCAAGCTGCGTGTCATTGCCGACGTCGATTCCCAGACATACAACGGATTTCGATTTCGTTTCGGATAATAGCCGGGAGATTTCCTCAGTTGTCCGTATTTCCTCTTTCGAATCCGTGACGTCGTAAAATCCGGCAGGAAGGAGAATAATGTCCTCTTTCCCGAAAGTTTGCACTACTTTCTTCAAAATTTCGTCGCG
The DNA here is from genome assembly GCA_031265445.1 of Bacteroidales bacterium. GTDB lineage: Bacteria > Bacteroidota > Bacteroidia > Bacteroidales > UBA4181 > JAIRLS01. The sequence continues at coordinate 10,413 of JAISCQ010000227.1, forward strand.
ATGTTTTTTCTCAGGCGCATCGTCAGCCTCACATTCAAGCGTAACCGTAACTACGGATACCTTCTTATTCACATTCTTCATGATTTTAATTTTTAACAAAAATTTAATTCCTAATTTATACCTGTTTATTTTCCACTTTACTTACTGTCTGATCAATAATTCAAAATTCAAAATTTATAATTCCTGCAGCGGCACCGGTTTCCGTTCTCCGATTTCCTGCGCGAGGATATGTTTAAACCGTTCGACAACAGCATTCATCTCTTTTATAAAGCTCTCATTGATTACCGTTCCTGCGAGAATCTGGTTTTCAATCTGTGAAACCATGGCATGATAGTATTTGTCGGTTTCGACGCGTGCAGTTTTCATTCTGAACGAAGTTTTGCCGGCAGTTTCGCTGTAGCGTTCCTTCATCAGTCCAGCGAAAATACTGTTTTCCTCGACAAGCCTGTTCAGCCAGATATTCGCTCCTATCAGATTGACAGCCTGCGTCAGCTCCGGCCTGTTCAGTTCCCTGACAAGGTCGTTTATTGCAGCCGTTTCATCGTCAAGCGTCTTGCGCGCTATATTTCCGTAATG
>JAISCQ010000260.1 GCA_031265445.1 Bacteroidales bacterium
TTTTTTTGCGGCAGCTTTTTGCATGACGAAACGGCGTCCTGAAAATTTGGTTTACGTTTTTGTAATCTTACAAACGCTTGAAATTTTTTTACGGCAGCTTTTTGTAAGATTACAAAGACCTCCTGAAAATTTGGTTCGTGCTTTTGCGTCATGCAGAAATATTTTTTTGATTGGTATGGTAAACAAAATTTTATTTGCTTTGAGCCCATATTTGATGAATTTCTAAAAATCAGATATACTGTTGCTTTCGATGATTTTTTTTGCATAAAGTTCAAATCGGTTGATGCAATAAATATATGTTATCTTTGCCAATCGGGTTTTAACCTGCAGGAAAACAGACAACCCGTTTATTTTTAGAACCATTGGAATGATTGACAGGACCACGGTCGACCGGATTTTTGACGCAGCCCGCATCGTTGATGTGGTAGGTGAATTTGTCTCGCTCAAACGGCGGGGTGTCAATTATTTTGGGTGTTGCCCGTTTCATAACGAGCGTACGCCGTCATTCAGCGTCAATCCGGCACGGAATATATACAAATGCTTTGGGTGCGGCAAGGCCGGTAACTCTGTAAACTTCATCATGGAGCACGAGCACCTGGGATATGCCGATGCACTCCGTTACCTGGCAAAGAAATACAACATCCCCATCGAGGAAAAGGAACAGACGCCGGAAGAAAAGCAGCTGACCAGCCATCGCGAAAGTCTGGTGGTGGTTTCCGCTTATGCTGCACGGGTATTCCATGACAATCTTTTCAATACGCGCGAGGGAACTGCCATCGGGCTCAGCTATTTCAAGGAACGGGGTTTCCGTGAGGACATTATCAAAAACTTCGAACTTGGCTACAGCCTCGAAGCGCGTAGCGCCTTTACCCAAAAAGCGCTCAAGGACGGATACAGGGAAGATTTCCTGGTGGAAACAGGGTTGAGTATTCAAGGCGAACGCGGTATATTCGACCGGTTCTCGGGCCGGGTGATATTTCCCATCCACAGCCTTGCCGGGAAGGTCATCGCTTTTGGCGGGCGCGTGCTCAAAACCGACAAGAAAACGGCTAAATACCTGAATTCGCCCGAATCGGAGATCTATCACAAAAGCAAGGTTCTTTACGGGATTTTCCAGGCAAAGAAAAGCATCGTGCAGAACGATAAATGTTTTCTGGTAGAGGGCTATACCGATGTACTGTCGATGCACCAGGCAGGTATTGAAAACGTGGTGGCCTCGTCGGGAACGGCTTTAACTGTGGAGCAGATACAGTTGGTGAAACGGTTCACTCCCAATATCACAGTGCTTTACGATGGCGATCCTGCGGGTATCAAAGCGTCGTTGCGCGGTATCGACCTGATATTACAGGAGGACATGAATGTGAAGGTGCTCCTGTTGCCCGACGGCGAAGATCCCGATTCATTTGCACGTTCGCACAGCGCATCGGAACTGGAAGAATACATCCGCGCCAGCGAAACGGACTTTATCACTTTCAAAGCGCAGTTGCTGCTGGACGATGCCAGGAACGACCCGATCAAACGTTCGCAGCTCATCACGGACGTAGTACAGTCCATTGCACTGATCCCTAAGGCGATCATGCGATCGGTATACCTCAAGGAATGTGCGCGCATGTTTGAGATGGACGAACAGATGCTCACAGAAACCTCGGAAATGATGCGGCAGAAAAAAATAGCCGATCAGCGCCGCACCGATACCCGGAACCGGACTAATGAACCCGAAGCCCCAAAACCCAACGGCGAAGTCCAAAACGAAGTTAAACCCCAAACCCCAAACCCGGAACTCGAAATACCGCACGAACAGGCGCGCGAACAAAAGGAACTGATCGGCGCCGAAAAGGAAATCATCCGCCTGATGCTGCGTTATGGGCAGGAAACGCTGGTGGAAGCGGACGAAATAACCGGCGAAACAGGGTTAACGGTTGCTGCTTATATCATCCGCGAATTGTGCATGGACGAATTGGATTTGCAACAGCCGCTGTTACGCAGGATTTTCGAGGAATACAAACAATTATCGTACAATGGCGCCATTGTCGGCGACCTGCATTTCACGCAGCATCCCGACCCTGAAATCAGCCGCCTGGTAGCCGGTTTTGAACCTAAATACGAGTTGAGCAACATCCACCGACGGAACGGGACAATCGTTAAAACCGAGGAAAACAGCCTGTACGAAGTGGTGCCGGTAAGCGTGCTTGCTTACAAACACAAGCGGGTGATGATGCGGTTGAAGGAAATTTCGCATGTCATGCAACAGGCGGAAATCGATCATGACATGAACCGGTTCGAAACGCTTTGTATGCAATATAAGGAACTGACCCATGTGAAAAAGGCGCTGGGACTGACTTTGGGAAAGAGGATCTATAACTGATCAACAATAGTCCCCCTGGTATCGGAAACTTGCTTCATCTGGTGATGATGTAAAAAGTTTATCTTTTGTGTTTCACATCAAATACCATTGAGTTTACGGAAACTTACTTTACTGCTTCCATCCAGGCATTGGCCATCAGATGTGCGCCGGCCAGTGAAGCATGTACGCCATCGTGTGTCCAATACACGCCGGGAGCACGTTTCCGGGCTTCGTCAAAGACTTTTTGGAAGGGAATGAATACGGCCTTGAACTCATCTGCCAGTTTTTTGGCTGCCTCACGGTACTTGTCGAACTCGGGATACCATGTGTTGTCGACCGCTTTGATGCCTGTTACCGCATAAGGCTCGCCAATAATGAGTTTTACATTGGGCAAAGCAGTAAGCGTGCGTTGGAGCAAGGCTCGGTAGTCGTCCTCGTAGTTCTTTACGACGCCTTTGTATCCACCTGTTTTGGTGTGCCAGAAGTCGTTGACGCCGATCAGAATGCTCAATACGTTGGGTTTTATTTCGAGACAATCGGTATCCCAGCGTTCAGCCAGCTGGTACACCTTGTTACCGCTGATTCCCTTGTTATATATGGTCAGGTTTTTCTCAGCATACTTGAAAAGCAGTCCGCCGGCAGCTTGCATCACATATCCGCTGCCCATCATTGGCGAGGTGTTGGGCGTTCTGGTATTTTTATCACGTCCGGCATCGGTAATCGAATCACCTTGAAACAGGATGATGTCGTCCTTTTGCAGGGATATTTTCGATGCCTGCGGCATGCTCATTGCCGAAGCTACAATATTGGGAATGCTTAACACGGCTCCGCCGATAGCTGCTGTTTTCAGAAAATCTCTTCGTGTTTTCATGGATATTAAATGATTTGGTTAACGGTCAATTATTTGTTTTATCAATATTTCAATTACAGGAAAGGCAAAGATATAAAAAAGAACGAACAGTTAGTCCGCAATCAGGATATTGTATCTGGTTAACAGGCTGCATCCCGAAAATTTCGCTCCCGAAAGGTTTAGGGCGAACACACAGGTTCGCCCCTACGTTGTGATATTATTGACAGCGGTAATCACGGCAATGTAGGGGCGCACCTGCGTGTGCGCCCCATTGTTCACCCCATTGTTCACCCCATTGTTCACCCCATTGTTCACCCCATTGTTCGCCCCATTATGTGTTCGCCCTGCATAACAAATTTACACCGCGTACGGTATAAATGGGTGGAACCTAATGAATGATTGATATGCGATGCAGTCCGGTGTTTCGGGGCTAAAGCCAGAATGATTCAGGCTAAAGCCAAAATGACTGGGGCTAAAGCCAGAATGATTCAGGCTAAAGCCAAAATGACTGGGGCTAAAGCCAAAATGATTCAGGCTAAAGCCAAAATAGTTTAGGCTAAAGCCAAAATGACTGGGGCTAAAGCCAAATTGATTCAGGCTAAAGCTAAAATGATTTAGGCTAAAGCCAGAATGACCGGGGCTAAAGCACCAATGTCCGGGGCTGTCTCAAAAGTGTTTTATACCGTACGCGGTGTAAAATTGTTATGTAGGGCGAACACACAGGCCTGTCAGGTCAAACCGATATTATATCGCTGATTCGACTGTACCTTGCTTATGCTCAATTCGATACCATAGAACGCTTCCATAAAGAAAAAACCAATAAATCGCTATCCTATTGGAATACAAAAATATTCCTTTACCTTTGCCGCATTAAATAATCGTTAAGTCTTTTTTAAAGTTTTTTGAGTTGATTCTTTTGTCACCATTTAAAGATACATTCCCAGCACTCTTTACTCAATTACTTAACACAAATCAATTGTTCAAATGAATATTTATGTAGCAAACCTGAATTATCGGGTAAGCAGCGAGGATTTGGAAGGAATCTTTGCCGAGTATGGGACAGTAACATCTGCCCAAGTAATTACCGACAATCTTTCGGGACGTTCGAGAGGATTCGGATTTGTTGAAATGCCGGATGAAACGGCAGCCAAAAAAGCCATTGAGGAACTGAACGGCGCCGAATATGACGGTAAGGAAATTGTCGTTTCGGTTGCCCGGCCGAAGACCGATCGTCCCAACCAACGGAGAGACAATGGTAACAACGGTTATCGCGGCAATTCGGGTAACAATGGTTATCGAAGCAATTCGAGATACTAAAAGTAAAAAAGGAGGGACTTCCCCTCCTTTTTTATAATGCAAATGGTTTAGATCACAAAAATCACCAAATAAAAATCCGATACATCAAAATGGCAAGACCAGCATCATTTAATAAACGGGAATTAGAACAAAGAAAAGAGAACAAACGGAAGAAAAAGCAACAGAAGAAAGATGGCAGAAAGTCAAGTACCGGCAGCAGGTCATTCGAAGACATGATCGCTTATGTCGACGAAAACGGACTCATTGTGGACTCGCCGCCCGATATTGCGCAAAAGAATGAAATAGACGCAACCACCATCGAAGTCTCCGTACCCAAGAAAACAGAACTCGAAGAAGACCGGATCTTAAAGGGAAGGGTTGAGTATTTCAGCGCATCCAAAGGCTACGGTTTTATCAAAGACCTGGACAGTACCGAAAAATATTTTTTCCATGTCAACAATGCCTTGGATCCGGTGGCCGAGTATGATCTGGTTACTTTTGACCTCATACGCGGGAACAAAGGTATGAATGCTGCCAATATCAAGCTTTTCAAACAATAAGCATGAACAAGGGCGCAAATTTCTCGCGCCCTTGCGACAGGAGGATCTATTTTCCTTCCTCCAACCGGAAATCGCCCATCAGCCCGTAATCCAACTGCTCATAATCGCTGCCTGCCGGGTAACTCTTCACATTACGGAAATGCCACGGCGAAACCAGTCCGGGCGCCGGCTTGTTATGGAAAGGCCCGAGCAGGTTCTTGTTGCTGCCCACTACTTTTATTTCCACCGTGTTGGCGCCTTGCCGGATGAATTTCGACACGTCGAGGACATAAGGCTCAAAGCCGATGATGCCTGCCTGCTGGCCATTGACCGTTACAGCGGCTACAGTCCCCGTCCATTGATCCGGGCTTACCCGGTAATAGCCGGAAGCATCGGTTACATGGAATGTTTTGGCATACGATACAGCGCCCGGATAGAAAGGCCAGCCTTGCGCTTTCCAGCTGCCGGCGGCGAAGGAGCTTGCCGGCGGGTTGATGGTAAAGCCTTTGCCGGCGGGCTGCACGGTAAAGTTCCCCAGGATGTATGCCGGCTCCGGTTCGGCATGTATCTTCATCGGCGAAAGTTCAATGGCAAGATCGTTTGCGCCTTTCCGCACAGCATTGCCAATGGCGAATACGCCCATATCGCGGTCGAGAAACCATTTGCCCGGCACGGGCTTGATCTCTTTCCCGTTCAGCGTGACTTGATACAGGTGCGGACGTTCCACAACCGCCTGCATGCCGCTCATGTCGAAATCGCCGGCAACCGTGAACCGGTATATGACTTTAAAACCGCCGGTTTTGAGCGTATCGCGGCGCATGGTGTTGTCTTTGTACTGTACGGAAGTATTCCACGGGTTGCCGTCGCTGAAACCGTGATGTTTGAAGACTTTGTCGGCTGCATCAAATACATGCAGGTCGCGAAAAGTTTCCTTGCCCAATTGCAGGTCGCAGAAATCGACAGCGAGTACGTTGCTGCCGTCGGGCCTGGCCGTAAGCGGCGACGACGCATTCACGGCAGTGTATTGCTTTACCGGCGCGGGTTGCTCAAAATCATTTTGTTTCCTGTCGAAAACATACAGCAGGAGGCTCCCGGCAGGCGGCAGGTCGAAATCAACCCGGATATTTTTCCCGTCGGCGGTTTCGGGATAGTCGTTCATTCCGCCTGTAAGCGTATTCAGTTCAACGGCATCTTTCCCGGCAATGGAAAGACTGCCTTTGCTTGATTCGTCAAGGCTCGAATTGACCAGAAACAATACCTGCCCGTCGGTCGTCACGCGGCGGTGGTGGAAGAGGTTACCGCCCTGCACACCCGCAAAAGCAATATCCGCAGAGGCGAAATCTTCGCGGATGACATCGGCGGTCAGGCCGGTAATCCTTTTCACATTGGGTTTCTCTGCGAAATATTTCTCCATTTCCGGATCGGGCTTGCCGTCTACACTGCCGGGTTCGGAAAATGCCAGCACGGCGCCGCCATTATCGATGAACTCTTTCAGCAGTTTCCAGGTGGGGGCGTCCAGGTTTTCCATCATCGGCGGGAGCGCCACCCTGGAATAGGCGCGCTTATTCACCACGAATTTTTTCCCTTTTACTTTTCCCCGGTCTTTGATGATGTTTTCCGAACCGAGGTCATATTCGGCCTGCGACTTTTCGAGGGTGGTAACCATTCCCTGGAAGGCGCGTCCGATGTCCCACAGCTTATTGTTGCTGTTGCGGTAGGCATAATACAGCCAAATGGAAGTGGTGGGTTCGAGGATGAGGACGTCGTTGATCTGCTCGCCGGCAGACAGCGCCGCCGAAAGTCGTGCATAGTGCATGTTGAGCGGCTTGTAGTAAGGCCACCATGGCGAATGATCCGAGAATACCGGCGGATAGTCGTACTTTCGAGCGCCGGAAATACTCAGGTGCGAGAGATGCTGGTTCATGAAGTTTACCCCCAGCACGTATTCCCAGTCGCCCAGACGTTTGAAATCGCGGAAAGTTTCTTCCCAGCCGCCGCCTCCATAAGTTTCGCTGAGCGTACGGCGATAACCCATCTGATTGGCCACGCTACTCAATTCTTTCACCGAGCGGATGTTGCCGAACTGCGCCTGTGGCGATTCTTCGTTGAACTGGTTGAAGAGCATGTCGATGGCAGGCTGCTGATGCCAGGCATACATGGCCATGTTGTCGCCGCCGTGGCCTACATCCGGCCAGCCGTGTTCCCAGTAATGGCCGGTAAATTTCAGGTTCCGGGCTTCGCAGTACTCGAAGCAGGGCTTGGCCCAACGGTCGATGAACAGTTGGAGGAGCGTTTGCGTATAGTTATGGCGCACCTGCTTCCAGTCGCCGGTTTCTTCGTACAGCGACGGCAACACGGCTTTCAGGTCGTAACCCCATTTTTCCCGGAACACCTCGAACAGGTCGGGCGTCCAGCGGATGCCGCCGGTGGTCTGGATGTTCGGTTCGTCGGTGAACCAGCCGGGCATCGACTTGCCAAATTCATCGCCTGCCACACGCTCGTATCCGGGCATGGTGACGTCGATAAACTGCTGCGTCACGCCGGGATAAAGCAGGTCTACGTACGAGAACCCTCCATACCAGGGCGATCGGCGCTCGTATGTTTTCGAAAACAGGTAATAATTACCTTTCTTACCGGCTTCGGCTTGCACGTTGTCCGTGATATCGGTGAACCGGCCGTTTTCTTCCTTCATGCAGATGAAATACCGGGAAGCCGTGTCGGGCAGCATTTCGAATTTGCTCAAACGCAAGCCCTGTCCCTGGTTATAGCTTTCGGGCATCCTGGCTGGTACATGACCTCCGGCAAAACCGCTGGGATACGAGTTCTCGTCGTATATCCACGTGTTCATGCCGAGCTGCTTTCCCTTGTCGAGCGTATAGCGGAACAGGTCGTACCATTCGTTGGAGATATATTCGGTAACCAGTCCCGGCCGCGGATGCACGAATACGCCGCCAAAGCCTTTGTCTTTCAGGTCGGTCATGGTACGGTCGATCAGTTCGCGGGTAATGGCGGTATTCCACACATAGAGCGGCGCAGCGCCGTATTCTTTGGCCGGTTCGGTAAATTCCCCGCGCAGCGCTTCGAAATTGTCGATGCAGCCGTCGCAGGATTTCTGTTCGGGTTTGCAGGATGCCAGGCTGAGAATGACAGCCAGACTGAGGATGAGAGGTCGGGGTTTCATTAGATGATTTTATTTGATTATTTTATTTTCAGTTCAAATACGTAATTCCCTGCCGGCAAACGATAACCGTTGTCGGCATTTTTTTGCGGATCAATCGCTATCCCGTCGGCTAACTTTACTTTCTTCACCTGTGTGTCTTCCGGCAGATAGAGGTCGGCTGTGGAGTTGGCCGGGATAACGACCGAATACGCAACATTTTTTTTCTTCCGTTCCCATTTCGAAATGATTTCCCCGTAAGGCGACCGGTGCGATACTGTGGCGTGGGTCAATCCCGTCACAAAATTTGGGTGCAGGATGATATTCTTGAAGCCCGGTTGTGCCGGATCGGGTTTGATACCGCCCAGCGCCTTGAAAAACCAGGCGCTCGCTTCGCCGAACATGATGTGGTTGAGCGACAGATCATGTTTGGCATCAATCGGCCAGTTTTCATAGAGCGTCGTAGCGCCGTTGACAATCCACCAGCCCCACGACGGGAAATCCTTCTGTGCCGCTACCGTATAGGCCAGGCCGGCATATCCGTTTTCGCTCAAAGCGTTGAGAATGGCTTTGGTTCCCAGGAGTCCCACATCCAGGTGGTTGTTGTCGGCTTCTACACGTTTGGCAAGGTTAGCCGATACGATAGCCCTCATATCGCCGGGAACAACATCCCACTGCAGCGGCATGCTCAGTTCGGTCTGTACACCCTGCCCGTAGATGCCGGTTGCTCGGTTCAGGTATTTGTCATTGATGGCATCTTTGATTTTTTTTGCCAAAGCCGAATACTTTTCGTCATCGGCCTGTTTGCCGAACATTTTTGCTGCATGGGACAAAATCGCGGCATCCACATAATAATAGATTGACGAAGTGAACTCCACCGGAGTGTTCGATTTTACCGGTATCCAGTCGCCTAAACCCCAAGACGTAAGGCCGTCGGGAGCCGTTTCGGTGACACGGTCGACGTAGCGCCGGATATTGTCGTAGCACTCGGCCAGCAAGCGGTTGTCGCCGTAGAACAGGTAAATGTTCCATGGGATGATGGCGATGGTACTCGTCCAGTCCGGGCCGTTTCCCCACTCGTAACCCCAGCCGCTGCTCGGGATGATGGACGGGAACGTACCGTTCGGTTGCTGTTCGTCGCGGTGGTCGGCCAGCCATTTCTCGTATACGGTGATGCCATCGAAGTTGTAAAGGGCTGTTTCGATAGCGATATGCGCATCGCCCGTCCAGCCGTTCTTTTCACGCTGCGGACAGTCGGTGGGATAGCCGAAAAAGTTCGACAGGTATGAGTTGTTGGCTGCCCGCCATATCCTGTTGATGATGGAGTCGGAGGTTTCCACTTTGCCCGTCGGCGGCACATCGCTGTGCATGAACCATCCGGCGAGGTTGTCGGTAGTGAGCTGCAACGGCTTGCTGCACGTCACCTGCACGTATTGGAAACCTTTGTAGTTGAACCGCGGCATAAAAGTTTCCTCGCCATTTCCGCCAAGGATAAAAATATCGGTCTGGAAAGGATCGCTCTTGTCGGTGGGGCGGTAGTGCGCCTCAATGTTGCTCATATCCGGCCAACCGTCCTTATCCAATATTTCAGCATGTTTCAGACGGATCGTGGTACCGGTATCGCCTCTGACTCTGAACTCGCTCACGCCGGCAATATTCCTGCCAAGGTCGAAGATCCAGGTGGTATCGTTCATCTTCTTCATGGTTTTGGCCGGGATGCGTTCCACATTGCGGACAGGGTGCAGTTGTTGCGATACAATATTTTGCGAAGGCGCGGCGCGTATCATCGTTCGGCGCCATTTCGAATCGTCGAATCCGACGGTGTTCCAGCCCGGCAGTTCGCGGCGTGCGTCGTAGTGCTCGGCAGTGTAGATGCTATTGAAAATCACCGGGCTGAGACTGGTTTTCCAGCTTCTGTCCGTGGAAATGATATCCCTGGAGCCGTCTTCGTAAGTGACGTGTAAATCGAGGCAAAATGTGGGTCGATCACGCCATGGCGCATGATGGAAGAACCATACCGCCGTGGACTGGTGGTTATACCACCCGTTACCGAGCAATACGCCGATAGCGTTCTGCCCGTCTTGCAACTGGCGGGTTACATCGTAAGCAACATACAGGTTGCGCCGATCGAAACGGGTGTACATCGGGTCGAGACGGTGGTTGCCGATCTTCCGGCCGTTGATGTAGAGTTCGTATAATCCGGCAACGGCAATATAAGCGCGAGCCGAACGGATTTTCTTCTTTGTCTCGAACTGCCTGCGAAAGTAAGGAGCCGGCTTCATGTTGATACTGTTGCCATTAAGCCCGTGCCCATCGCTGATCCAGTCGCCTTTCCAATTGTCGACGCGCATCATACCGGTTTCGAACGAGGCCACGGCTGATGTTTGTTCGGCGTTGTCCTTATCCCACACCCGCACCTGCCAGTAGTACTTCGTGAACGGTTGGAGGTCGCCCCGGAAGGTTACCAGCATCCTGTCCGACGATACTTTCTGCGTGTCCCAGATGTTGCCCTGTCCTCGGGCCACAGCCGACGAATCGGTACCGACGGCGATGCGGTAAGCGTTTTGTACAGCGCCGTAACGGGTATCGTCCAATAACCAGGAAAGACGGGGCGACGGAGCGTCAATACCGAGCGGGTTCGTTAAATGTTCGCACCGGAGATCACCGGGACGCCCGTCGGACTGCGCAAAAGAAAATATGCCGAGAGAGGACAGGACGAGGGTTGTGAGGACGGATTTCATGGTACGGCTGGTTTTGATATTCGATGCTTATTTATTGCGGTTCAGACCTTCAAGGTTTTTATCCACAAAAATGAATTAAAAGATAATTTGTCGCAAATATAAAAAAAAATTTCCGCAGATTTCGCAGGAAATAAGTGAATTTTTCCACAGATTTCGCAGATCATCGCAGAAGTTGACTGTCTTCCAATCTTATCGCGTAGACGGGTTGACTCGGATGGATACTTATTTCGGCCTTAATACCACGCCTTTCATGTGCTTTCCGTCGATCAGTATCTGTAATGGAGCGGCACAACGGATATGCCGGATATGCTTATCCTCGTATACCGCAGGCTGCGCATCGAAAAAATCAGTATCGAACACGCCGCCATCCTTGAGATACGTGTTCATCGTGAAATAACCGATATGGAACGACGTCAGATTCTGGAAAAAGTGTGTTCCCTGGCTCGAATCGATACGGTAATTGCGCAAACCCGATTCTACGATCAGCCGCGCCTCGGATATTTGCTGCCACCTGACGGGAATACCCAACCAGGGATCGCTTGAGCCCCAGCGTCCCGGGCCGCAAAGGATGTAGTTGCGTTTACCGGCCGCCATTATCGCATTGATCTTTTCAACACGAAGCGCTATGTCAGGATTATTCACAGGATTGAATCCCGCCGTTTTCACATACACCACATCATAGATATGATTGATTTCGCCGTTGCCCAAAGCCCATTCGGAGCGAATCAGAATGTCCTCCTTCGGGATATTGTCCACCTGGATACAGCTCTGCTGCTCGCTGACAATAGGACGAATCTGCAAAAAATCAAAAGTGCGGGGGTTTCCGGGCGGCACATCCAGGTTAACGGCAAACTCTATTTCCACAGGCGTATTCAGTTCGCGCTGCCCGATCTTCAGCAGGTCGTTCAGAATCTCGGCAAGTGGGAAGCTATTGTGTTGAAGCACTTTTGAGAAAGTGATAATCCTTTTTCCCTCATGAATAATACCATCTCTGATGATGCCGCTGTCGTCATCGTATGTTGATGCCACAAAACGGGTAGTCTTATCGCGCTCGGCAGCGGAAACAGGCAATTTGACGATATTGGAACATTCGTCCACATCCGGCATAAAATCCTCGCCGGTCAAGTCGAGTGCATAAAAATACTTTTGCGTTTCGTTCAATGCCATCCTGAGCGTGGACAGTTGCAACACGCGATCAGGATAACAGGGCGAAAACCGGATGCCTGCACCGCCTTCTACCACATATTTGCCCAGACCGAGGGCGATATTGGCCACGCCGTCGTCGGTAGTTTCGGGAGCTATCGGGTAAAAGTTGACCGAACGCGCCACTCCCGAAATCGTCGGGTAAAAACGGGTTCCATACCGTGTACCGCATATTTCCTGCAATATTACCGACATTTTTTCCTCGTCAATCATGTTGGACGTTGCCGCAATGTACGATTTGCTGCTGCTGTAGAATACCGACGCATAAATGGCTTTGATGGCGCGTACGATGCTTTGCGCCGTCACGGCAGGATCGGAAGCGTTGGGCAGCATGTAAGTGGAATAAACTCCCGCAAAGGGCTGGTAGTGCGAATCCTCCAGCTTACTCGACGAACGTGCGGCAATCGGTGTTTTCACTAACGAGGCAAAGGCAATCAGGTCTTCTTTCAGCCGATCGGGGAAGTTAGCTGCGAGGAATGCCTGCAAAATCTCCCTGTCCGGTGCATCCGAAATTGCAATCGGGTAAAGACGGTTGTTTTCGATGAATTCCTCGAAAATGTCCGCGCCAATCACTACTGTCCGCGGAATATTGATCACAATGCCCGGATACTTGTTGTAAATCTTTTCTTTCTTGATAACCGTGTCCATAAACGCCAGTCCGCGCGCCTTTCCACCGATAGCGCCATGGCTGATCCGTGCAAACGACATAAACTCGTTGAAGTTATCCCTGTTGAACTGAGTAATGATACCGCGGCCATTGTCCACCATATAAATACTCATCGCCTTATCCATGTAGGTGCGCGCCTCCTGTACATCGCCGAAGTCCTCCACATTCAACGCCTTGAAAACACGGGCTATCGAAAACAAGCCTCTTGCATTGAACCATTTGGAAATATGATTGCGAGAGGTATGATAAATAAGAACGTCGTCGGGAAGCTTCCATAACTGTTCACGGAGGCTTTTCAGGTCGGTGGCGCGTACGATCTCCTCCCCGGTATCGAGGCTGCGAAAAATGAAATCGCCAAAACCGAAGTGCTCATTAATATAAGCGCTCAACCCGCTCGAGAGGTTTTTGGCGTATTTATGGATGAAGCCCACCTGCAATTCACCGGCATGTCGGGCATTATCTATATCCGACGATTGCAGGAGCATCGGCATGTTGGGATCTTCGGCGCGAATCAGCCGGCAAAGGTCAAAACCTGCATTGATCTTGGTTTCGGGTTCGTCTTCCTTCTTAAAAGTCACGTCCGAAATCACACCCAACAGGTTATTCCTGTAGCGGCGGTACAGTTCCACGGCTTCATTGTATGTCGACGCATGCAGTATCTTGGGACGGCCGCGCATACGCAACATTTTTTGATGCTCATTCAGCGCTTCACGCATGAACTGCCGCGACTGTTTCAAGATCAGTTTGTAGAGCACCGGCAGGTACGACGACGTGTAGCGCACCGAATCCTCCACCAGCAGGATACACTGCACGCCTACCTCCTCAATATCATGCGGCGCGTTCATCCTGTCCTCAATCAGCTTGATGATGGCTACCAGCAGATCGCCATTGCCTAACCAGCAGAACACCGAATCAATCGCGCTAAGATCCTCGTGGCGCAGGCGCAATGAGACCTCGCGCGAGAATGGCGTCAACATCACGATGGGAACATGCGGATACCGGAGTTTGATCTTCTTGGTAAGGCTGAACGGGTCGTCGTCGCGGATGCTCAACATCGAAATTACCAGATCGATACGGTTGGTCTTGAAAATATCGAAAGCCTTCCCGGCCGTGTCCGCCTGTACGATGCCGGGTGCATTGCGCAGGTGGAGCGACACATATTCGTTAAAAATCTGCTCGTCCGCCTTACCGTCTTCTTCAAGCACAAAAGCATCGTAGCTGCTGCACAGAATCAGCACATTACGGATACGCTTCTGCATCAGCAGATCGAATGCCGTTTCACGAAACGTCAAATGTTCAGGGTCTAATACTTCTTTCATACAAAAGGGATCCCCAGCAGGAAAGGAATTGTGCTCTGCTCCTTCGCTGCCGGTTTTTGCAAAAATATAAAAGTAAAAAATATTTTTCGAATCGTTTTTTGAAAAAACGTAAAATTTACTTCTAATGAACCTGTTTTTACGAAAAATATGGTTGTAATAAGATGATATGCTGTTGCTTTCGATGATTTTTTTTGCATAAAGTTCATATGAAATTCGGCTGATGTAATAAATATATGTTACCTTTGTCGAGATTTAAAATTACCCCAAAACAGCAGAAGGTTTTTGGGGAGAATACTTGGGGAATCCCTCTTGTGATAAGATGGATTCCTTTTTTTTGAAGCGGGGATCAATTCCCGCCTTTCGCATGCATCAATTTTTTCGGATCAGGCGCAAAAAAAATTCCGGATCAAAAAAAGCCTTTTCTAATGAACTTGTTTTTACGAAAAATATGGTTGTAATAAGATGATATATTTTCGTTTTCGATGATTTTTTTTGCATAAAGTTCAAATGAAATTCGGTTGATGCAATAAATAATTGTTACCTTTGTGGGCATACCTCTTTGAATAACACTATTTCAGAGGTCTCGACTTCAAATTCTTGTTTCGTACACAGGAAAAAATCATGCGAATGATTTGTGTTTTGTAAAGCCAATTGATGAACCATAAAAAAATGAAATCATGAAGTATCAATCGTACCAGCTTCATAACTATACGTCGATTAAAGGGATAAGTAAGCTGTCGGCAGCCGACAGCAAGGCTATTGAAATTACCGGGCGTATACTTCCGTTTAAAGCCAACAATTATGTTACCGGCGAATTGATTGACTGGGACAACATCGCCGAAGACCCGATTTTTACGCTTTGCTTTCCGCGCAAGGAAATGCTGCAAAGCATGCACTTCGAACAGGTGGAACAACTGCTTACCCGCGGCGCAAGCAATGTACAGATACAGGAGGCCGTAGAAGCCATTCGCCAAACACTTAACCCCAACCCGGCAGGACAGCACCTGAACGTGCCCTGCATCGGAAATATCAGGCTCAACGGGGTACAGCACAAGTATCGTGAAACAGTCCTTTTCTTCCCAAGCCAGGGCCAAACCTGCCACGCTTATTGCACGTTCTGTTTCCGCTGGCCGCAGTTTTCCGGCATGGACGGGATGAAGTTCGCCATGAAGGAAACGGAACTGCTGACCAAATATCTCAGGAAACACCGGGAAGTAACCGATTTGCTGTTTACAGGCGGCGACCCGCTTACGATGAGCGCCTCGCGTATTACCGACTATGTGGATGCTCTGCTCGACAACCGTCTGCAAAATATCCAGACGATTCGTTTTGGTACCAAAGCCTTTGCTTATTGGCCTTACCGTTTCCTCACCGACCACGACTCCGACGACCTGATGCGCGTATTCGATAAGATTGTGCGCATGGGCAAGAATTTAGCCATCATGGCGCATTTCAACCATCCGGTGGAACTCTCGACCAATGCCGTGCAGGAAGCCATACGCCGAGTCCGCTCTACGGGTGCGCAGATACGTACGCAATCGCCGGTGCTCAACCATATCAACAATAAACCTGAACTATGGGCGGAAATGTGGCGCAAACAGGTAAATCTCAGCTGTATACCCTACTATATGTTTGTAGCAAGGGATACCGGAGCCAAAGAATTTTTCGATGTGCCTCTGGTCGACTGCTGGAATGTTTTTCGCAAAGCGTACCAGCAGGTGAGCGGGGTATGCCGTACGGTACGCGGGCCAAGTATGAGCGCTACACCGGGCAAAATACAGATATTAGGCGTAAGCGACGTCCGGCGCGAAAAAGTTTTTGTGCTCCGTTTCCTGCAAGGGCGTAATCCCGATTGGGTCGACCGGCCGTTCTTCGCCAGGTTCGATCCCAAAGCCAGCTGGCTCAATATGCTGCAACCCGCCTTCGGCGAACAGAAATTCTTCTTCGAGGATGAACTGGAAGCGCTTTACCACGACGATTACCGGCGTAGCGAAGCAGAGAATTTCGAATAAGCCTACAGACAACTTTCATGCTGTGTACGCATACATGCGCATACGGAATGACGGCGCTCAAAACCGAAATTCTATTACTAATGAACTTGTTTTTACGAAAAATATGGTTGTAATAAAATGATATGCTGTTGCTTTCGATGATTTCTTTTGCATAAAGTTCAAATGAAATTCGGTTGATGCAATAAATATACGTTACCTTTGCCACATTAAAAGTAATCAATATGAAGAATTTGCCGATAGGAATACAGTCGTTTGAGGACTTGCGAAGTAACAATTATCTGTATGTAGACAAGACGGAGCACATTCACCGGCTGGTTACGACAGGGAAGATTTATTTTCTTTCCCGTCCGCGCCGCTTCGGAAAATCCCTGCTCATCAGCACGCTGGATGCGCTGTTCAGCGGGCGTCAAGAACTGTTTGAAGGTCTTTACATTTACGACAAATGGGACTGGTCGAAAAGCAATCCCGTTATCCGGATTGACTGGACGGCTATCAAACACGGTACGCCGGAAGAGATAGAAAACAGTTTATCTGTCCGGTTAAAACGTTTGGCGCGAAATTATGAAATTACGCTGTTGCCCAAATATGCGTCCGACTGTTTTACCGAATTAATCGAAGAACT
>JAISCQ010000018.1 GCA_031265445.1 Bacteroidales bacterium
TTGACGCGGGGATCATGCATTTTTCTGAAAACCTGATGTAATTTCGTCATGACTGTTTGTATTTCCTGCAAAATTACAATGCCTTTCCGAAAATATAATCATGGATATCAATTAGTTATCAACAACCATACGACAAAAATGTTGATAACCACTCATTTATTCTATTTTTTATGCGTTGACCCTGCTGCAGAAAGTTCAATTCGGTTGATGCAATAAATATACGTTACCTTTGCCGCGTAAAAATTTTAAGAAATGATACGTAATACGGACATAACAAAAAGAAAACAGTAATGAGAAAAATAGTAATCGTATTCAGTATTTTTACTTTTATCACAAGTAGTTGCGGGCAGAAAACGAAAAAACAGGCGGTAAACGAAACGGCAGCACAGTTTTCCGTAGAAGATACGGTCCTCAATCAAATTGTTGCAGGCAACCATACAGCCGAAGATACAGTGCGTTACCAAATTGGAGGAAAACTGTTCAGTTTGGATATTAGTCCGTCCGACTCGATAACAGTTATTAACACAGTTTATTATCAACCAAAGGAAGGCGGCCTGTATCGCGAATATCATTTTATTGTACATAACCGTTACAGTAATGCTCATTTTGATTTTGCGGATACTACGCTTAACACGATATACAACAGCTATATGACCAAAGATTGGTATCGCGAGGCTTATGAGACTTATATAAAGCCGGGACTTGATAAAATACAGTCGAGGCTGATAGACCCGGCAATCAAAAACTTTAATGGTTATTGGATTTACTTAAAGGAGCACAACGGAGATTACTATCTTGATGATGACTGGTCTTGGCATTCCTCTTTTAACATAGCGGACAGTATATTTACAAATCATTATATGGACGGTCCCGATCCTAAAAAAATAGTAGAAGCGATTTCTATTGAAACAGGCGGCATCTCAATTTCATTCGGTGGAGAGCCTGTAAGAATAGAATTGTTTGACGAGTCGAGAAATATTTATCGCTTCATTGACGGACGACAAATTCATTTTATTGCCCCTGCACGAGCAATACATAATTTTGAGATTATTCAATACACGAATAACACAGGAGACTTGATTTAAATGAAAAACGAAAAGATAAAAATGCCGGCAGATAACGAGCGGTTTAGCGCAAGCGGGGCAGCAACTCGCCCGAAAGACAGTGCGGATTTTTAAGTTTTGTGCCTCGTATCAAGTGTAGTGGAAGCCCCGCCTTCGTCGAGCCGCCAACAGCAATCCGGCGGAGGTGGTAAAATATGAATAGAGTATTGTTGTTTGACCCGTTGTTTGTTGTTTGAGCCTGACAGGGGTTGGAGCATCTTTACTTTTTGTTCTTTTCCAGATACTCTGCCGCCAGGCACAATTGTTCGTACCATTCGGCGCCATATTTTCGTATGAATGCGTCCTTCAGAAAGACATACAGCGGCGTTCCCGTCTTTTCCCCAATTTTCAAGGCGCTACGGCAAACGTTCCACTGGTGGTAGTTCACAGCATCGAAGTCAGCGTACTTGGTGATGCGTATCGGGTAGAGGTGACACGAGACGGGTTTGCGGAAACTGATCTCGCCGTTCATAAACGCCTTTTCGATGGCGCAACCGACCACCCCTTTTTCGGCGCAGGCGTACGCACAATCTTCCGAATCGCCGATCAGCGGCGTTACTCTGTCGTTGTCCCAATCGGTATCGTATACGCCCTGTTGTTCCACTACAGCGATGCCTGCCGGGGTCATGTAGGGTTTCACCTTCGGATAGATCTCCTGCAGGATGGTTACTTCATCGTCGTTGAGCGGTGCGCCCGATTCGCCATACACACAGCACATCCCCTTACATTCGGGCAGGCTGCAAACGAATTTCTTTTCGAATATATCCGGCGAAACAACCGCCGGGCCTATCTGTACCATGATGTATTGACTGTTACACAGGATGGCATCTTATTCCAGCATTCGGTACAACTCATCGAGCCTGGGCATCAGGATGATTTCCGTACGCCGGTTTTTCTGCCGCGCCGTTGGCGTATTGGCTGCATCTACGGGGACAAACTCGCCACGGCCGGCTGCAGTGAGCCGCGAAGGCGCTATTTTCCCGCCTTCGAGCAGGATACGGACAATCGAGGTAGCCCGTTTCACGCTCAAATCCCAGTTGTCCTGCATCGAAGCGCTTGCGGTTAACGGTACATGGTCGGTATGACCCTCAATGGTGATACTGATATCCGGATTCTGCTCCAGTATCTTCGCCAGTTTTTTCAAGGCGCTCACGCCGGCCGGGTCGACCACGATACTGCCCGACTTGAACAGCAGTTTTTCGTCCAGCGACACATATACTTTTCCCTGGCGCATGCTCACCGTCAAGCCGTTATTTTCAAGGCCAACCAGCGCTGCCGATACCTTGTTCCTGAGTGCGCGGACGGATGAATCCTGGCGCGAAATCAGCCGTTCCAGCTCGGCCATACGCCGGTTGCGTCTGTCCAGTTCCTGCTCCATCACCAGCAGGTTACGCTGCTTTTCGGCCATCTCCTGCGACAGTTTCTGCAACTCGGCTTCGCGTGTTTGCAGGTCGTTCTGGATGCCCTGCAATTGCAGCGTCAGCTTGGATGCTTCGCGTTCCGAACCTTTTTTCAACGCATCCATGGCTACCGTCATTTCCTGCAGGCGGTTTTCGAGTTGGCGGCTGTTCTTCTGCAATACGGCAATTTGCTGCGCCCGACGCACCGAGTCGGCCGCCATTACGTCCAGTTCCTTCCTGCAGACGTCCATATTGGCGCGCAGTTCGGTATTGCTCACTGTCAGCTGTTCATTGGCCGAGATCAGATCATTGTTCTCTATTTCGTAACCGGCCAGCTTTTTCTTTTGTTCCCTGAACTTGGTCCACGGAACGCATGATTCGACCATAAACAGCGAGGCTACGAAGAGAATCGCCCATAAGAATGATGAAACATTTTTCATACAGAAAAAAAGAATTATCGGGTATATTTTTCGGAGGCCAAAATTATGAAAAACTATGGTTTCACCAATCGGAAAGAATCGGAAAGTTAAAATTCGCACGGCGTGGCTTGTGGTTCATGTCGACAAGTCCGGCAGGGATAACATGAAAGAACAGGGAATAAAAAGAGCGGTTCTCCCGAACGGCGCTTTTCCGATCTTAAATAGCTAAAAAGCTATATTCAATGATTTTTGATTTAAGTACAAACATCCAGAGCAAATTTCGCGCCAAACTTTTTGACGTCCTTTTTTCTGATCTTCTGATTGATGATTCCTGTGAACCGGCAACCGTGTCGCGCTTCACGCCAAACCTGCGCGCTATCGCTAAAACGGTTTCCTGACTGTCATCACAGGGCTGTCAATACTCCGTCCCGAAATTCTTTCGAATAATTCTGCCTTTTTACCCGTCTCATTTGTTTTACTTTTTTGTAAAGCTATTTCAGGACAGGACAGGTGGAGGAAGACAAATATCACGGTTACCTGTTAACCCTGAAGATTTTGAAGAATAAGAATAGAGTCTTCATTTCGTTTCGGAATACAAAATTCTTCACGCTTCGCTTATTTATTTAGTACTTTTGTCCGTTAGAAAATCATTCAAAAAACAAAAGATGGATACAATCATCAATACCAAATTAATGCATCCGCGCGACCAGATCGTGGCGATTATCAGCAGGATATACGAACGGAGCCTCACCACTACTTCGGGCGGCAATATCTCGATCATCGACGAAAACGGCGATATATGGGTTACCCCGGGCGCTGTGGATAAGGGCTCGCTGCAGGCGTCGGACATCATGCTCGTGAAACGCGACGGGACTGTCGTGGGCAAGCACAAACCTTCGTCGGAATATCCCTTTCATAAAGCGATCTTCGCTTCGCGGCCCGACATCAAAGCGATCATCCATGCACATCCGCCGGCACTGGTTTCGTTCAGCATCATACGGAACACCCCCAATCCGAACGTTATTTCGCAGGCCAGGCATATCTGCGGCCCTATCGGCTACGCTACCTACGAGGTGCCCGGAAGCCGGGAGCTGGGACAACGGATTGGAGCCGAATTTGTGAAAGGCTACAAGGCCGTGATTATGGAAAATCATGGTACAGTGGTGGGAGGTTCGGACATCAACGATGCTTTCCAGCGGTTCGAAACGCTTGAATTCTGCGCACGTACCATTATTTACGGGCAAATGATCGGCGGTGTGAAATACCTGGACGATCGACAGATACAAGAGTTCGAAGCACAGTCGATGAGGATGCTGCCCGAGATGGCGCATGTGGAATATCCTTCGGACGAGCGCCAGATACGTACGGAGATTTGCCGTATCGTACACCGCGCTTGCCGGCAGGGCTTGATGGTAAGTTCGTACGGAACGGTTTCGGTGCGCTGGCAGGGCAATGATTTCCTGATCACGCCCACCAACTTTATCCGCTGGAACATGGAACTGGATGATGTTGTCCAAATCAGGGACGGGCATCGTGAACCGGGCAAAACGCCAAGCCGCATCACCTGGCTGCATCAGGAGATATACAACCGGTTTCCGCACATCAATTCCATCATCCTCACGCAACCCCCATACCTGATGGCTTTCGGCGCCAGTCACTGTCCCCTGGATGTGCGTACGATCCCCGAAAGCTGGATCTTCCTGCAGGATGTACCGCTGATGCCGTTTGGAACCCAGTTCAGGGACAAGACCGAAATACTGGACAAGCTGTCGGAAGGAAAAATGCCGGCCCTGATGATTGAAAATGATTCGGTGCTGGTGACGGGCGACCGCTTGTTGCAGACGTTCGACCGGCTCGAAGTGGCCGAATTCAGCGCCAAGTCGCTGGTCTTAGCTTCGTCCGTCGGACAGTTGCAGCCCATCAATCAACAGCAGATCGAAGACTTGCGGAAGGTTTTTTTGAAATAAACCGTTTCCCTCGTTTCATCCGCATGCGAAACCCTCATCAGCGAGGAAAAACAACATGATCCGACCAGTATAAAATGCCGACGGGAGCAAAAGATTTTACGCGTGGCGCTATTTTCGAACCTTTGGTGCGATTAGCGCTGCCGATCATGGCTACCAGCTTTGTACAAATGGCTTACAGCCTTACCGACATGGCCTGGGTGGGACGTTTGGGCAGCGAGTCGGTAGCAGCCGTCGGATCGGTTGGCATGCTGGTGTGGCTCACTTCGTCATTTGCAGTGCTGTCGAAAATTGCGTCCGAAGTGAGTATCGGGCAGGCGATCGGGGCGCGCAAACGCCGCGAAGCAATGGCCTATGCATCGCACACAACTACGATCAGCCTGATGATGGCGCTCATATTAGCGGCAATTCTGTACCTTGGCGCCGGTTTCATCCTGTCGTTTTTCAAACTCTCGCCACAGATACAGGATCATGCGGTCGGCTATCTTCAGACAGTTTCCACAGCAATACCCTTTTCATTCCTTGTCTATAATTTCATGGGCATATATAATGGGGTCGGGCGAAGCAATATCCCTTTTTACCTGGTCGCTTCGGGACTGGTATGCAATATGCTGCTCGATCCCCTTTTGATCTTCGGTATCCATGGGGTATTCGAAGGAATGGGGGTGAAAGGTGCGGCCATAGCAACCTGGATGGCGCAGGGATTTGTGTTTCTACTGTTTGTGTACCGGCTGCGCAGAAATGATGGTATCCTCAACAGGTTTCCCTTCCTGATCCGCTTGCGGGGAAGCCTCACATTGCGCGTGCTGCGGTTAGGTTTTCCGGTGGCGATGATGACCCTGTTCTTTGCAAGCATCAATACTTACCTGGCGCGTGTTGCTTCCGTTCACGGCGGGCACCTCGGCATCACCACCCAAACAGCAGGCGGACAGATCGAAGGTATTACCTGGAATACGTCGCAGGGTTTCTCTACGGCTTTAGGCGCTTTTACGGCGCAGAACTTTGCTGCAGGCAAGGTGAGCCGCAGCTGGATGGCGTACCGTTACACGCTGGGTATCATGTTGTCGCTCGGAGTTTTTGTTACTGTTGCTTTTCTGTTTTTCGGCGACCGGATTTTCGGCGTGATTATTCCCGAGGCAACCGGGGCAGGAGGCGACTATCTTTTCGTAATGGGATTCAGCCAGGTATTCATGATGTTGGAACTCACTACCCAGGGGATGTTTAACGGGATGGGACGTACATTACCCCCGGCTATTGTGAGTATCGTCTTCAACTTCGCCCGCATCCCGCTGGCATTGCTGTTTGCCGCATGGCTGGGAATTACCGGCGTGTGGTGGGCTATTTCGGCATCGAGCATCCTCAAGGGCATCGTACTGCCGCTGTGGCTGGTGCGCAGCAGTCGACGATCAAACGAATGGTCGATTCCCGAATAACCTGCCGGAAAAGGAAAGATGCCTGCAAATATTGATCGAATCCCAGTTTGAATTTGTTCATTTTACTTTGTTAAAAATAAAAAATCTACTTTTGCCGTCGCAAAAATCTTGTAACATGCCGATTCGATTTCCAGTTATTATTTTAATTTTTAGTATTTTAGCAGGGGTTATGATGGTTATTCTCCATTGGTTTCACTTGATAACTCCGGCCGGCGAACCGTATGCACGATTTGGCGCACTGGGTTTGTTTATCGGATGTTTCTTATTGTTGGGATACCGGCAAGCGAAACATCTCCGGTTTTCGCGGAACGGCGCCGATCAGGATAACATATTCATCATGGCCGGTTTGACGGTTCTTTTGGCAAGTCTGTTTGTAGCGAATGTAGTTTCACATATTGCGATAGGTCTGCTGGCGTTTGCAAGTATGCTGCATTTTCTCCACACGCGGAAATTATACGCGCCGCCCAAATTTTTCTATTTCCTGCTTGCCTATGCGCTTCTGTTGCTGTTTGGCACCATAGGCACACAAAAAGGCTTCCGCTTCCCCGACAGAATACTTGCCTTTTATGTATTGCCTTTGACATTTTGCTGTTTCAGCCTGTCCAAAAAAGCCTTGCTGAAAGCAGCTGAAATATTTTTCAAAACAGGCATTATTTTTTGTGTCATCACTATTTTATACTGGTTTTACAATTTTTTGCATTTAGATGCTGATTTTATAGCGTGGATAACCGGAAAAACCAGCTATTCCGTCCAAATGACCGATTGGGAGCATCAGGCAAGACTGCAGGGTTATTCGTGGGGCGAGGCGCTTACAAAAGATACGGAAGTCTACTATTCTGCTTATCTGTTCGTTACTTCGTGGTCATATTTTTATCACCCGACAGCTAATTCTATTGTTTTACTGGGCGGATTGATCACAGGTTTTTATCTTGATCATCAAAAGAAAGATTTTTTTACGGTTTCGAAATGGGAGCTGCTACTGTACAATGTACTCTGTTTATTCGTCATTATGCTGATGCAAAGCCGAATCGGAATAGTGGGCTTCCTGCTTGTTACCGGTATTACCGGACTGTATTATTTAAAACAGAAAATCAAGCATTTCAAAATCGCTCTGTTGGCCTGTCTTCTGCTTGTCGGAGCAAGTTTAACGATGTTTCATCATCAGGTTTCCGATTTTATCGATGATGATGTTCGGGATGTGTATCGCAAAATTGCCGCAAGCTATATTCAGGAGCATTTTTGGTGGGGGTGCGGCTTCGATCAGCAGCAACTTGTTTTGAATGAGCAAGCCGAAAAAATGAAAGATACACTGCCCGAAATAGTGTATCCGCACACGAATCACTCCATAACGCATGCTCATAATCAAATTTTGGGCAATATGGTGCAATTCGGCATTTGGGGACTCATCGCATTAATTGCGATGTTTGCGGCTATGGCGCACTATGCGGTCAAAAATCGCAGTTATCTGTTGCAGACATTTCTCTGCTTTGTTCTCCTTTTTATGTTAATAGAGGAGGGTGAATATATTTTAATACTTATTTTTGTCCTGTTTTTTACCGCCATAAACGAAGCCGGAAAACGAGACCGGACGATGCAGCAGGGTTTTAAATTTTAACAAATGAAAGAATTTGTAGAGAATATGCTCCCGTATGAGCGCGATTGGTTTTTTTTACTGAATGGCAGCAACTCTGTCTTTTTGGATCAGATGATGTATACGATCAGCGGAAGTAAGATATGGATTCCGCTTTATGCGTTCGTTTTATGGATGATTTTCTATAAAGCGCCGAAAAAGGAAGCGTTGCTGGTGGCGGCTTTCTTTATTTTGACGTTTACACTGTGCGACCAGTTTTCATCAGGATTGGTCAAGCCTTTTTTCGAGCGTCTCCGTCCCGGACACCATCCCGATTTTAAAGACCTCGTAGATATTGTAAACGACCACCGGGGAGGCGGTTACAGTTTTATTTCGGGACATGCAACGAACTGTTTCGGTTTTGCGGTCTTCCTTTCCTTCGTTTTCCGGAATCGCCGGGTGACGCTTGTCGCACTTGCCTGGGCCGCGCTGATCAGCTATTCGCGGATTTATCTCGGCATGCATTTCATCTCGGATGTTGCGGGCGGAATCCTGGCGGGCACATTCATTGCCGTCATTTTGTACGCCGCGCTGATTCCTTTACGGAAAAAACTTTTCCATACGGAAGGCGCGCAAAAAACGCAAATCTATCCCGGAAAGCACGGTAATCTGCTGGCGCTGGTATTTGCCGGTTATTTTCTTGCGGTTATCCTTTTCAGCCTGTTTTAGACATTCGACCCGGTCAGGTCGCTTAACGTCATCAACCTGTCAGGCCATTTCAGGACAGGACAATTCCAAAATTTAGAAATAGCCGTGCAGTATTGATTTTTAATTTTCGATTTTCAAATACTTGTTATACCTTTGCATTCCTAAAACGGGTTGTTAGCTCAGTTGGTTTAGAGCATTACCTTGACAGGGTAGGGGTCAACGGTTCGAATCCGCTACAACCCACAAGCATCAATAATTGTTTCATTTTTTTGATTGATGATCTTTAATTTGCCGGGCGCTCGTGAGAACGCTTGATTTGCGACCGATCAATCAGAACAAGCCAAACGCCGGATTATACCGTATATCATCGGCGTTTTTCTTTTCTGTCAAGCGTTGATTTGCAACCATATCAATCAAAAAAAGGAATCGGTATTAGAAAACATAAAACAATGTTCATGACATTCAAAAAAGGCGATCGGGTAAAATTCCTGAACGATACAGGCGGCGGGATCGTCACTCGTGTTGATCATCAGACCGTGTATGTGGAAAACGAAGACGGGTTTGAAGTTCCTGTAGCCATCCCGCAGTTGTTACGCGCGGAAACAGCCGAATCTACACCGTTTACCTCCACTGCGGACAAGCCATTCCCGGCGGACGTTCCTGCCGATGCGTTTCAGCAGGTGGTCGAAAGCGTACCGGACTATATCGACCTGGCAGGCGCACCGGACGAATCGAATATCGATACTTCCGTCAATGTCCTGCTGGCCTGGGTTCCCCAACGTAAAAAGAACGGAAAAACAACCTGCGATCTCTATCTGGTGAATGATTGCGGTTACCACATCATGTACGTGGCAGCCATGATCAGCGAAGGCAGTTACCGGGGCCTGCAGGCCGGCATGCTCGAAAGCGATACAACCATACACCTGACGCAAATACCCGGCGAGGATTTAAAACAGATCAGCAGCATCTGTCTCGAGGCGCTTTTTTTCAGGAAAGGAGCCTACATGCCGCAGGAACCGATGCGCTACGAACTGAAAATAGACGAGTTCTACTTAATGGATGCCGTCAATTATGTTACGAACGAATATTTTGATGAAAAGGCGCTGATTTACAATATTTCGGAAGAATACCTGATGAACGAAATCGAAAACGCGGCGCGCGAAATGCAAATGCGGTTCGAAAGCCAGAAAAAACAAATTGACGGTTATGTGCCGGAAAAGCCTGCGAAAAAAGCTTCGGAAAGCGATCAGGAAGAAGTCGACCTGCATATCGAACAGCTGGTGGACAACCCCAAAGCGCACACCCCCGCCGAGATGCTCGATATACAAATGAGACGCTTTAGCATCGCTCTCGAAGGCGCTATCCGTAACCGGACAAAACGGATCGTATTCATACACGGAGTAGGTAACGGCCGCCTGCGCCTTGAAATACACCGCGCATTAGACCAAAAATACCCGAAACTGCGGTACCAGGATGCTTCATTCAAAGAATACGGATACGGAGCAACTCTGGTAATCTTAAAGTAAACCTTGCCCGGATCGCACCCATTCTTTCACTTGAACATAAATTCTTTCATCGTTTGATAACACCGTTGATTCCGGAAGGTGACGTAACGCCCCGAACTTACTCCACGGTTACCGATTTTGCCAGGTTTCGCGGCATATCCACATCCCGTCGCTTGTTCACTGCAATGTGGTATGATAGCAGTTGTAGCGGGATGGTGGTCAGCAACGGATCGAAGCAGTCTTCGGTAACCGGGACTTCAATTACATAGTCGGCGATTCCCTTCACCACGGTGTCGTTTTCGCTCACCACAGCAATGACGCGGCCATTGCGCGCCTTAATTTCCTGTATGTTGCTAATCACCTTTTCGTACATACCGTTGTCGGTAGCAATAGCCACCACCGGCATTTCGCTGTCGATGAGGGCGATGGGACCGTGTTTCATTTCGGCAGCCGGATAACCTTCGGCATGAATGTACGATATTTCCTTGAGTTTTAACGCGCCTTCCAGGGCTACCGGATAATTGTAGCCGCGTCCTAAATAAATGAAATTGTGCGCGTACGTAAAAGTATTGGAAAGATTCTGAATCAAATCATTATTTCCCAAAATCGACTCGATCTTGGCCGGGATAGCGTCTAACTCGATCAATAGCTTCAGGAAACGTTTCTCGTCCAATGTTTTCTTCTCGCGGGCGATGCAAAGCGCCATCATTGAGAGGACAAGCAACTGTGCGGTGAATGCTTTGGTGGACGCTACGCCGATTTCGGGGCCAACATGCGTATAGGAGCCCGAATGTGTGTTGCGCGGGATAGAGGCTCCCACCACGTTACAGATTCCGTATACAAAAGCGCCGGATTCCTTCGCCAGTTCGATGGCTGCCAGCGTGTCGGCGGTTTCGCCCGACTGTGAAACGGCAATGACCACATCGTCGGGATAAATAAGCGGGTTGCGGTAACGGAATTCCGACGAATATTCCACTTCCACCGGGATGCGGCAAAACTCCTCGAAGAGGTATTCGCCGATAAGCCCGGCATGCCACGATGTGCCGCAGGCAAGGATGATGATGCGCTTGGCATTCACGAAACGCTCCTTGTTATCGATGATCCCCGAAAGCACTACGTTGTTGCATTCCACATTGACGCGTCCCCGCATGCAGTCGCGCAATGTACGCGGCTGTTCGAAGATCTCCTTCAGCATGAAATGCGGGTAGCCGCCTTTTTCCAGCTGACCCAGGCTCATTTCCAGCTGTATGATTTCGCGTGTCTTTTCCACATTACCGATGGTCACTATTTTCGGCTGTTCGTGCCGCCGCACGATGGCAATTTCCTCATCCTCCAGGAAAATCACCCTGTTGGTATACTCAATGATGGGGGATGCGTCCGAAGCGATAAAAAACTCGTCCCGACCGATGCCCAATACCAGCGGGCTGCTCTTGCGGGCGGCAATCATCATGTCGGGATTACCTTTTTCGATCACCGCAATGGCATAAGCTCCGACCACCTGCCCCAACGCTAACTGTATGGCGGTACACAGATCGACATGGTTCAATTCCTTCACATATTCGATGAGCTGCACCAGCACCTCGGTATCGGTACTGCTTTGGAAATGATAACCCTTCTGCAGCAGTTGCTCTTTCAGTACTGCGTAATTTTCGATGATCCCGTTGTGAATCAGGGCAAGGTTTTCCGACTCGGAGTAATGCGGATGGGCATTGACATTGCTCGGTTCGCCGTGCGTTGCCCAGCGCGTATGCGCTATACCCATCGTCCCGACAGTATCTTTGCTCTTGCAAAAATCTTCCAGATCCGATACCCTGCCTTTTGCCTTATAAATATTCAACTCGCCGATACTGTTGCACAAGGCAACGCCGGCGCTGTCGTACCCACGATATTCGAGCCTGTGCAGCCCCTTCACCAGAATCGGGTAAGCCTCGCGGCCTCCCACATAACCTATTATTCCACACATTTTGATCCATTAAAAATGCAAAAGTAAGAATTATGCGCGAAATTATGGGCTCCGGAAATACCTTCTTTTATCTTGAGCAGCTTTTCTGCAATCATTTTTCCATTCATCTTCCAAATTTTCATCATTAAACTTCCCTGATCCGATGGAATATCGTTATTGTAACGATACATTCCTGTCTTTTCACGGAGCAAGTCCATTTTTTCACGGTGCAGATCCACTTTTTCATGGTGCAAATCCATTTTTCGTGGTACAAACTCATTTTTTCATGGTGCAAACCCATTTTTTCATGGTGCAGATCCATTTTTTCATGGTACAGATCCATTTTTTCATGGTGCAAACCCATTTTTTCATGGCGCAGATCTATTTTTCACGGTGTATAGTATTAGGTAACATCCGGCAATGTTTGGGAGATGTAACGTAAATAGCTCCGAAAGAGCGGAGTCAATAACACGGGGCAGCGCCGGCAACGCCCTGTGGGTGGCGAAAGCCGGTTATATCCTGTTTATTTCGCATCCCATAAGTATTTCCCTATCGCCGCCGCTGCCTGCCGTCCCGAAAAAATAGCCCGTACCACCAGCGAGGCTCCCAAAGCCGCATCGCCAGCCACAAACACCTTATCGACCGACGAACGTGCAGGCGCTACGCAGGCCACATTACCACGGTTGTCGTATTTCACGCCCAGACTGTCGAGCAGTCCCTCGTGTACCGGGTGTACAAAACCCATCGAAAGCAGTACCAGGTCGGCCCTGATGGTTTCTACCCTGCCGGTTTCCTTCATCGCCATACGGCCGGAGCTGTCTCTTACCCATTCTACTTCGACAACTTCCACTCCGGTAACTTTGCCGCCCTCGCCGATAAACCTTTTGGTAGTAAGGTTCCAGCGACGCGTGCATCCTTCGAGGTGCGAACTGGATGTTTTCAGGATATTGGGATACGCAGGCCACGGCGTATCCGGGTTGTAATGTTCGGGGGGCTTTGGAAGTATCTCTATTTGCGTAATTTGCCTGGCGCGATGCCTTACCGATGTTCCCACACAGTCGGAACCGGTATCGCCGCCGCCAATCACCAGCACATGCTTCCCCTTGGCCGAAATACGCTCCTTTTCGGGAATAGCTGATCCGGCGACCATACGATTCTGTTGTTGCAACAGCTCCAATGCAAAGTGTACGTCTTGCAGATCGCGGCCTTCCACCGGCAAGTCGCGCGGCTGTCCGGCGCCGATGGCAAGACATACAGCGTCAAATTCCTTGAGCAACCGATCATGTGTCATATCCACACCCATACATACGCTTGTTTTGAAGGTGATCCCTTCGGCGCACAGTATTTCAAGCCGGCGGTCGATCACTTCCTTGTTGAGTTTGAAATCGGGAATACCCAGGCGTAACAGCCCGCCGACGGCTTCATCTTTTTCGAAAACCGTCACGCTATGCCCTTGCCGGTTGAGCATATCGGCAGCAGCCAGCCCGGACGGCCCCGAGCCTACTACTGCTACCTGATGTCCGGTGCGCCGTTGCGGAACGCGCGGCTTGACGTATCCTTCCACGAACGCGTGTTCGACAACCGCGGCTTCGTTCTCGCGGATGGTCACCGGCTCGCCGTTAAGCGACAGCACGCAGCTTTTTTCACATAGCGCAGGACATACGCGCCCGGTAAATTCAGGAAAGTTGTTGGTAGCGCTCAACCGTTCGTATGCTTCCGGCCATTTGCCTTTCGACAGCGAGTCCTGCCACTCGGGCATACGGTTGGCAACAGTACAGGCCCAGTGGCAGAAGGGTACGCCGCAGTCCATGCAGCGCGACGCCTGCAGGATACGGTCGTCGCTGTGCAGGGTTTGTTCCACTTCGCCAAAATCAGCGATACGCTCTAACACGGGACGGTAACCTGCTTCCTTACGGGGAATGGTTAAAAATGCTTTCGGATTACCCATTTATATTTTTGATTTTTGATTTTACGGTTTTAATAATCGTACTCCACTTGTGCGATCTTCTTTTTGATCGCTTCCATCGCTTCGTCCTGGAGCACTTTTTTGTACTCGATCGGCATCACTTTTAAGAAACACCTCAGGTACGTTTCCCAGTCGTCGAGGATGCGACGCGCCAATGGACTTTTTGTATGATGCGCATGGGCTGAAATAAGACGGTAAAGTTCCTGGCTGTCGGCGCGGTCTTCGATCAGCGAGAGTTCCACCATCTCCATGTTACAGAAATAGTCGAATGTACCGTCAGGGTCGAGTACGTATGCGATGCCGCCGCTCATGCCCGCAGCAAAGTTTTTGCCCGTAGCGCCAAGTACCACCGTGCGTCCGCCGGTCATGTATTCGCAGCAATGGTCGCCGGCGCCTTCCACTACTGCTATGGCGCCGCTGTTACGCACACAGAAACGCTCGCCCACACATCCGTTGAGATAGACCTCGCCCTTGGTAGCTCCGTACAACAAGGTATTGCCTGCAATGATATTATGTTCGGGAGCGTATGCGGCGCCCCTGGGCGGAACGACCACGATACGTCCGCCCGATAATCCCTTACCGAGATAATCGTTCGCTTCGCCTTCGAGACGGAAAGTAATACCCGAAGCCAGAAATGCGCCGAAACTTTGTCCCGCCGATCCTTTGAAACATGCGGTGATGGTATTGTCCGGGAGACCGGCATCGCCGAAACGTTTGGCCAGTTCGCCCGAGAGCATGGCGCCTGTAGCGCGGTCGGTATTGGCAATGGGAGCGCTCATCTCCACAGGGAGCGATTTTTCAAGCGCCGGACACGCTTTACGTATCAGTTCGCGGTCGAGCACGCCGTCAATCTTGTGATCCTGCGGTTTTGTGCATCGCAGGCTATTGATTGATCCCTGCGGGAAATGGAACAGCTTGCCGAAATCGAGTTTCTGCGCTTTCGGATAGCCGTCGAACCGGCGGATTTCCAGCAGGTCGGTACGTCCCACGATTTCGTCGATACTGCGGAAACCTGCTTCTGCAAGATGTTCGCGGACTTCACGGGCAAGGAAAGTCATGAAATTCACCACATATTCGTATTTCCCCTTGAAACGCCGGCGCAGACGCTCGTCCTGCGTAGCAACACCCACAGGGCAGGTATTCAGGTGGCATTTGCGCATCATGACACAACCCAGCACAATCAGGGCGCTGGTGGCAAAACCGTATTCTTCCGCGCCAAGCAGGGCGGATGTGATGATGTCCTTACCCGTTTTGAGCTGTCCGTCGGTTTGCAGACGTACCTGACCGCGAAGATGATTCATCACCAGGGTCTGTTGCGTTTCGGCCAGACCCAGTTCTCCCGGCATCCCGGCATGGCGTATGGAACTGATGGGACTGGCGCCCGTGCCGCCTTCGCCGCCACTGATGACAATCAGGTCGGCCTTGGCCTTGGCTACGCCGGCAGCAATGGTTCCCACACCGCTTTCGGACACCAGCTTGACGCTGATACAGGCCTGCGGATTGATGTTTTTCAGGTCGAAAATCAGTTGCGCCAGGTCTTCGATGGAATAGATGTCATGATGGGGCGGCGGCGAGATGAGCGTGATTCCCGGCAACGAGTGGCGCGTGGCCGCAATAACCTTATCCACCTTGAAACCGGGTAACTGTCCGCCTTCGCCCGGTTTTGCCCCTTGTGCAATTTTGATCTGTAACTCGTCGGCGTTGACCAAGTATTCGGCGGTTACGCCAAAACGCCCCGACGCAATCTGTTTGATAGCGCTGCGGCGGTTGCGTCCGTCTTCGTCCAGATGGAACCGCCTGGGGTCTTCGCCGCCTTCTCCGGTATTGCTCCGTCCGTGAAGAATATTCAGCGCAACAGCCATCGCTTCGTGCGCTTCTTTGCTGATGGAACCATACGACATGGCGCCCGTGACAAATCGACGCGTAATAGCCGCTACGGGTTCCACTTCGGATATGTCGATGGGGTTGCGTTTGAAATCGAGGAAGTCGCGCAGGAATACAGGATTGTGCTTCCCGTCGACCATCGAGGTATACTCCTTGAACTTATCGTAATCGCCCAAGCGGGTGGCTATTTGCAGTTTCGAGATCGTTTCGGGATTCCAGGCATGGTATTCGCCGTCGCGACGGTAGGAATAGAGGCCGGATCTCTCCCCCAGGCCCTCTCCGCAGACAAGGGGAATATTGTCCGGAAGCGCCGGGCTTGCCTTCACGGGTATGGTACCTGCCAAAGGCGAAATAGAACCCGACTCCACACTGTCGCTGTGCAACGCTTTCTCCCGCTCCTGTGGAGAGGGGGACAGGGGAAAGAGGTGTCGGGCCAGCGTATCGGCGGTAATCTCTTCGACATCAATCCCGCCGATACGCGATATCATCCCGCGGAAGTAACGGTCGAGCAACTTCTGACTAAGCCCCACCGCCTCGAATATCTGTGAACCGCGGTAACTGCGCAGGGTCGATATTCCCATTTTTGATAATACCTTGAGCATCCCCTTGCTCACGGCCTTGATATAATTCTTTTCCGCCGTAGCGTAATCCAATTGTATCTCGTGCCTTTTCACCAGGTCATCCAGCACGGCAAAAGCTATGTAGGGGTTGACACCGCTTGCCCCGAAACCGAACAACAGCGCAAAATGCATCACTTCGCGCGGCTCGGCGCTTTCCACAATAATAGCTGTCTGCATGCGTTTGCGTTTGTCGATCAGGTGATGGTGTACTGCAGAGAGCGCCAACAGCGACGGGATAGCTGCCTGCGAGGCATTCACACCGCGGTCGCTCAGTATGATGTAATTGTAACCGTCGTCCACTGCTTTTTCGGCATCGCGACAAATCCTGGCCAGCGCCTGCTCCATGCTTTTAGCCTGCCCTGCGATATCGAAAAGCGCGGGTAGCGTGAGCGTGCGGAACCCTTTATATCCTAAGTGCCGGAGAATGTCCAAATCGCGGTTATTAATGACCGGGCTGGTGAGTTTCACCATCTTGCAGAGGTCGGGCGAAGGTTTCAGCAGGTTGGTTTCCTGGCAACCGATGTACAGCGAAAGCGACATCACCAATTCTTCACGGATAGGATCGATCGGCGGATTGGTTACCTGCGCGAACAACTGCTTGAAATAATCGAACAGGAGTTGCGGCTTGTCGCTGAGCACAGCCAAGGGGGTGTCGTTGCCCATGGATCCGACAGGTTCTTTTCCTTCGCGTCCCATCGGGATGATGATGCGTTCAATGTCCTCCCGGGTGTAGCCGAATACCCGCATCAGTTCGGGAAAGTGCTCCACGGTTTGCTTTACGGTGCGTCCTGATGATATGTCCGACAACACGATCCGGTTTTTTGACAGCCATTCGCGGTAAGGATAAGCCGATGCCAGCGTTTTCTTCAACTCGGAGTCGTAAAACACTTTTCCTTCGTGTGTGTCCACCATGAGCATTTTTCCCGGTTGTAGCCGCCCGCGCTCTTTGATTTCCGATGCATCGAAAGGCAGCACGCCGGCTTCGGAAGCCACCACCATCACGCCGCCGGTGGTGATGAGGTAGCGTGCCGGCCGTAAGCCGTTGCGGTCGAGCATACCGCCTGCATAGCGTCCGTCGGTGAAAAGTAGCGTAGCCGGACCGTCCCACGGCTCCATCAGGATACTGTGGTATTCGTAAAATGCTTTCAGATCCTCGGAAATCGGGTTTTTAGCGTTCCAACTTTCCGGAACAAGCATCGCTAAAGCATGTGGCAGCGTCATGCCCGACATCACGAAGAATTCGAGTACATTGTCCAACGAAGCGCTGTCGCTCATTCCCGCCTGCACGACAGGAAAAATATCGTCTGCCCTGCCCAGCGCATCGGCTTGCAGGATGCTTTCGCGGGCTTCCATCCAATAGCGGTTGCCGCGTATGGTATTGATTTCGCCGTTGTGACCCAGCAAGCGGAATGGTTGCGCCAAATCCCACGACGGAAACGTGTTGGTGCTGAAGCGCGAGTGTACCAGTGCCAACCCACTGGTAAAATACGGATTGGTAAGATCCGGAAAATAGTGCCGCAACTGCGTGGAGGTGAGCATACCCTTATACACGAGCCGTTGCGTGGACAGGCTGGCGATATAGAAACTGCGTTTGTGCGCCAGCGTGGATTTAAGTACTTTTTTTTCCATCTTCCGGCGGGCGATGTAAAGTTTACGCTCCAATTCGACGGCCGAACTGTCGCCATTGGTAACGAATATTTGCCTGATGAGAGGCTCGTTGGCGCGGGACATTTCGCCCAGTATGTCGCCGTTAACCGGGACATCGCGTACAGCCAGCAGGCACAGGCCTTCGCTTTCGAGCGTATCGCGTATCACGGCAAGGCATTGTTCCGCCTGTTCCGTTTCCTGGGGCAGGAATACCAAGCCGGCGCCGTATTTGCCCTTCTCGGGAACGGGAATACCTTGTAAGAGAATAAATTCGTGAGGTATTTGCACCGTAATACCTGCACCGTCGCCAGTTTTGTTATCGGCATTTTCGGCGCCGCGATGTAACATGTTTTCCAGTATCTGTAATCCCTTTTCTACGATGTCATGCGACTTATCGCCGGCGATGTTTACCAGCAGGCCAACACCACAGGCATCATGTTCGAAATC
The DNA here is from genome assembly GCA_031265445.1 of Bacteroidales bacterium. Lineage (GTDB taxonomy): Bacteria > Bacteroidota > Bacteroidia > Bacteroidales > UBA4181 > JAIRLS01. Next base: position 18,609 of record JAISCQ010000018.1, read on the forward strand.
GGGATGATAAAGCGTATTCATGAGTGAAAAATTAAGCGTGAAGAGTGAAACTTCATACGGTCTCGCATTTATATATTATATTAAAACAGCGCAAAAATACATCAGTTTGATATTAAAAATCAAATTTACATTTTAATTTGTCGCTGATATTAATATTTTGATTTCAAAATGAAAGTCATTTTGTTTCCGGGAAGATAAATTGTAATAAAAAGGCGCTCCGGGGATCATATTTCATTATAGATTGTAAGATGATGCATCTGTTTCGCCGTATTTATCATGAGTTTGCCCGACTAAAATCGTCCGACATTTTGGAACGCACGCTTCAAAGTTGTTTTTTTACAAAAAAGCGTATACATTTGCAATTTTGAACGTAAAAGGTTACCTCTCGGATGAGTCTGTTTTTTCGAACCGGTCATTTGAATTTGATCATCGGCGCTTTCCTGTTGTTATGGATGAGTGGCGGCGCCGTGTTTGGGCAATTCTACAATGGCCACCAGATGACTTTTGGTAAGAACCGGGTACAGTACAACGACTTCTACTGGTCGTACTATCGGTTCGAACGGTTCGATGTGTATTTCAACCAGGATGGTAATGAACTGGCGAAGTATACCGAGTCGGTAATCACTCCCGAACTCGACCGTATCGAGGGTTTGTTCGACTACATCATCGAGAAACGCATCATTTTCATCGTCTACAATAAGCTGACGGACTTCCGGCAAGGCAATATCGGGCTGATTACCGGTATTGACGAGTACAATACCGGCGGCGTTACACGTATCGTGGACAACAAGGTATTCCTGTATTTCGACGGCGATCACGAGTCGCTTAACCGGCAGATACGCTCCGCCATCGCCGAGGTTGTGGTCAACGAAATGATATACGGCAGCGCTTTGACTGCCAACATGGCTACATCGGCCACCATCAACATCCCCGAATGGTTTCACAAGGGATTGATGGCTTACGTGGGCCAATCGTGGAGCGTGGAGATGGACGACCGCATCAAGGATGGCGTTGCCGACGGACGCTACAAGCGGTTTACCCGCCTCACCGGCGACGACGCCGTATGGGCCGGACACTCGTTCTGGCGGTTCATTGAGAAAGAATACGGTCCGGCTGTGATCCCGAATATTGTATATATCACGCGCGTCAACAAGAGCGTGAAAAATGGCTTTTCGGCAGTGTTGGGCAGCGACCTGAAAGTACTGAGCAAGGAATGGCTGAAATACTACACCGAGTTGTATGCCGGTGAAGACGGGAACCCATATCCCGACACGTCTCCCGAATTGAAACGCCCGAAGAAAAGCCGTGTGTACGAAAAGCTGAAAATAAGTCCGGACGGACGTCATCTGGCATACGTAACCAACGATATGGGAAAATATTGTATTTGGCTCCGTGATCTGGAAACGGGGAAACAGAAAAGGATTTTCCGCCGCGAGCAAAAGCTGGAACAGATACAGGACTATACGTATCCCGTGCTGGCCTGGCATCCGTCAGGCGACATTCTCCTTTTTATATACGAAGAAAAGGGCGGCGTAAAGATGACGTTTTATGATGTTCCTGCCGGGGAACGTAGAAGCCGCAACCTTCTTTATTTCGAAAAAATCTTTGACGTAAATTTCTCGCCCGATGGCGGCAAGCTGGTCATGTCGGCCTACCGTTTCGGTCGTTCGGATATTTTTGTGCACACGCTGGCTTCGAGCACCAACGAACAAATTACCGACGATGTTGCTGACGACTTCAATCCCAGGTTCATTGATAACGGTTCAAAAATCATCTTTTCGTCCAACCGCGCGGACGATTCCATCCGTTTCGAAGGAGCGGCCATCCGTCAGCTGGCGCCCGGCAAGAGCTTGTATATATACGATGATGTACGGAAATCGAAAAAGTTGACATCGCTTGCCGACGAGCCGTATACCAACCAGACGGATCCCGTGGAACTGGCGCGCAATCAGTATGCATTCCTGAGCGACCGGAGCGGCGTGGTGAACCGTTACATTACTTCGTTCGACAGCGCCATCAGTTTTATTGATACCACGGTACACTACCGCTTTACGGCTAACTCCAAGCCGGTTACCGCCTATTCGCGCAGCATCCTCGATCACGATATCCATGTGAAGGACGGCCGGAGCGTGAACCTGTTCCGCAAAAAGGGACAGTACAGTATGTACCGCACTCCTGTGGATGAAAACGTAACAGAGCTGCTCCCTGTAACCTGTTTCCGCAAGGAGTTGCTGCGTAAACGCCGTGCAGCCGACAGCATAACGCTTGCTGCACGAAATGCCGTTCCCGCCATCCTCCTTGAAAACGGTAACATCCTGACTCCCGAAGGCGATACCGTGAAATTCGATATGGATCGCGTGAATATCTACCGGTATGTGTTCGAAGTTGAGAAGGTGAATTTCTACCGGAATGAATTCGAATTGACCGATTTCCAGTTGGAAAACGACTCTATCAAAGCGGAACGCAATAAGATACGCATCTACCAGACGGCTTTTTACCCGAATTACCTGGTTTCGCAGGTCGACTTCAGTTTCCTGGAGGCTTCGTACCAAGCCTACACGGGTGGAGCGGTGTATTATAATCCCGGGTTTAACCTGTTGTTCAAATTGGGTACGAACGATCTTTTCGAGGATTATAAGATCATTGGCGGCGTCCGGTTCGGGCTTGATTTCGAAAGCAATGAGTATCTGTTGAGTTTTGAAAACCTGAAACGCCGGCTTGATCGCCAGATTATTTACCATCGTCAGGCATATGAAAATTACACGGTGGACGAGGCGTATAATTATTTTTCGCTGAAAACCATCACGCAGGAATTGTTCTATTCGCTTCGCTGGCCGTTTACCCAAACTTTTGCCGTCAAGGGAACGGTTTCGTTTCGCGACGACCGTACCGCCTACCTCACCGACAATACCAGCACGTCTGCACGCACCATGCCCAACTATCACCGCAATTGGGCAGGTCTGAAGCTGGAAGCTATTTTCGACAATACCCGCAAAATCGGTATCAACATCCCCAGCGGATGGCGTTACAAGATTTTTGGCGAAACATACTGGCAGTTGAATGAGGCTTCCGACTTATATGTGCTCGGCGCAGATTTCCGCCATTATCAGGTAATTCACCGCAACCTGATATGGGCCAGCCGCTTTGCCACCAGTTCTTCGTTTGGGCGAAGTCGCTTATTATATTATTTGGGAAGCGTGGACAACTGGATTACGTTTTTCCGCAGCAAACCGGTATACGACGAAACTGTTAACGTCGATCACCGGGAAAAATACGCTTACCAGACATTGGCAACCGATATGCGCGGGTTCATCCAGAACATCCGCAACGGTAATAATTTCGCCCTGATGAATCAGGAAATACGTTGGCCGTTTGTTCAGTATTTTTCCAAATACCCGATGTCCAACTTTTGGTCGAGCTTGCAATTAGTCGGGTTCTTTGACGTCGGTACGGCCTGGTCGGGCAAATCGCCTTTCAACAAATCCAGCGCCTACGATTACGAGACGGTACCGTCAAGCGGAGAAGGTTCGGTGATCATCACCATCGAAACCGGACGCGACCCGATTGTATACGGTTACGGGTTTGGGCTGCGAGCGCAATTGCTCGGTTATTTCATGCGGTTCGACTGGGCCTGGGGCATCGAAAACAAGGTGATACTGCCCAATGTATTTTATTTCTCCATGAGTTTAGACTTTTAATCTCATGTTATTTTCAGAAATTGTAGGACAGGAAATATTGAAGGGGCAATTGGTGCAGACGGTTCACGAAAATCGGATCAGCCATGCGCGTTTGTTCCTGGGGCCTGAAGGTGCGGGAAGCCTGCCGCTTGCCATCGCCTACGCCCAATACGTCAACTGTAGCGCTCGCGGCGAAAGCGAGCCCTGTGGCAAATGTCCGTCGTGTGTCAAATTCAAGAAACTGGCGCATCCCGACCTCCATTTCGTGTTCCCGGTGATCAAGCCCGGTAGCGGAAAAGCGGCAGTGAGCGACATGTTCATCAAGGAATGGCGCGAAGCCGTAACGGCCAACCCCTACATCACTTACAACCAGTGGCTCGAAGTGATGGGTGGCGACAACAAGCAGGGCGGTATCTTTGTCGACGAAAGCAAGGAGATCTTGAACAAGTTGAGTTTCAAAACCTACGAAGCCGAATTTAAGGTAATGATCATCTGGCTGGCCGAAAAGATGAACCGGCAAACAGCCAACAAACTGTTGAAAATCCTGGAGGAACCACCCGAAAAGACCCTGTTCCTGCTCATTGCCGAGTCGGCCGGCCAGATCCTTCCCACCATCCTGTCGCGAACGCAGATCACCCATGTGCCGAAGATCGACACGCAAAGCCTGGCGAATCATTTAGCGGCCTCCGGATGCTGCAACGCCCAGAAAGCCCTCAGTACGGCGCATATCAGCAACGGTAATCTGGCTGTAGCGCTCAACGTGCTGCAAGCGTCGGATGAAAGCGATTATTTCCTGGAGATGTTTATCCGCATGATGCGCACCTGCTGGTCGGTGTGGGGCAAGAAACAGGCAATGCTCGATTTGCTGGCCTGGTGCGAGCAAATCACCCAGCTGGGACGCGAACAGCAAAAGGCTTTTTTACTTTACTGCCTGCGTATGGTGCGCGAGAACTTCGCCCTCAACCGGCAACAGCCATCGCTGGTATTTCTTACGGATGCCGAAAATGACTTTTCGCAAAAGTTCAATGTCTTTATCCATCCGGATAATGTTTCCCAATTGGCCGACGAACTGAACACGGCACATTATCATATCGAATCGAACGGCAACAAAAACCTGGTGTTCCTTGATCTGTCCTGTAAAATAGTGGTACTGCTGAAGCATTAGACGGAGAAACGCACCGACCGAATTTTCAACCGGGCTCCCGTAGCTCAATAAAGTTAATTTTCAATTTTCAATTGATCAAAATGACAGATAATTATATAACACGCGGATGTCTTTACAAACCTGCTGAAAACGTCGAAGAAGGAAAATTCCGGAGCGCATGCCCCGGATGTAACAAATTAGACGTATACAACTGGCTGGAAACCATTCCCGACAATGCTCCTGCCGGGAATCTGGTGGAAGTCCGTTTCAAAAATACTCGAAAAGGATACTATAGCAACAACTCCGGCCTGCCCCTGGTTAAAGGCGACGTGGTGGCCGTGGAGGCATTGCCGGGTCACGATGTGGGCATTGTCTCGCTCACGGGCGATTTGGTAGCAGTGCAAATGAAACGGTACAACGTGCCGGCCGGTAACCTGAAAAAGATATACCGCAAGGCCAAACCCAGTGACGTAGAAAAGTGGTTTCAGGCCGTCGAAAAAGAACCGGAAATCATGTGCATCGCGCGCCGGATCGTATCGAACCTGAAACTTGGAATGAAGATCAGCGATGTGGAGTTTCAGGGGGATAAAACCAAAGCCACGTTTTATTACATATCCGACGAACGCGTCGATTTCCGGCAGCTGATCAAGGAATACGCCGACAATTTCAAGGTGCGCATCGAAATGAAGCAGATCGGGGCGCGGCAGGAAGCCGGCAAGGTAGGAGGCATCGGTACATGCGGCCGGGAACTTTGCTGTGCATCATGGATGTCGTCGTTTGTGTCGGTCTCTACCGGCGCTGCCCGTTACCAGGAACTGTCGCTTAATGCGCAGAAACTCGCGGGACAATGCGGCAAACTTAAATGCTGCCTCAATTATGAGTTGAAATGTTATATGGAGGCGCAAAACGATTTTCCCGACACGTCCATACCTTTGGAAACTGAGCAGGGAAAGGCATACCACAGCAAAACGGACGTGTTTCGCCGGGTTATATGGTATTCGTTCGGAAAGGACAGCGAAAATGCCGTATTCATCCCCCTGGACGTGGATGTGGTGAAAGAAATCATTCGCCTCAACCGGCAGGGAATTAAAGTGAAGGCCCTGGAAGCAAGCGGCAATGGGGGACAGGTAAAAAAAGAGCCGGCGATCAGCTATCAAAACGCGGTGGGCGAGGATAGCATCAACCGTTTTGAAGAAAAGCAGCGAAAGAAGAAAAAGAAACCCGGCAACAGGGATCATCATAAGGACAGCAAGGAAGTCCAGCTAAAGAAAAGCAATGAAAGCGGAATCCGGAAGGAAGCTCGAAGACATGCGGAATCCGCCGAAAATAAGCCCCGCAACGGGCGGAACGATCACAACCGTAATCGTCGCCGGGGAAACCGCGAGAAAGGAAACAGGCCCGAAGGCAATCAACCGAATCCAATCAGCCGGAAAAATGATGCAGCAAATTCACCTGTCGCCTGAGAGGACAAGCGCGGGCACAAAGCTTTTTTTCGCTGTACTGCTGGCGGCAGCGGGGTTGTGTGCCTGCGATCAGGATAAAATATATGAAAGTAATGTCCGTATCCCGGCTGAAGGCTGGAAGCGTACCGAACATGCGCGGTTCGAAGCGGAAATTACCGATACCGTCAGTCCTTGCCATATATACATCAATGTGCGTAACAACAGCCGTTACAAGTATATGGAACTTTGGCTGTTTGTTGGCGCATATTCGCCATCGGGCGCCGTGGAGCGCGACACCGTAAAAATCATGCTGGCCGACCATCGCGGGAAGTGGTTGGGAAATGGCCTCGGCGACAAATTCGATACACGCCTGCTGTTCCGGAAAAACGTGCGGTTTCCCACCGCAGGAAAATATGTCCTCGAATACGAGCAGGCTTCGCGCGACGAGCCGCTGATCGGAATAGACGACATAGGACTGAGGATTGAAAAAATAAAAGTAACGGAGAATACGGATGTAACCCATGGAACGAATGAATAAAACGGGAAAAAGATTCGTTCAGGTTCGTCGGATCCGCTCCATTCGTTTTCCGCAAGCATGAACATGAAAGAAAATCTCCACCTGATGCTGTTGAATACCGGCCATGCGGAACACAATGCCGACTGGAACCGGAAAGACGTCAACAGCCCTTTTGCAAGGCTCTACCTGGTGGAAAGCGGATCGGCAAAGGTAATCCTTCCCGACGGCGCTTTCGTCCTGACGCCCGGACATTTATACCTGATCCCGGAATTTACGGCGCACGGATATGAATGCGACGGAATTTTCAGCCTCTACTATACCCACATATACGAAGAGCAGGGTATTTTCGAGCAGTTCGCCTTCCCGTTCGAGGTAGCGGCCTGCCCGCTGGATATACTGCTGGTGAAACGGCTGCTGGAAATCAATCCCGGCCGGGAACTGAATCGATACGATCCCGACTCCTGCGACAATCCGCCCACGTTTCTACAGGATATTGCCCGGAACGCGCAGCAGCCATTCTACTCGACGGTTGAAACAAACGGCATCCTGCAGCAGCTGTTTTCGAGATTCCTGATACAGGCACGGTCAAAAACGGGAACTGCCGATCAGCGTATTGTAAAGACCCTGCGCCATATCCGCGAAAATATCGACCGGCCGATCGGCATCCGGGAACTGTCCGGTCTCTGTTTCCTCTCCGACGATCACTACATCCGCCTGTTCAAAAAGGAAATGAACTGCACGCCCATTGAGTATATCAACCGGAAAAAAATAGAAAAAGCGCAACTGTTACTGATGATCGACCACCAGCCCGTCAAGGATATTGCCTACAGGCTTTCGTTCGACAATATTTCGTACTTCAACCGGCTATTCAGGAAAGTTACGGGCACGACGCCCCGGAAATACAGGGAAGCCTCATCCCCCGGCCCCGTCTCCTAAAGAGAAGGGGCGACTTTCAATTGCAGAAGCAACTCGTCCTCCCACCCTGTTTCGGTGCGCAGCCAGTCTTTTTTGGTTCCGGTGATCTCAAAACCGGCTTTCCCGAACAGCTGGATGCTTGCGGTGTTGCTTGCCGCTATGTGGCAATACAGCTGGTGCAGGAACAGCACCTGACGGCTGTAATCAATCATTTGCCGTACCGCTTCGTAAGCATACCCCTGCCTGCGGTCGTCGGCCTGCGCGATGAGAATGCCCAGTCCTGCACGCCGGTGCAGCGGCTCGAAGTCGAACAGGTCGATGCTGCCGACAGTACGCGCCGGTTTTCCCGCTTCGCGGCAGTCAATCATCATGCGCAGCTGCCGGTGGGCATGAATGTTGCTGGGATCCGACTCAATATACTGCTTCAACTGGTAACGTGAAAACGGCACCAGCGTATTGCTTACATGCCACACCGCCCGGTCGTTTTCCCAGAGGTACAGCAATGCGAGATCTTCCGGCTCAACCGCACGGACTGTGATGAGGGGAGAATTGCGGAGCATTACCATTTTTCCGATTTTTAAATTCCAAAAACTATAAGACAATCAAATACAATAAAGCCATCATTAAAACCGGAAATACACGATGCCGGCGATGTACACTCCAGCCTGTACGGATTGGAGTGTAATCACAGCATGCCCGGGCATGTCAGTTTCGTTGACAGGGCGCTTAGGGGATGACGACGCTGATGATGTCGCTCCAGGGGCCTTTGACGCCGCGGGTGTTGACCCACCGTCCGGCGAGATGGAGCCACTTGCTGCGTTCGTGTCCGCCACGGATGATGCGCATGGGGGAGCGGGTGGCGAGGACGCTTTCATGAAGTTCCGTCCACTCTGTAGGCGGCGCGGAGTTGTCGCTGACGAGCATGCAAACTTCGATGGTCTTTACGCCCCGGGGCTTGGCGCGTCCGGCTACTCTGCGGAACCTGATCTTGACGACGCCGGCGGTATCGGGCGCGGGTTCGAGTTCGGGCGCCTCGTCGGGATCGGGCACAGGCGTGGGATGGAGGTCGCGGACGGGCAAGCCCATGGCCTTGAGTTCGTCCGCGGTGACGCGCCGGTTGTTCATCAGGTGTCCCTGAATGAAGGGGCGTCCTACTTTTTCGAGATTCTTGCGCGCCAGTTCGCGTTTGGCGATGGAGGCGGCGGTTCGTGTCTCGGGGTTCTCGGAGATGGCGACCGCAGCGTCGAAGTCGGCAATCGGCATGTCGAGCTCGGTAATGGCCGTCTGCGAAATGTCCCACTGGGTTTGGTTGACAGAGGCTTTATTACGGATGTCATGCATCATGTTTTGAAATTCAAACGGATTGGATGGAAGATAATTACTGCCCATAATTCATTTAATTTTTAATTTTTGAAATGGTTATTGATGATGTTAAAATGGTTACTGATCATATATGTATTTTATTGAACGGAGTTCCGGAATCTGTACAGGAGTTTTCCCTGCCGAAAGGATTTTTTAGTACTCTTTGAGAGTCTCTTAGACTTCTTTGAGGATCTCTTAGAGTTCTTTGAAGGTCTCTTAGAGTTCTTTGAGAGTCTCTTAGAGTTCTTTGAAGATCTCTTAGACTTCCTTGAGAGTCTCTTAGAGTTCTTTGAGGATCTCTTAGTACTCTTTGAGGATCTCTTAGACTTCTTTGAGGGTCTCTTAGTGCTCTTTGAGGGTCTCTTAGTGCTCTTTGAGGATCTCTTAGACTTCTTTGAAGGTCTCTTAACGCACTTAAAAAGGTCTTTAGTTTACTTAAAAGGTCTTTTTCTCCGGGAAAAAAGTCTTCCACTCCGGGGAAACGCTTGATGCGGCGGGGCGAAATGTTGCCGGCAGGGGAAAACGGTAGAGAGGCGGTGCACAGCGTCCCGGTTTCTTTCGTGCGAAGAGCGGCGGTTGCGATTGCAGGAAGAGAATACCTGAAATGCAGGAGCTTTCCATAATCCCGCAAAGTTTTAAGACCCGTGAAGGCGGAAGTTTCCGCGCCTTCACGTGCGGAAAACAACGGCCGAAAGGCGGCGAGGTATGTACGTGCATTCGGTTGCATTTTTTTGAACAGCTGATGTTTTCAGATATGGCGGCAAATATATATGCAGGGTTTTAAATATGCAACAGGGGAAAAGTTAAAAATATATAAATTTTTGGAAAAACTTACTACTGCCGCTGTCAGGGTCAAGAGCGCCGACAGGGTTGCTACAGCGCCGCATCACTGTAAAAGGCGTTTCGCGGCGCGAAGAAGCGCGGCGCCGGACATCCTCCATCAATGATGCCGGTTAAGCAGATGAGTTTACAGTCAAACAGACCGGTTAGAAGTTTATCCTCAGTTTGACTGCGCCCGTACGGCCAAAGCCGTAAAATACGCCATACGCGGTTTCCCTGTTGTGATCCCTTCCGTCGCTGGCATCAACGATATATTCCTTATCGAACAGGTTGAATACGTTGGCCGATACGGATGCATCCAAACCGCCGGCCCTGAAGCTGTAGCCGCCGCTGATGTCGAAAACTCCCGCCGAAGGCATTTTCCAGGGCGATTCGTATTTTTTGGAACCGTTCAGCGCCAGGTCCGACGGATTGAAATTCCAGTCGGAATAATTGCGGGCGTACAGCAAATAATCCACGCCAAGATAAATTCCACTCATCGGTTTGAGCCTTACGCCCAGCGAGGCGGTGGTCTGCGCCGATCCTCCCACTTTCACCCCGTTCAGGTCGACGCTCATGCGGGCATGATCGGCGGCTTGAACCCCCGACGCATGCTCTATTTCCATCTTTCCCGTTACCGTATTCAACCCGTACGATCGCACGGGCTGTCCGCCCGAGTCGTAAAAGTAGCCGGTGGAATAGCCCTTCCAGCGCCAGTCGCCCAGCGAAAACATTCCCGTGACGTCCAGCCAGCCCAGGGGAGCGGTCGAAAAGTCGAACTCGATCCCCTGATGGACGGCATCGACGCCGGTCATGTTCAAGCCGATCTGGTCGATATTTACATCGATCCCCCGCGTCATGGTTTTGTCCATCCATTTTGTGTGATACGCGTTCAGCTTTATGTTCAGGAAGCGGTTTTGAAAGCCGTAGCCAAGCTCCGCGGAGAATATCTTTTCGTTGACGGGATGGGGGTTGATGATGTTGCTGACCTGCGCCGAGAGGAAAACGCCGCCCGAAAAGAAAGGGGCGCGGCTTATGTAGCCGATGCCGGCGAACAGGTTATGGTTTTCGGTCAGATTATAATTGGCGCCTCCCTTAACGGTGAAGCCCGGAAAATTTTCCTTTCCCGAGCGGGCATGATCCCGGTCATAATAAAACCGGTCGTACCGCCAGCAGGTAAAGTTCGATACGGAACCTGCAACGAACACATTCAGCTTTTCGAGGTTGTGTTCGGCCTGGGCAAATACCCCTTCCTGCACGATATAGCCGTCGTAATCGCGGTATACGGTCTCCCCCGTCGTTAACCGCCGGTTCGTAAACGCGGCGCCGTCGGCGGCAGCGCTGTTGTTTTCGGGTAATACGTTTTTCCGCGACAAGGCGTCAATGAAAAAATCCGCGCCATAAAGATCGATCAGCTTGTTGGTGTGAATGCCTTTATAATAGCGGAAATCAACACCTCCGTAAAAATCGGTGTTCTTTCCGATTTTTACGGAATAAGTGGACAGAAGCCCGTACCAGTTGTGGTTGTTTACCGCTTTCGACATCGCCATGAGCGCCCCGTTGGCAGCGCCGGCGTCGTTCATCGCATAGATGTCGCCGTAGGCAAAAGCGCCGTCCGGCTGCCGCAGCTGCATGTTGAGCGCGCCGTATGACGCCCCGTACCATCTGTTCCGGTATTCCATGCTGTAGCCTTGCCCGCTGTAGCCGTAGCCGCGGCCGAGTGACAGATACGCGGCCGTGCTCAGGCTGGAGGTTTCGTTGATCTGCCACCAGTGGTTCAATGATATTTGCGGCTTATGGTATGCGTTTTTCGACGAGGTTTTGCGTTCGCCGCCAATTCCGTATCCATACGCCGGATTGTACCGGAAAGCGCTGCTTTCGCCCGTGTATTTCCTTACCTGCTGCCAGCCGTCAATCGTCAGCCCGTCGTTTTTGTTTCGCTGGTTGTGCCATTGTGGCGCGCCGAATGCCGTGAACGAAAGCCGGTGGCGCTCGCTGATCCGCCTGGCGACATTGATGAAATAGCTGTATCCGTCAAATTCGGTGCCCCGGATATACCCGTCGCCCCACGTCCTGCCGCCGAGCAGCGTGAGCGCCCAGCCCTTATCCGTCAATCCGGTCGAGGCCTTGAACATGATCTTGCTGTAGCCGTGATCGCCCATTGTGCAGGATACAAATCCCCCTTTCTGCGCATCGATGGTAGCGGTGATGATGTTGACCGAACCGCCCACCGACGGGGCCGACACTTTGGATGCTCCCAGTCCGCGCTGTACCTGCACCGAGCGACTGACATCCGCCAGTCCCGCCCAGTTGCTCCAGTACATGCTGCCCCACTCCATGTCGTTTACCGGGATGCCGTTGACCATCACGGCGATGTTTTCCGATTTGAAGCCGCGCAGCCTTAATTCGGAATCGCCGTAACCTCCGCCTTTCCTGGTTGAATAGATGCCCGGGACGGCTTTCAGCATCTCCGGAAAATCCTGCATCCCGATTTTTTCTTCGATGCGGGCGCTGCTGATCGACGACAGTGCAACAGGGGTTTTCCGGGCAACGGCAACAGATGAGGTAATGATGACGTCGTCCAGCGCATATTCGTCTGTTTCCAGCATGATCACGCCAAAATCCACAGCATCGGATCCTGTGATCGACTTTTCCCGGCCCCTGTATCCCAAATGGCTGATGCGGATGCTTGAATTTGGAGCTACGGATAACGAAAACCGTCCGTCGAGGCCGGTAGTACAACCCTGCCCGGCGCCGGGAATCGAAACAGTGGCTCCGGCTAACGGTTCGCCGTCGGAAGCATCCACCACGCGGCCCTTTACCGACACCTGGGATAGCGCAACACCGGCTGACAGGGTGAAGATGAACAAAAAACAGGCAATGTGCTTATTCATGGATTTCTTTATTTTTGATATTCAGCGGGTGCGAAAAAACAAAACGCGAGCCTCCGCTATAGTCGGGGTCTATCCAGATATCGCCGCCCCATTTGGAAGTGATCAGTTTGCAGATGGAAAGCCCCAATCCTGTCCCCTGGACATAACTGTCCAGTTTCTCGAACCGTTCGAATACCGCATCGCGCTTGTCCGCAGGAATGCCGCATCCTGTATCGGCTACGGAAAACAGCGCCCGGTTACTGGCTTCGTCAATCTCAAAATCCAGCGTTATTTTCCCGTCCTTTGTAAATTTCGCGGCATTCGACAGGAGATTGACCAGCACCTGCTGTAAGTGCCGGTCGTCCGTATACAATTCGAAACTCGCGTAGCGTGGATGGAATATCAATTCGTTGTTGTTCTTCGGAGAATATTCCACCACCGTCAAGACCCGATACAGCAACGGGACAAGATCACGCTTTTCGAAGCAAAAGTCTACTTTTTCCGCGTCCAGTCTTGAGATGTCCAAAATATCGTTGATCAGGTGCAACAGTGAGTCGGAGCTTTTCCGGATGATTTTGGAATAAGTCTGCCGTTCCTCCATCGAAGATTCCCTTGTGGTCAGGATGTTCGAAAACCCAACGATGGAGTTTAGCGGGGTGCGGATTTCATGGCTCATGTTTGCCAGGAATGCGCTTTTCAGGCGGTTGGCCTCTTCGGCATTTTCCTTGGCGACGCGTAATTCGGCTTCGGAAACTTCCAGGTTGTCTTTCAGCCTTTTTGTCCTGGCGTAGAAAAAGAGCGTGAACAGCAATGCAATGGAGAGGACGGCAATGATCATCAGGCCCGTCCATATCCGGTATTTGTAGTGCTGGTATAATGTTGGGGTTACATTGATCAGCTCCACATCCGAGGGCAGCAGAGACCTGCTGATGCCCGATTCCGTTATTTTCCTGTTGTCCATCTGCAAGTGATTGGGAACAATGGTTGGCCGGTTCCCGAAACTGTTTCCGGACAATACATCGATCACCTGCTGCGCCACATCCCTGCCAAAATTACGGTAAGCAGGCATGTAGCCTCCCAGTGCCCAATAATCGAATCCGAGCGACGTAAGCGAAAAGACCGGCATGGACGGAACGGCTTCCATCATGGAATAGGTGGCATTCCGCATGAAATACCCGTCGTTTTCATCAATGCGCCAGGTTCCCAGCAGCAAAACCGTATTCGGCGGTAACGAGCGTAATGTTTCAACAACGGTATAGATCGTATGTTTCCGGCCGTCCAGCAGTATCAAATTCATATCCGGGAACTTTCCCATTTCTTTCCTGACCAAAGCCTGGATGGACACTCCCCCATACGTGTTATCGGAAACAAATGCAATATTCCGCGTGTCAGGGTACAGCTTCTGGATCAGGTTAATGTTGCTTTCCACATCATATCCGTACAAAAAACCTCCCTGCATGCGCACTACGGACGATCCGGAGATAAAATCCACAGACTCGGGCATCCAATCCTTCAACGAGGTGTTGCTATCGGGTAAAATGATGGCATTCCGGCTTGACATTGCCGAAAATACAGGAATATCGGAAGCTATGGAGTCCTGCGACAAATATGAAGCCCAGGCTTCCTGCCCTAACAGGATGATGCACCCCGGCCTGCCAGTCCCCCGGTATTTACTGAGGATGCCCTTCATTCTTCCTTTCCAGAGAAGCGACTCGGAAAAACTCCGACAGCTCATATTCTCAATATGAACCGTAGAGCCGCCACCTCCCAGCCGGTTATATTCTTCGATAAATTCGGAAATATGGGTCGATGTACCGTATGAGTCCGGGTTGTATGAACTGATGATCAGTATGGGGCGATCGTTAACAGCCTGCGGCAGAGCGTACGCAAAACAGGCACTGTAAAAATGCAATGCCTGCATTATGTTTATGATGAGTCCTATCCTGATATAAATACCTTTCACGAACATTGCTTTGTCAGCCTGCCAGCAGCAGAGACGCGAGGCATTGCGTCTCTACAACGCAGCCTGAAGAAAATATTGACATTGACGATTGCTCCTGCATTTTGCGCTTCATCTCTCCAAATAACATTTCTCTCTCTCTAACAGACATATCTTAAGAAGATTTCAATTTGAAATATTTTTGGCCGATCATACTGTTTCAATAAAAAAAACAATACAATCACGAATATAGTTTACATAAATTGAATATTTAATATTGATCACATTCAGGGGTTTGTTTAGATTTCTCCCGGTTTAATTAAAATGCCATTCCAAACAATATTATGATTTAAGTACCATAATCGCATACATTAAAAAGCGCGCGGATTAAAAATATCCCGTAACTTCGGGTTATAAAATCATCGTCGGAAACCAAAAGCCGTGAGTTCGATCATTACATATCCCGTTTCAAACGAAACTATTTTTGTATTTTTTCCGTATAAAGACCGGATAACCTAAATTGTAAAAAGTGAAAGTTTACAGATACATTTTATGGATCATATTTCTTGTCGGTTTGCCGTGGGGCGACAGCGTTATTGCCGGCTCCAAATCCAAGCCGCACAGTAAAACCTCCTGTACCATACTCCGCGGGAAATACACGACATCCGATCAGATGGAATACCGGATCGGTATTGTAGCAGGCGAAAATATAGCAACCATCAAGAGTCCGGTAAGCGCCAGCACTCAGGATGTCATCACCGGATGGATGGGCGGGCTGGCGTTCCAGGTCGTTTGGCCGAAAGGTTTTGCGCTTCAACCCGAAGTGTTGTATTCGCAAAAGGGCTGTATGTTTGCCGGGAGCGGACTAAGGTACGACATCGACTACCTGGAAGTACCGGTAAAAGTAATGTATCGCTTGCACATGGCGCAGGTAAAGCCTTTTGCTTTTGTAGCCCCGTATGGAGCTTATGCCGTCAGGCTTACCGAAAACGGCGACATGACCAGCGACGATACTTTTTCGAGCCAGATCCACCCGTGGGATTATGGTATTGGCGCCGGCGGCGGCTTCGATGTGTGGAAAATACAGTTATCATTCAAATATTCCTGGGGGTTCGCCCAGGTGCTTCATGATACGTTTACCGTCCGCAATAATGTATTTACCATTTCGGCCGGATTTTTGTTTTAGAATTTCGACAGTCAATCAAAAAAATAAAATATGCTTCAGACAAGTATCTCCTTTCTTGGCGAATTAATAGCGAACAATCATAAGGAATGGTTTGACGCCCACCGGAATGACTACCGGGAGGCCAAAGATGAGTTCGACCGGTTTGTCGACCGGCTGATTGACGAAATCCGCCTGTTCGATCCGACCATAGGATCGATTACGGCTAAAGACTGCGTATTCCGGATATACCGCGATGTGCGCTTTTCGAACGATAAAACCCCTTATAAAAATCATTTCGGAGCATACATTGCCCAGGGAGGCCGCAAAAGCCTGTCAGGCGGTTATTATTTCCATATCGAACCGGCGAATGCCGGCTACCTCAATCATTCGATGTGGGCGGGCGGTATCCACAGCCCGGATGCACCCACGCTGAAGGCGATCCGCACCGATATTTACGAATACGCCGAGGAATACAAAGACATGATCCACAACAGGGAGTTCGCCGGCACATTCAAATGGTTTCACGGAAACATGCTTAGTTCCGCACCTAAAGGATTCCCGAAAGATTTTGCCGACATGGATCTGATCAAGCGCAAAGATTATACCTTTTACCGGCACATTGATGAGAAAACCCTGCTTAGTGATCGCCTGATCGAGGAAAGTATCCGCGTATACAGGTTGATGCTGCCTCTTAACCGGTTTATGAACCGTGCTATTCAATACCACCTGGAAACAGACCTTTAGAACATGCCGGACGATTACCTTCGGGCTCCCGACCTGACAGGGTCGACAGACCTGTCAGGGTCAATACGCCCTGCGCCTGTACGCCTGTACGCTTTCCTGACTTTTCGGTTTTTCGACCCTGTCAGCAGCTGCCGCAGCCTGACAGGTCAGCGCTCCGCACCGACCTGACAGGGTCGATAGACCTGTCAGGGTCAATGATGTCAACTTAATGCGATTTTACTTTTACCCGTACCTCAAACCCTGTTGACGGAACTTCGCCCGACGGATACGACGGCGAGGTCGAGTCCGAAACTTGCATACCGGTAATAATTCATACCTTTGTCGCAAAAAGGATGATGCGTAAAGCAGGATACATATTATATCTGTGTTGGATGTTGGCAAATCCGGAGGTTTGTGGTCAGCCGTCCTGCCGCGAAGTTGTGCTGCAAGGGCTCCGGTTTCAGGTGCAGGCCGATTCGATGCAGCGTTTGGTAGAATCGCAGGTATTGTCGCTGGCAACAGCGCCCGAATCGAAAAAAAGCGGCATCAAACTTACCATCCGTGATTATGATGCACAGGCCGTATCCTTGCAAAAGAAAGCCAACGAATGCTTTGCACAGGCCGTTGCATTCAACGGGCTAACTGTAGCAGCCGGTAATGCCATCTCAGCGAGCGAGCCGGTTGATTCTGCCGTTATTTCGGAAGCGGCCTTCCATAAAGCCGAACCCCAAAGCATCCCGGAGCCTGAGTTTGCCATCCTGTCGAGATCGCCCTATTCGGCGGTCAACCCGATACCTGTTGACGAACCTTTACCCGATGGCGTGGTATATAAGATTCAGTTGGGCGCTTTCAGCAAGCCGTTGCCTGCAAATGCTTTCAAAGGACTGACTCCGCTTTCGAGCGAAAAGTTAGCCAATGGAATCGCCAAGTATTATGTGGGTCTGTTCCGCCGGTTTACCGATGGTGACGACGCCTTGCGGAAAGTTCGCGAATATGGTTTTAAAGATGCTTATATGGTGGCATTTTATAACCGTAAGATCATCAACCCCGAGCGGGCAAAACAGTTGGAAGGCCGTTAGCAGGACAGAAAATCAATCATCAAAAAACAGTATATGTTCCGGATTTATCTCATCGTCGTAATATTGGTTGCCATTGCTGTTGCAGGCCTGGCTATCGGAATCCTTATTAAAGGCAAGTTTCCCGATACGCATGTAGGGAGCAACGCCGATATGAAGAAAATGGGCGTCACCTGCGCCAAAAACGACAGCGCGCTCTGTCAGGGTCGCTCAAAAGCAGACGGTTGCCGAGGATGTAGCTGTGCAGAGTGATTTTCATCTCAAAAAACTGCACATTCGTCAAAAAGAAATTGATCCACAGTTTGCCCGGAAACATAGAAACTCCGGTTATATACAGTTCCGCCTCCATCCAAAAGGCATCTAAAAAAAATCTCATCCCTCTTACCCTGACTTATGGTTAAAGGTGTATCTTTGCGGCATGAAAAATTGGTTTTTGTTTTTCATGAAATGCTTGTTCATCCTTGTATGGATGTTACTGATTGTCTCTTCCGGTTCGGTTTTCGGACAGGAGAAGGATTCTTCGTATTTGACAAAATCGGTCGCGACGGCCGGTCTCAGTGACAGTATTTCACATGCACTATCCGGCGATACTTTGCATCTTGCCGCCGATACTTTGCATCTTGCCGCTGATACCATATCAAAAGCAACAAATATTGCTTTTTCCGGCGATACAATATCCCGCCTCGGGAAGCCGTCGTTAGACAGTATCCCATCGTTGCCCGATTCATTAAGGCGCCCGGTTGTCGTAGGACTCACCGACCCTTTAGATACGCTATCCAACCGGCTTTTTGCCTATCAGGTACTGGACAGGAATTCGTATGCCCGGTTGCAGGTGGGTATCGATACCGCGATGAACCGTTTTGATATTAACAACCCTGTGATGCGTCACTATCATGCAGGCGCTTATCTTGGAAATACGGGTTTATCCTACTATCCCATTGGGTTCGAGGCGCGAAAACGCCCGTCGGATTTCCTGTTTATCGACCATGTGGCCGATTACCTCCACGACCCCGATGCGACGATCTACTACCAGACCCAATCGCCTTATACGCTTATTGATTATTCGTCGGCGGGGCCCAAAGCGCAGAATGAATCCATTTTCAAGCTTGTACACAGCCAGAATGTCAATCAAAACTGGAATGTGGGCTTTTATTACGATGTATTTTCCTCGGAAGGGCAATATGTCAACCAAAACGCATCAGACAACGGGTTCTCGCTTTTTTCGGCATACCGCAGCAGCCAATACTCCATGTACACCAATTTCAACTGGAACAATGTACGGATGAGGGAAAACGGAGGGCTGGAAAATATAGACGGCGACGATGGTTTTATGTCAGCCGACAATGATCCTACCGGCTATACTGTCCGGTCGAGCGACGGAAAGACCGTCCTGCTGAACCGCAGTTTTTATTTGATGCATTCCTATTCGCCCGTAAAACTGAGTTTAGGCCGCAGGAACATGACCGGCGACTCGATCGATGTGTCGCGTTTTACATTGGTTCAAACCTTCAAATACGAATGGAACAAGCGCGAGTTTTCCGATGTGGCTACCTGGGCTTTGCAGGGAAGGGATCCTTATTTCGGGTGGGATGCGCCGGGAAGGGCGGATACGCACGATTCACTGTATTTTCGCCGGATTTTCAATCATTTCGAGTTCATGATCAAGGAACAGTCACGCCGTAAGTTTACTGCGGGATTCAGCATCGGTCTCCTTACGGAATTCGACAGATATAATATGAATATGGTTCCGGAAACGGTAGCGCATCCCATTGAGCCTCATGTGCCGGAAAATACGGGGTGGGGAGGTGATTTGCCCGCTATTTCCGGAGAAGAACCGGCCATTTATTACCGCCAAACCAGGAAACATATGAATACAGCTATTACCGGACGTTTTTTCAATCATACCGGGCGATACCTCAACTGGGATTTCAACGGGCGGCTGTATTTTTCGGGCTATAAGCTGGGCGACCTGAACATTAACGGTACCGTGCAGATACATTATGATACATCAAAAGGACGCAACAGCCTGTTGCTTGGCGGAAGCATCGAAAACGCGCATCCAAGCTATTTCCTGAGCAATTATGCTTCCAATTGGCTGGCTTGGAACAATCATTTCAATACCTCGCAGGAAATGCGCCTGCGCGGAGAATTTATCATGCCGCATCGCAAACTTAAACTTGGCGCTTACGTATCGCAGTTGAACAATTATGTATATATCAATAAAGATGCCGTACCCGAACAGTCATCGGACGCGTTGGTGACCGGAACGGCCTATATCGAAAAGGATATTCTCTGGTGGAAGTTCGGATTCCAGTTCCGGCTCTACGGACAGTATTCCTCGCACGAAAAGACAATCCCGCTTCCTGCCTTTGCAGGATTCCAGTCCACGTATTTCGAAACGTGGCTGGTGAAAAACGTGTTGACCATGCAACTGGGGTGGAATGTCAGTTATCATACCGGGTATTACGCTTATGCGTACATGCCGGCGACAGGTATGTTTTATCTGCAGGAAGATCAGAAAATCGGCAATTACCCGTTTTTCGACTTTTTCCTGAATTTTCAGATCCGACGCGCACGCATTTTCGTGAGGACCGATGGTTTGAATACCATATTTCGTAATGTGCTTGGTAAAGAGAATTTTATGGTATACCGGTATCCTACTAATGATTTCAGGATGAAATTCGGTATTTCGTGGGCTTTTTATGATTAGCCCGTAAACTTAAAAATATTTTATGATTTGTGAAAATCGGAAAAGTAAACTGATCCGGAACACATGTTTGGTTGTCATGCTCACGCTATGCGCCTGTGCACAAAAACAACATATAGAAGAAAGAGTCGACCTGCCCCAGATCAAGGAGAAGGAAAAGCTGGTGGCAGCAACAGGCAACAATTCGGCCGATTACTTTGTATACAAAGGCGAGCCGATGGGATTTCAATACGAGATACTTGCCGAATTGTCCCAACATCTTGGCATCAAGATCGAATTTCTGGTTGGGAAAAGTTATACGGAGAATTTGCAGCTTCTTGCCGAAGGTAAATGCGATATTATTGCATCGGGACTGTTGTCGCCAACGGACAGTTTGCTGGCAACCAATATTGATACCCTTTATATGGCACGACAGGTGCTGGTGCAGCGCAAGCCGAACAAATGGAACAAAATGTCAGCCGAAGAACTTGAAGAAAGGATGGTTCGCAATCCTGAAGACCTGAACGGCAGGATGGTATATGCTTCGGGATGGTCGGCGCTGGACGGCAGGGACTTCATTCCCGGTCGCCGCATCCGGTTTGTAACACTCAGAGGCATCGCGCCCGGAAACCTTATTGAACTGGTGGCCGACGGAGAGTTGGATTATGCTGTTTGCAACTGGTCCGAAGCGCGGTTGTTTGCCCGCAACTACGAGAATATCGATATGCTGACCGAGTTGGGCGAACTGCCTGTCGGCTGGCTGGTAAGGCCGGCATCGGTGGAATTGCAGCAGGAAATCGGGAAATGGCTGTCGACATTCAAAAGAACGACCAGATATGCGGTATTGTACCAAAAATACCACCAGAGCCAAACCATCCGGAAAAACGCACAGAGCAAGCTGTTTGCCAATCGCACGGGAGTTATTTCCGAATACGACGACATCTTCAGGAAATACAGTCGCGAGATTGGCTGGGACTGGCGGTTGCTGGCCGCATTGGTTTGTCAGGAGTCGCGGTTTGTTCCCACTGTCCGTTCGAAAAGAGGGGCTTACGGGTTGATGCAGATCATGCCGGCCACCCTGAAATATTTCGGCGCCGACACCGCCGCCTCGCCCGACAGACACGTTGCCGCAGGTGTGGCCTACATTAAGTTTCTCGATAAGATGATCGCCCCGCATGTGCAAAACAAGGACGAGCGGATTAAATTTATCCTGGCTTCCTACAATATCGGTCCCGGCCATATTTTCGACGCCCGGCGCCTGGCCGAAAAATACGGGAAATATGCCGACGTATGGGATAAGAATGTCGATTCGTGCCTGCTCCGCAAATCCGATCCTCAATTTTATAATGATCCCGAGGTCCGGCACGGACGATGCATCGGCAAAGAAACTTATGCCTTTGTATCGCAGATCATGGAACGGTATGAACATTATAAAAATATCTGTAAAATTCAATAAAAATATCAAACCGGGACGCAACGTTTTTCACTTTTCCCGTCTATCCTGTAAAGTGAATCATGGTTTGGTTAAAAGGTTGGGGGGTTTTGTCAACATAAAGTTGCAAAACCCCTTTTTGATGGTTCTTATCAAGCAATTCCCCCGGTTTACAGCCGTATGGCCCGTACCGGTTTCGTGCCTCAAAGATACGGTTGGCATCAATTTTGCCATGCAATTTTCGTAGCGATACAATTCTGGCAAACAGTTTGTAGTGTTATAACCGAATAGTTGTTAAAAAGTCAGTAAAGATCATAAGAAGATGTATAATTTACCTTTCATTTGGATTATTTTTGGTGTATTTGCCCTTTTGAGCTGGCTCATATCCATGCAGTTAAAGAGTAAATTCAAAAAATATTCGGAAATTCCCGTCAACTACGGTCTCACAGGTAAGGATGTGGCCGAAAAAATGCTTGCCGACAACGGTATTCATGATGTAAAGGTGCAATCGGTTGAAGGGGAACTGACGGATCATTACAATCCGGCGCACAAAACCGTCAACCTGAGCCGTGCGGTGTATTATAGCAACAGCGTTGCCGCAGCGGCTGTTGCTGCCCACGAATGCGGTCACGCCGTGCAGCATGCCAGGGCGTATGCGTGGCTCACCATGCGTTCGGCGCTTGTGCCTGTGGTTAGTTTCGCATCCAACTGGATGCAATGGGTCTTGCTGGCCGGCATCATCCTGCTGAACATATTCCCGCAACTCCTGCTGATCGGCATCATCCTGTTCGCCATGACCACGCTGTTCAGTTTCATCACCCTCCCGGTGGAAATAAATGCAAGCCGGCGGGCATTGGCCTGGCTGAGCAATGCGGGTATTACCGGTTATGCAGCCTACCCGAAAGCACAGTCGGCGCTGAAATGGGCTGCTTATACATACGTTGTTGCAGCGCTTTCGTCATTAGCCACACTGGTCTATTACGTGATGATCTACCTCGGCGGACGCCGGAATTAACGCAAAGTGAAAAATACCGCATGTTTGACCGGCAAAAGAAAAGTCGAAAAAAATTTTACAGCGAGGCAGATATAAACTAAAATGCTATATTTGCCCCGTTTTTTGTAGGGGTGATTTCTTGTTACACATCATGTGGCAAAATAGAACATCTATTGTATGGATGACATATTGCATTTTTCAAATTATTTGATCCTTTTACAAACATTTTATTGGAAAATCTCGTATACCGTATGATGGATAGGAAAATAGGATATAAATAAAATCTTAGGTTTATGGATCAAAAGCTTTATAACTTAAAAAAAATGGATGAAATAGCCCAGGGCGATCAAGGGTTTATCCGGGATATGCTGGTTACATTTGTCGAAAATGTAACTGCCGAAATAGAAGGCATTCGATCATTGAAAACGGCGGAGAAATGGACAGTCATTGCCGAAACAGCCCATAAACTGGCCTCCAATTTTGCTTACCTTGGCGCCGACGGCTTACATGCCCTGGCTGCTGATATTGAAAAAAGCGTCATGAACGATCACAATTTAACGGGAGTTGCCGATAAAACCGATAAATTGTGTAGCGAAGGAATTTTATTAGTCGATCAATTAAAGAAAGATTTTGATATTGTGAGCGCAAATTAAAATATCATTGTTATATTTGTCAATTAACCCAAATTGTAGTTGCGGAGGTTTATAACGGTAACAGTAAAAAGATATTCCAGATGAAGATGTTAATTTGTGATGACGACTCGATGACTTTCCGTGCATTGGAATTTCAATTCAAAAAAGACGGATTTGAAATACTCAAAGCAATTAACGGACGGGAGGCCCAGAAAATATTGACGGAAAACAGTGATATTGATGTGTTTCTTACCGATATATACATGCCGTTGATGAACGGTTTGGAGTTGGTAACTTATGTACGTAAAATCTTGCAGCGAGATATTCCAATTGTTATTGTTTCGCGGGTAAATGTTGAAGATACCATCCTCCATGCTTTTGAGCTTGGAGCCAATGAATATCTGACCAAACCGTTTAACCTGGAAGATCTTTCAAACAAGGTTAAATACTTGTTAAAAAAATGATGAATGCAATAAAAAACGTAAGTATTTGTCTTATTTGCCGGCTAACCCTGTTGACAACAGGATTTGCCCAACAAAAACCGGATGCCGACGCTCTGTTTTTGACGGCTCGCGACGCAGCATTTTCCGAACGCTGGAGTGAAGCAAGGAAAATATGCCGTGAGCTATTGTCGTATTACCCCGAATACTACGATGCAACCATCCTTATGGGGCGGACTTATGCGCAGGAACTGAAAACAGACTCGGCTCGGACAGTCATCAGCCCATTGCTCGATATGGAAGCGGATAATTATGATGTTCTGACCCTGCTTGCCGATAACGAAATATGGGGAGGACAGTACGACCAGGCGCTGAATTTCATCGACCGGGCCTTGGGATTTTACCCGGCGGACGAAGATTTTCTCTACAAAAAGGCGAATACCTTTTATCTTAAAAAGGATCATCCAAATGCTATCAGGGTATTGCATGAATTGTTGACCGTAAATCCCGATCATGCCAATGGCAACGAATTGCTGAATACCATCCTGCCGCCGCGGATGTTCCTCGACGAAATATATGCCAGGGCAGACGGGGAAGCCCATGCAGGCAACTGGAAGTTAGCCCGTAAATACTGCCGGCAAGTGTTGGCCGAAGATCCCGATTATTTCGAAGCGTCGTTGCTGATGGCACAGACCTTTGCTTTTGAGAACAAATTCGATTCGGCGCGCATCATCAGCGCCAGGTTGCGCAAGGCGAATCCTCGCAATTATGATGTGCTGGACCTGATGGTGAACATCGAGATGTGGGACCGGGACTACAAGACTGCCGCGAGCCGGGTGGGAAGAGCTTTGGCCGCCTATCCCAACGATGAGAATTTTCTTTTCAAAAAAGCCAAAATACAATACCTGGCAAAAGATTATACAAACGCGTTGAAGACGCTTAACAAGCTTCTCAAAATCAACCCCAACCATGAGGAGGCGCTTGCATTGAAAAACGACATCCTGGAAAACCACCAGTACAGGGATTATGTATTCGTGGAGGATTATTTCGAATTTTTCAAGGAACCATACCTGAGTCGAAAATTGGTTACCTCTACGGGTATTTCCAAATGGACCAGGCACGGAACCTATATAGCCAAAGTCAACATGGGAGAGGAGTTACCCTACAAGTCGCTGGCTTTCCAATACGAACTGGAGGCTTATCAGCAACTGTTCCCAACCAATTACCTGTACCTTGACTATGCCTATTCGCGGAATGATTTTTTCCCGGGGCACAGGGGCGCCGTCGAATTTTTTCAGCGGCTGCCCAAAGGGTTTGAGGCGTCGCTGGGTGTGCGATTCCTGTACTGGACAGACCTTACATGGATTTACACCGGCTCTGTATCATGGTTGTACAACAAAAATTATCTGAGCTTCCGGCCTTTTTTTACTTATCAAAACTCGCGGTGGATCGATTCGTATAACCTGACGTATCGTCGCTATTTCACCGAAAAAGATGATTATGTGTATGCTATGGTAGGATATGGCAATTACAGCGACGATTTTATACATCTGAATCCCAACCCGGGCAGTTCGTATCGGGTTCAAGTCGGGATTCTTAAGTTTATCACAGTCCGTTGGTTTTTCCTGGCATCGGCAGGCTATGCATACGATGATGGCTACCGGAATCGCTTTCAGGCTTCGGCAGGTGTGAGGTACTATTTTAGCATGTTTAAATAATGCACACAACGATATGGTTGTTATGATCAAATATACGCAACGAATAGGATTTATCTTATTGCTGTTTTGCTTGCTGGATATCCGGGCGGCACAACCGCAGGAACAGCCGCCATCCGCGACAGTCGACACACTCATGGGCGAAAGCAAGCCTTCGTCGGGTAACAATTGGTGGTGGTTGATGGAAGTGGATGACAGCCGGTCGGGTGCACTGGCGAAAACCCTGGTCATCGTTATTCTTTTGAGTCTTCTCTGCCTGGTTGTACTGTTGATCTGGATATTGATCAACCGTAACAAAATGCAGGCGCGGCAGATTGAATCCGATCGCCTGATGGAGCAATTCGAGTCATTGCTGTTCGACTACCTTACATCGGAGCATAACGAGGATTTATACGGGAAAATAGCATTGATTGCTAAATCCGATTTTACCCGCGGGATACTCATCAATCAGATGCACGAACTGAGCAAGAGTATGAGCATGACGATGAGTATCGGCGCCAACGAAGAAGCAAGGGTTCAATTGCGGGAACTGTACAACCACATGCAGCTCGACCAGGATTCCATCAGGAAAATATACAGCCCCAAGTGGCACATCCAGGTGAAAGGGTTCAGGGAACTGGCCTTTATGGATGTCACCGAAGCCAACGACAAGATACGCCAGGCATTAAAGAGCAAAAACAATATACTCCGCATGGAGGCTCAATTGGCGCTGGTACGGTTGAATGAAAACGATCCTTTCGGCTTCCTCGATCACCTGACATTCCCATTTACCCTGTGGGAACAGTTAAACGTGTACGAACTGATCGCCATACACGACCTGCCTGTTCCCCATTTTTCGCGATGGACCACCTCTCCGAACAAAACGGTGGTCATCTTTGCTTTGCGAATGATACAGGTTTTCAAGCAGCAGCAAGCAGCTCCGCAGATCATCGAATGCCTGGCGCATCCCGATAAGGATGTCCGTCACATGGCGATCGTTGTATGCGGTGAGATACAGTTGCGTGAAACTTTACCGCATCTCAAACATATGTACAAGAATGAGGAATATGCCAATTGCCTCGCGATCGTACATGCGATGGCTAAAATGCCCGACGAGATGATGCTCGGGTTCCTGAAGCTGGTGCTCGACAAGGAAGATAACGTTCAGCTGCAAATCGAATCGGCCAAGGCGATCAGCAAGATGGGTGAAGAGGGTATCGCCGCCCTGGTAAAACTCATGAAATCCGAATATAAGAATTATCAGATCATCATACGTCACGTACTCGACAAAAGAATAAGCTAATGGGACATATATTTTCAGACATATTCTTTTTTATCGTTAACAACGTCATTTTCATACTGACGTGTTTCATATTTACGGTATATCTCATTCTATCCGCAATATCGGCTGTCGCCCTGCGCAGTTACCTGCGCAAAAACAGCTACGTGGATTATACCTCGATTCTCCTGGCCCCGCTCACGCCTTCGATTTCGGTGATTGCGCCCGCACACAACGAAGAGCGCACCATTATTGAAAACATACGCGCATTGTTATCGCTGTACTACAATAATTACGAGGTAATTATTGTAAACGACGGCAGTAGCGACAATACCTTCAAGCGGATGGTCGATGCGTACGACCTGGAACGTGTAAGCTACTTCTTCGATTACCGTATCCCCTGCGAACGCATCAGGGGTGTTTACAAATCGAAAAACGGCGCATTCAGGAAACTGACTGTAATCGACAAGGTCAACGGCGGCAAAGCCGATGCTCTGAATGCAGGCATCAACATCTCGAAAAAAGACCTGGTTTGCTGTATCGATGTCGACTCTATCATGGAGCCCGACGCATTGCTGAAGATGGTAAAACCGTTCATGGAGGAAACCGACAAGAAAGTGATCGGCGCCGGCGGGGTGATCCGCATTGCCAATTCGTGCGTCATCGAGGACGGCCAGATCCAGGAAATACGGTTGCCCAAAAATTTCCTGCCCCGTGTGCAGGTGCTGGAATATACGCGTGCATTTCTGCTGGCACGTATGGCCTGGGGAAAACTCAACGGTCTCCTGCTGATTTCGGGTGCATTGGGTCTGTTCGATAAGGAGGTGCTGATCAAGTGCGGTGGTTACAGTACCAAAACCGTAGGCGAAGATATGGAAATCGTAGTACGGATCAGGCGTTACATGGTGGAACAGAAGCTGCCTTACCAGGTAGTGTATATTCCCGACCCGCTGGTGTGGACCGAAGTACCCGCAACCGGTAAAGTTCTGGGACGCCAGCGTAACCGTTGGACTCGCGGTACATTGGAAACATTGATTACGCACCATCAATTGTTCATGAATCCAAAATACGGGAAATTCGGGGTGCTGGGCTACAGCTACTGGTTCTTCTTTGAGTGGCTGGCGCCGATCATGGAGTTCCTGGGATATTTATATTTCATTTTCCTGCTGATTACATGGTCTGTCAATTGGCCGTTCTTCTTGCTGCTCTTGACTTTCGTGTATACTTTTGCTGTGATGCTCAGTACATGGGCCATCCTGTTCGAAGAAAAAACCTTCCATAAATATAAATCACGCAAGGAGGTATTCCAATTACTGGGAACGGCATTGTTAGAGCCGTTCTTCTACCATCCGCGGACGGTTTGGTGGGCAATACGTGGTAATTTCGACTATCTGCGCGGAGTAAGAAGCTGGGGAAATATGGAGCGCGAAGGTTTTGGCAAGGACAAAAAGAAAAAGAAGAAACGACGGGTGCGCGAAGCCGAAACAGTACAGCAAATCAAAGCGGAACAGCAACAGTTGGAATCCGGAAAAGAAGCGCCATAACTCAAGAATTAGAACATTTCTATACATCATACCCGACAAGTATTTCCTGTTTTCAAAATTTGCCGGGTATGTTATTTTGCAGTTACAAATCCAGTGACAATAATGTTTCCCCTTTTGTATTGAGCACTTTCAACGTCATCTGTTTGCCCTGTTTGCGAAG
Organism: Bacteroidales bacterium; assembly: GCA_031265445.1. Lineage (GTDB taxonomy): Bacteria > Bacteroidota > Bacteroidia > Bacteroidales > UBA4181 > JAIRLS01. The sequence continues at coordinate 47,122 of JAISCQ010000018.1, forward strand.
TATCGCTACAGTGGCGCTCTGTTCATTATTACCTCCGCCGATTACTACCGGAAAATGATTTCCTTCGGCGCCTTTGGGGAGATAGGTATATCGGTGTGTATGTCCGTTAAGGCAGATATTGAACGGCGCTTTTGTCAGTATGCCGCCCCAATAATCGCGGCAGGGATTGAATGATCCCTCGCGCATGCCGTATATGGGGATATGGTGGATGAGCACCCGCTTTGCTGCTGATTTGAATTCTTTGGAGTCTATTTCCCTTTTAAGAAATTCGGCCTGGTCTTTGCGGTATTGGCTAAAGTCGTTCAATCCATAATAAACCCAATGGTCGTCGGGCTTATCCTCGCCGCAATCGAGCAAGACGAAACGTGTATTGCCAATGCTGAATGAACCGTATGCATGGCCGTTCATCAATCCCAGCAAGTTCCACAGGAAAGGCGAATAGGCGCCGCGTGTTTCGTGATTTCCGCGCAGGTAGATGCTCGGAACCTTGTCGGCGCCGATACCCCGGCTATAATGCGAAATCGTGTTGACGGCAATATCCTCGCTTTGTACATCGGCAATGCAGTCACCGTTAAAAATTACGAGGTCGTAAGGAACATCCTTTACCTGTTCATATAGTTTGTCGAAAAGCGAATGTTTGTCATGAATATCATTGAAAATCAGTGCTGTGAAATCAGTTTTTTGATCATCCGGTGTTGTGAAACTGGCGATTTTTCCGGTGGCGGTTTCGCCAAATTCTTTTTTGTACGGTTGGTACAAAGTAATTTCGCGCGAACAAACCCGGTAATAATAGCGTGTTCCGGGTTTCAGGCCGTTCAATACGATCCGGTTGAGTGTATTGTTGGCCATCGCTTCGCCTTCCACCCAGGTCTGTGCCCGTTGCATGTTCAGACTGTCGGTGCCATACTCCACCCAGCTATGGCAGGGAACATTGGTGAGCCACATCACGGTCATGGCATGAGTGTCCGGATTTTGGAGATAAACCGGAGAACGGAAGATATCGGCTTTCGGGGTTTTCAGGCGAACATCAGCAAAAAGCGGCAAATGATCGGAAGCTACAGGTTCGTTCAACACATGGGTTTGCCACACTGAGTACGTGTATCCTTTAGGAACATACCCGAAAATATAATCAATGGTCTCCTTCGGCTGATCGGCTGGGATGGTCAATTGCCTGGTATTGGTCAAGATGTTCCAATTTTTTTTGAATGCTTCCAACACAGGCGATTCGGGTGTAGCGTTGATGTCGCCGGCCAGGAATACAGGTTTATTAAAGTCCTTTACCGCCTGGTCAATAATAGTCACCGAGGCCTGACGATCATCCTTATGGAGCGAAAAGTGCGTACAGCAAAATACGTAATCCTTAAACTCTACCATCAGTAATGAACGTGCTTCCTCCCTTCCCGGCAAGGGGATACGTTTCCACGACAACGGTTTCTGTTTCGATAATACGCCAATGCCATATTTCCCGCCATCGTAAGGAATAGATGCGCCGTATACGGGATACATCGCGGTAAGACCGGCTAAACGCGAAAGCACATCCACATGTTTGCTGCGGCTGGTTACACTGTCCAATTCCTGCAAAGCAACCACATCGGGCGCCAAACCGGTAATAACATCAGCTATGCGCCGGTAATCGACTTTATCATCAAGTCCCCGGGCGTTACAAATGTTGTAACTCGTCACGCGAACGGTATTCTCCATCCGGGAATACGATTGGCCATGTGTAGATATAAAAGGTGTTATGAAACTGAGAAAAACGACTATTCTTTTCATCAATGGGATAATTATTGAGTTGCAAAGATAGCTTATTTTTTGCGTAATTTTCTTTTAATCATATTTTTATATTCATATTATTCATATTGGACAATATTTACGATTCAAAATAAATTTAACAAAAAAGACTCTATGTAGAGGATACTATAGGATGCATTTCAAATGCGCCCGAAACAAAAAATACTTTGTGATTTCACAAATAATATTATATCTTTGCGCTCCCGTTTTTCGAAACAGGAAAGTTTGAATTAATTTGATCATCAACATAATAAATTTCTGAAAATGAAAAGAACATTTCAGCCGTCGAACAGAAAAAGAAAGAACAAGCATGGCTTCAGGGAAAGAATGTCGACAGCCAGCGGACGGAAGGTATTGGCTGCCCGCCGTGCAAGAGGTCGCAAAAAACTTTCTGTTTCGGACGAATATTCGCATAAATAGGATATTGAACGTGTAAATCTGTAAAAGTAAAGGGTTGTATGCAATCCTTTACTTTTTTTGTTTCTACCCGTCATTGCGGGTGACAACGAAGCAAATTCATCGAAAAAAACCGGCTCTTTTATTGCGATTGCTTCGTTGTCCCTTCTCGCAATGACGTTTTGATCTTTGAATAGGAAAACATGAAATCAACATCACTGAAATATTTGCTTTCGCAGACCAATGGAGCAATAGCCGACATTGGACGGAAAGTAATCGCAGGGCAACGCCTTTCGGCTGATGATGGTTTGGCGCTTTACCGGAGCCGTGATTTAGGATTGCTGGGTGCATTGGCTTGCCATGTGAAACAGCAGAAAAGCGGAAATGAAATCTACTTCAACAAGAATTTTCATATTGAGCCGGCCAACATCTGTATTTACCATTGCCGTTTCTGTTCGTATGCCTGCCACACGGGCGACAGCGATTCGTGGGAGAAAACCATCGACGAGGTGGCGAACACAGCCAAACGCTATGAACAGTCCGACATTACCGAAGTACATATCGCCGGAGGGGTTCATCCCGACAGGGATGTGCATTATTATGCCGCGATGCTGCGGGCTGTTCGCACGATATTGCCCAAAGTGCATATCAAGGCATTCAGCGCGGTAGAGCTCGAATATATGTTCGAAAAAGCCAGTGTGACGGATCGTGAAGGATTCCAAATATTAAAACAGGCAGGATTGCAGTCGATACCAGGTGGCGGCGGCGAAATATTCAACGAACGCATCCGTCAAAAAATCTGCCCCGAAAAAACCGGCTCGCAGCGTTGGCTGGATATTCACCGGACGGCACACCGGATAGGCATATTGTCCAATGCCACCATGCTATATGGCCATATCGAAAGTTACGAAGACCGTATCGACCATTTGATGCGGCTACGTGTCCTGCAAGACGACACCCGCGGTTTTAACGCCTTCATCCCGTTGAAGTTCCGTATGGCTAACAATCCCATGTCGCACGTGGGTGAAGTGACGGCAATTGAGGACTTAAAAAACTATGCCGTGTCGAGGATTTTCTTGGACAACATACCGCACATCAAAGCATACTGGCCGATGATCGGCAGGGATATGGCGCAGATGGCGCTGTCGTTCGGCGCCGACGATGTGGACGGCACCATCGACGATACTACCAAAATATACGCTATGGCTGGCGCCGACGACCAGAACCCCGCCATGACAACTGCTGAAATGATGGAAATGATCCGCGAGGCCGGATGTCAGCCGGTGGAGCGCGATAGCCTGTACCGACCCGTCAAGCTGCAAACCTGCTGACCGGCCTGGAACGAAAAACCTGCCACTGTCAGGGTCAGAGACCACCGACAGGCAGGTTGTAATATTTCGCCTGAGTATGGATACAAAAAATTCATTTCATTGAAAAATGATTAACTTTACAGACCTGTGGTTCGTGAGAAATGTAGTCATTAACCCTCAATATCAAAAGCATACAATATGAATCAACAATTTTCGCGCCGCCGTTTTATCGGCCTGACGGCTACAACAGCCGGAATGTTCACCATTGTCCCGAGTTATGCCGTGAGCGGTCTCGGACACGTTGCCCCGAGCGATAAGCTTAATATTGCCGGTATCGGCGTGGGAGGCAAAGGCAACGTCAACCTCAACAACATGAAATCGGAAAACATGGTTGCTTTGTGCGACATCGACCGGCAATACGCCAAGCGCTGTTTCGACGGTTTTCCGGGAGCACGGCAGTATGTGGACTATCGCAGGATGTTCGACGAGATCGGCAAAAGCATCGATGCGGTAGTGATTGCTACGCCCGACCACACGCACGCCGTATGCGCCATGGCAGCCATGCAATCAGGCAAGCATGTGTACGTGCAGAAACCCCTGACACACTCCGTATATGAATCGCGGATGCTGCTCGAAGCCTCGCGCCGTTACAAGGCAGTAACGCAAATGGGCAACGAAGGGCACAGCAACGACACGGTAAGCGAGGTTTGCGAATGGATATGGAGCGGCGCCATCGGTGAGATCACCCGTGTGGACGCCTGGACCAACCGTCCGATTTGGCCGCAGGGATTAACCCGTCCCGAACAGGGCATGTGGACGCCCGATCATATAGACTGGGATTTATTCATTGGTCCGGCGCCCATGCGTCCGTACCACCGAGCCTATCATCCGTGGGATTGGCGCGGATGGTGGGATTTCGGTACCGGTGCGCTCGGCGACATGGCCTGCCATGTGCTCGATGTTGCGTTCGCGGCAATGAAACTGGGACACCCGGTGTCTGTAGAAGCATCCGCGACAGCCATCAATACCGAAAGCGCTCCGGTAGCCTCCACCATTCAATATGATTTCCCGGCAAGGGCCAGGGAAGGGAAAGTCAACATGCCTGCCGTTACGGTATATTGGTACGATGGCGGTTTGTTGCCGCGTCGTCCCGAAGGATTGCCTGATGGCGAAGCGCTTGGCACAGGAGCCAATGGCGTGATTTTCCATGGTTCGAAAGGGAAGCTGGTCTGCGGAAATTATGGTGAAAATTACCAGTTATTGCCCGAAAGTAAGTTTGCCAATATGGCAAAACCTGCCGCACGCCTGCGTCGTGTGGAAACGAGTCACGAAATGGATTGGGTACGCGCCTGTAAGGAATCGCCGGAAAACAGGGTGTTGCCGTTGTCGAATTTCGAATATTCGGGCCCGCTCAACGAAATGGTCGTGATGGGTAATCTGGCTGTGAGACTGAAAAGCCTGAATAAAAAGCTTGCCTGGGATGGCCCCAATATGCGGATCACCAATCTGGCGGATTCGGATGTCATCAGGGTGACCAACGGTATACCCGGGCAAGAGCCGCGCCGGGTAACGCTTAACGCCAAACAGGCGGCTGAAGAATATATCCGGCACACATATCGACAGGGATGGTCGCTTGGCGTCTAACTAACCGTTCTCAACCCTGTCAGCGGCTTCACAGCCTGACAGGGTTGATGTACGCCAGGGGCAAAACGGTTATGAATTACAATCCTGTCAGAACATAAAAAGGTATTCTAATGAACTTGTTTTTACGAAAAATATGGTTGTAATAAGATGATATGCTGTTTCTTTCGATGATTTTTTTTGCACTCAAGTTCAAATGAAATTCGGTTGATGCAATAAACAATATGTTATCTTTGTCGTTCTGTTTCATCCATTAATAAAAATTATGGCACGTTATTTAGACCCCAAAACCGACCTGACCTTCAAGCGGATCTTTGG
>JAISCQ010000031.1 GCA_031265445.1 Bacteroidales bacterium
TTCAGCTCGAAACTTTATTCCGGCCTGCTGTTTGGAAACAAAGCCGGCCTGTATGTGAAAGTCGAGGACTACCGGCTTTTTACGTGGAAAGGCTACAGCGCCGATACGGATTTGTCGCAGTTGGCCGCTTATGAGGCGTCGCACCTGAGCATACAGGGCGACCGGGGCAATACGAAATTCACCATTCTGAATCTGAAATTCGATTATTACCTGAAAAAACGCTATGTGTTTTCACTGGAAACCTCTTATTATATGCGCAACAGTTTTTATGATTATTTCCCCAGGGTAAAATATCAGATTATAGAAAGTAAAATCGGAGCAGGCTATATATTCTAAAAACAAAAAATGATGAAACGGCACAAAGAACAGGACGCCCTGACGAGAATCACCAAAGACCGGCAACGGACAAACATTTTACGGAAATACGAACAGCCGGCATTGGCTTTCCTTGTCCGGCGCATCCCGGCGTGGATAAACTCGGACATGTTAACCGCCATTGGTTTGGCGGGTGGTATAATTATAACAGCCGGTTTTGTGATGGCAGCCTGTTTTCACCGGAGTTTTTTATTGCTGTGTATTTTGGGATTTATCATCAACTGGTTTGGAGATTCGCTGGACGGACGGCTGGCGTATTTTCGCAACAAACCCCGTAAATGGTACGGCTTTGCGCTTGATTTGACGGCAGATTGGCTGACTACTGTGTTTATCGGGTGCGGCTATATCATGTACGTGGGTGGAGAATGGGAATTAGTGGGTTTCGGCTTTGTAGTCCTGTACGGTTGGGCGATGATGACAGCATTGTTGCGTTACAGAATCACCGGCGTTTACACGATAGACAGCGGCTTGCTGGGACCCACCGAAGTGAGGATAATCATTTCCATACTGCTGTTTTTGGAAATATTGTTTCAAGGTTTTATCATTTATTCCGGTGTTTTGGTTTGTGCCGGCTTGTTTGCCGTCAACCTCATTGATTCCCGCAAACTGTTAATAATAGCCGACCGGCGTGATAAAGACGAACAAACGGACAAAATACATTGAAAATATGTTTGCACGGCTGAAAGTTTTTATCAAAGCGCAATTTTCCGCATTCACAGGTGGCATGTGCGACTACTTCATCATGATTTTCCTCACGGAATTGATTGGCGTGTACTACGTCATATCTATCGCCATCAGTTGTATATTGGGAGCAATCGTCAATTTTTCATTGAACAAAAAATGGTCGTTCTACTCCAAGGAAGCAGGTTACATGTTTTCGTTTCCGCAACAATTATGGCGCTTTGTATTAGTCGTTGTAAGCAGTATTATATTAAAAATAGCGGGTACTTATTGCATTACAACCTTCGCGCATATCGACTATAAAGTAAGCAGGATTATCGCCGACATCATTGTTTCCCTGTGCTTTAACTACGTATTGCAGCGCTATTGGGTGTTTAGAAATTGTATAAAGCCGACGACGCAATGGTGTGGAAACTGGCTGCCAACAAAAAGACCATCGACAGCCGGAAGGAAGTGAAAATCGCGGATACGGAAATTGCCGTGACCGTTGCCGCCGTCGAGACGAAAACCATTGACGGCAGTCTGAAATCAGTCGGAACGGCGGAAGCCAACCGCGCCGTAGCCATAGCGTCCGAAGCCATGGGAAAAGTTACGGAAGTACATTTCAAGCTGGGCGATTTCGTCCGCGAAGGCGCCGTGCTGGTGCAGGTGGACGACGAACTGAAACGGCTCAACTGAACCGCGACAAATTCAGGGAAGATTATGAACGCTACAAGACGTTGCGCGGTGGCGACGCCGTGTCCGAAACGCAGCTGCGCGATATGAAGCTGGGCTTCGAAAATGCGGCTATTCAGTTGGAAAATGCTAAAAAGCAGTTGTCGAACACGCAGGTCCTTGCCCCGTTCAGCGGATACATTACCCGGCGAAATGTCGAGCCGGGCGCTTTCATCAACATTGGCGCTCAGGTGGCGGACATCGTGGACGTGTCGGAATTGAAAGTCGCGCTGCGCGTCCCTGAAAGCGACGTGTACGCCCTACGGCAGGGACAGGAAGCAAGCCTTACCGCTTCCGTCTATCCCGAAGCCGTTTACACGGGAAAAGTGTCGCACATTGGCTTGCAGGGCGACAACGCGCACACCTATCCGGTGGAAATCATCGTGCCCAACAGCCGCGAATATCCCCTGAAAGCCGGCACGTACGTCAATGTGCAAATCAACGCAGTAGGGGCGAAAAATTTTTCGCCCCTACTGATGATTCCGCGCGACGCCATTGTGAGCAGCGTCAAGGAGCCTTCGGTTTACCTGATTGACGACAGCCTTGCCCGGTTAACGCGCATCACAACCGGACGCGACAGGGGCGAATATCTCGAAGTCCTGTCCGGATTGAACGGGAACGACCGGATCGTTACCAACGGACAAATTAACCTGATGGACGGGGCAAAAGTATCCATCGCTAAAAATCAATAACTATGGCTTCAATAGTAGAAACATCCATTAAGCGGCCGCTGCTGATTGTCGTTATCTTCACCATCCTCTCGCTTGGCGGGATAGTCAGTTACAACCTGCTCAACCTGAATTTGCTGCCCCGTATGGACGCGCCGATGCTTACCGTGATAACGGTCTATCCCGGCGCGGGGGCGTCGGAGGTGGAAACCGGCGTGACGAAAAAAATCGAAGACGCCCTCTCGTCACTGGAAGACCTGAAAAAAATATCTTCCACTTCGCAGGAAAACACGTCAATCATTCAAGTGCAATTCAACGACAACGCCGACACTGACAAGGCGCTGCAGGAGGCGCAACGCAAAATCAACGCCATCAGATCAACCTTGCCGGAGGAAATGTTAGACCCTTCCATTAACAAAGTTTCGAGGGACGACATGCCTATTATGAAAATCGCGGCATCATCGTCGCTGCCGCCCACGCGATTCTACAAGCTGATGGAAGACCGCGTGTTGCCGCGTATGGCGAAACAGCCGGGCGTTGGCTCCGTGAACATGGTCGGGGGTAGCGAGCGCGAAATCAGGGTAAACATCGATGCCGCAAAGTTGCGCGCCTGCAATTTGTCTGTCTTGCAGGTATTGCAGGCGGTACAGAGTGCCAACATGGAAGTGCCCGCCGGAAACGTGGAAAGCGACAACGCTACTTTTTCCGTCCGTCTGGCGGCTAAATACGCCAGTCCGGACGATTTGCGCAATACGGTCGTGGCAATTTCGCGACAGGGCGGCGAGGTACGGGTGTCGGACGTCGCCGAAGTGCAGGACGGCATTGCCGAGCAAAAAATGCTTAACCGTATCGACGGGCGCGACGCCATCGGGCTGACCGTCATGAAACAGGGCGACGCCAACGCCGTGCAGATTGCCGACCTGATAAAAGCCGAACTGTCGGCAATAGAAAAAGAATATGCCGCCGATAACGTAAAGTTCGAGATTGCCGCCGACGATTCCATTTACACCCGCGCGGCGGCAAACGCGGTGGTTATTGATTTGATTCTGGCGATTCTGATCGTGGCGGTTGTCTGTTTCCTGTTTTTGCACAACCTGCGCAGCGCGATGATTGTGATGATAGCCGTGCCGCTGTCTATCATTCCGGCGTTTATTGCCCTTTACGCTTTGGGTTATTCGCTGAACATGATGTCATTAATGGCGCTCTCGCTGGTAGTCGGCATTCTGGTGGACGATTCGATAGTGGTTATCGAAAACATGTTCACCCACATGGAACAGGGCAAAAACCGCCGTCAGGCAGCCCTCGACGGATGCCGGCAAATCATGTTTACCGTGATGACCATCACGCTGGTAAT
>JAISCQ010000077.1 GCA_031265445.1 Bacteroidales bacterium
ACGTTTGCCTTCAATGGTCACCTCTTTGATCATTTTTGTGTCGGTTCTTTTCAGCAGGCTGTCCAACCAGTGTTCGTCGCTCAGTTTTTGCATCCGGTACATGGCCAGTTGTTCCTCCCGGGTCGTACTGCTGCCGGACCGGGGTAACGCTGCTACCGGCGGAGAAGGAGTTTGGGGCTGCCTGTCTAATTCAATGCCAAGCCCCAGCGCGTTTCGTTTCCCTTTCCGATGCTTGGCAATGAGGCTCACTACGGTATTTTCCAGCGGAAGGAGGTGATCGAAACCGAATCGCCCCTGCGTATCGGTTACGGTATCGCCGGCCAGAGTGACGGCGCCCTGGGCTAAGTAAGTCACCGAAACATCTTTGGTTACCGCCCCGCGAAGGTTGGTTACACGGCCGCTGATGCGATAGTCAAGTTCGGGCGTGTACTGCAAATCCGCTTTTTTCGTATTGTGCACATCATCCCACGAGTAGCCGCTCCAGCCGTGCGTCTGCATCACCAGATCCAACGCCTGCAAACGCATGCTGTCCCTGTCCTGAAAATACCAGCCCGGATTTTCAACCTTGCCTTTCAGGTCGGACGACAACAGCATCTGCGAACGGAGCGTGGCATCCCGCGTGTCGTGACTGCCGTACAGGCTGTCGGTTACCGATACGGTGAAAACGCCCTGTACCGGCAAGCCGCCGACGTCCAAAGCCTGTAGAAGAAGCCTCACCCCCTTCCCCTCTCCAAAGGAGAGGGGAGCAGCGACGTCGCCATTGTCCCGGGGAAATGCAGATACGCCCGTACCTTCGGATAGCACGCTCCCCCTCCCCTTGGGGGAGGGGGTCGGGGGGAGGGGCTTTACTTTCAGCCCTATCCCGTCCTCTTTATCTACAAATACCAGCCGTTCGTTGCAGGGAATACCGTCGCCGGTAAACAGTGTAAAACGTGCGATACCCGTTTGCAGCTGATCCACAGGCAAACGCATGGCTATGCGGGTACGCGCAGCCGTTATCTCCCACGCGGCGGCATAGACCCCGCGCGACTGCGCCACTAAATGGAAAGACTCGCCGCGACGTACCATTTCCGGCGGAAAATATAGCTGCATGGCCAGCGAATCATCACGAACGGGCTGCACGGTCATCACTATGCCGGCAGTGTCGGGCAAAGGCAGATCGACCGTGTGCCCGCTGAACAGACGGGCATGATACCTGCGGCCGGGCTGCGGGACAAGGAATACCGAACCCATGCCCCGGTGCAGCGACCGGAATGTGGCGACAGTTTCGCCCAGATCCTCTATAATTTCGCCTTCCACGTTTATGCGAGCGCCTTGAATGCCATATGGCACGGAAAACCGGTCACCCAGCGGCCACCCTCGGGAAGAAACTGCAAATCTAAATCGGTGACGGGTAACAGGTGCCGGGCGGCAGGCGAGTCTCCCGCTTGCCCCGTCACCCGTAATCCGTCACCCGTCACGTTTTTGTCGCCTGTACCTTTTTTCCTCTGCCAGGCCCAACTCCCATTTGCTCGCCGTACCCATTCGTAGTCTTTGTTTTCCGTTTTTTCAGGGCCCTGCCATACATCGTCCCTGAACTGCACTACGGGGATAGTTTTCTCAAAACGGTAACTTTCGTCAAAATTGAGCGACCAGCGGGTATAGGCACGGATACGGAACAGAGCGTCGCCGGTAATGTTCGGGGGAAGCGCCAACTGTCCGGGCGCCAGACCCTGCGAAGCATCCAGCGCTACATGCCGGAGAATGGCGCCATCGGGACAGATCAACTCTACATGCAGCATCCGGCTTTTGTCCGTAGGTTCCAGGGTACTGCCATTCAATACCCAGGCGTTTAGCCACACGGTATCGCCTGCGGCATAGCAGGGACGGTCGGTGGTCAGGTAGATTTTTTCGGGAGATTGGTGTTGCATCAAGTCATCCAAATCGGGAACAAGAGAAAAAGATTCCGGAATGTTGATCGCTTCCTCGGCAAATGAAACATCAGCATTGGGTATCATGCCATATTCAATGGGCAGCATCATGTTCAATCCGGTGATAGTTGGCGCATCGTTGAAAGGTCTTATATTAAGAAAATTTGAATAAGTGCCATCCGGAAAAATTTGAATATCCCCTTGATCATTACTCATTCTATTTCTTGGTATTTTTGAATTATCTTTTAGACCATACCTTGACATATAGTTCTTTTGCTGTTGAACTTCTAATTCCGTGATAGATCGTCCAAAGCATGTCAGGATAAACATTGAGTCCGGAGGTATGTTGAATATTTTTCTTTTTAATAATGAATCATTTAATAAAAAACTATTTCCATTCAAAAGTGGTGATATTCTTATTTTAGTCCGCTGGTTCGTTGGATCGTAGTATCTCCTGATATAGTTTAACATAAAACCGTCTTGCAGTAAGTTGCCATGGTATAGCGAACGAACAAAATGGACTAATGATGCATGGTATATTTTTTTTCTATTGTTTTCCCATGTACTTTTTTGCCTTTTATTTTTTGGCTGAAGTTCTTCAAACAATGGATGCCCTTCCCAGGAAGTGATATTTTTATTGTAATTATGAATAAATGAATATAAAATATATTGAATATGATACCCTGTTTCCTCATTTACAATTTGAATCGGGACACGGCAAGAGGCTTTTAAGTACCGTGTTTCCGGATTGTAGAATAAGTACACGTCATTAGGGTTAATCACACGAATTGATTTCGTTTCTAATGGAACTCCCAGTATTCTTTTCCAGAACAAGTAAATATCCTGTTCTTTGATGTTATTATTTGCAGTGATTTCCACCTCGTTCAATTCATGAATCTTTAAAGAAACATTGATTCTTGTGAACGATCTATTGATGTTTATCGTATGCGATTCCGGAATATATCCCACATGCGAAACCACTATCTCATAATTTCCTTCTCCTGGAATCTTTAATTGATAATTTCCCTCATCATCTGTGGTGGTTCCTACTGTGGTATTAGCTATAAACACCGAAGCTGTTGGTACCGGGTCACCGGTATCCGCATCAACAACCTGACCTGTAATTACCCGTTGAACCCGGCTCTGAGAGTATGTATTCAAGTGAAGAAGTAACAAACTCAATAAAAATATCACCCTGTTACGACACATTAGTTATCCCATTTAATTTTGAATATCATTAATATCATTAATATTGTATCCCTTTTACATGCGCCGTCGTGCATGCATCCTGTTTTTTGTTGCTTACACGCTGTTTTTTGTCGCTTACACGCTGTTTTTTGTTGCTTACATCCTGTCGATAATTCCGTCTCAGCCGGGCTGCCCGGTATATTCCTGACCGTTTTTACAGAGGCAAAGATAAACAGAATAATCCATACCGCGTCCCGAAAATTTCGGATGCGCTACAAAAGCGGTTATGAAAATCCGGCTTTTCAAGCCGCCGAAACGTAACGTCTATTTTCAATATCAAGTTCCATGTTTTGGGGAAGTTTATATTCATTGTTTCCGTCTCCAAACCTGATGTTCCGAGCCGAATTGCAAATTCGGCTCAACGGGGGGATAAGCGGAATATGCGGCGCGGCTGGACGGCATTTATAACATTCCTTTACCTTCCAGCAGGGCCATTGCTTCTATCAGCATGCTTCCGCTCAACTGGGCGCGGAGTGCTACCGTACCGCTCGGCCTTATCCACCAGTGGTGGCCAAACAGTACGGCGGGGCTTTTTTGCGACCCTTGCGTCCAAAGATACTCGGCGCTGTTTTTCATGAACGCGATGTAACGCTTACGGTTGGCTTCGGGCAAATCCTCATTCAGGATCAGCTGTGTGAAATATCTGATAAAAATACCCTTGAACAGGTTCACATCGTGATCCTGCTGTTCCGCCCAGTCGGATAATACCTGAGTGCCGGCATCGATCAATGTTGCTGTGACCCGGTCGGCAACTTTAATGGCATCATTCAAATAAACCTTGTCACCGGTGATTTTATAGAACTCCAGCGCCGAGCCGAGAAATGTTCCCGCATTATAGGTCCAGTCGCCCCTTACATTGGTTTTGATTTCAAATACCCGTCCTGTTTGCTGTTCAAAACAGTGCTCCTTCATCCAGTCATAAATGAGCGATAACCAGACGCTGTCGTTCTTACCCTGTACGATTTCCGACCGTCCGTATTTCTGCCAGCGCCGTGCGGCAACGATGGCGGCGGGTCCGTTTGACGGGACTCCCTTACTCATGCCCCTGTCGGTTTGATCGTGGCTCCAATGTATGCCTCCGCCGCCATCACTGTCCCAGCCTTCGAGTATCCATGCCCACAGTTCCCTTGCCGACTGTTCGTAGCGGGTATCGCCGGTAGCTTCCAATGCACGCAGGTGGGCTATTCCGTGCCAGCCCATATCGTCATAGTAATTATTCCAGAAGCGGCCGCCGTTTTTGATCCTTACCCCCTCGTAGAAATCATTAATGGCCGTTTTATATACATCATCCCCGGTTCGGGAGTATGCATCCGTCAGCACGTCCAATCCGTGCGCTTCGGGCCAGTAGTCGTACCGGCCGACAGTACCCAGGGTGTCGTTATTGAAATGATGTTTGGTAGCGTTCCAGTAATGGGTTATCAATGACATACTGCTGCTGTCGGCTGCCGCAGACCAGCTGAACGCGGTTTCGCCGCCTTCGATCACCGCAGGATCGTCTTTTCCACAAGCCGCAACAAACATTGCGGCGCAAATCAAAAAACAAATTTTCTTCATACCTTCAATTTTTTCGATTATTAATTTTTCAACGAAAAAGGGATATAAATAACTGTACGCGGGCTGTTTTCCTGCGGGAAACCCCCGCAGGGGATCAATCCCGCGCACAGTATCATTTTACGTCAATAATAATTCCCCAGCTTGAAATCGGCAACCTGCATGGTATTGTTGGCCTGGGCCCACAAATCAAACCTCACCTTGATATATTTGTAAGCGCAATCGGGGAGCAGAACGTTTCCGCTGTCTATACTCCCTCCGGGAGCAAAAACGCCTAACTCGGCCGGTAGATCAGAATTGGTTGTTGAGCCTGGAGGTACAATCGTTGTGGCATTGATCTGCGTCCATTTGCTTTCATCGGTCATGCAATCGTCGTCATCGCTGCCGAAGAGCGTCAATCCCTGCGGTTTCAGAGCGGCTGCATTAGTACCGTTCTCCCTGTACCTCATGCGGAAATAGTTAAATTGCCGGGGCGTGTCTGGATCCAGACGAATGATGAACCAGGGTTTTTCATTCGGCGTGGTGATGGCTACGCCGCCATTCGAATGACTGCCGCCGGAGGTAGCGTCGGTGCCGATACCCTTCACCATGGCCAGATACGTGCGGCTGTCGTTGTCAATATGAGCGCCCGGACAGTTGACTCCGTCACCATTGCTGTTGATGTCGTCGAACGTTGAAGTGGCAAAGGGTAAAAGATGCGACAGGTAGGGAGACTTGTCTTTAGCGCTCACGTTGGCTCCAAAATTTACAGTTGCTATCGGCGTCCCGGTGCCTTTTTCGGTTTCGGGCGCCACATACCAGTTCGTCCTGTCCAGATCGACGTACCGGGCTGTTGAATATGCATGCGGTATGGTTGATACCGCGACATCGTCAAACCGGTACGTCCTGACGATGTTAACGACTAACGCATTGTATCCGGTCAATGTAATGGTATTGGAATTTGTGGATTGCAATTTTTCTTCGCCGGTGTCGACGTCGATCCACTGAAATTCGTAACCCGTCCAGAAACCATCGTTCGGTACGGGCAGATCAAAACTGCTGGTCGGTTTATCAAAACCGGCGTCAAGTACCGCTTCCGTTTCATTCATGACATAATACTGCCAGGCGGAGCGGAAAATATCCGTGCCCCCTTCTTCGGAAAGATAGCTGGTGCGGTAGCGGAACGAACTTGCCTTGAAGTCATTCAGGTAACCCGTCATATCCGAAGAATCTACGCGTGCGGAAAAATCGCTGTTGTCCTGTTTCCATTCAAAATCCGTGTACAGGAGCGTCCGGTCCATATTTTTCCGGTATACGATTTTCCGGTTGGCCCCCTCCTGTTCGGTGACAATGATGTTCCGGCTGGTCAGGTACGATTCCCAGGTCGCCCCGTATACCGTTGCGGTTACCGAGATGGGAACGGAAGCATGATCCTCGTCGTCGAAAATGTAAATTTCGAAGATATAGGAAGCCTCGGCCAGGTCTTCAACGTAGAAATCCGTTGCCGTGGAAGGGTCGAAAAGTTCCGTATGATGTCCCTGTTTGTTCGACCAGTATATCTCGGCCCTGACGCCGCGCGGATCATTCTGCCCGGGCCACATAAAGCGGACGCGGTTGCGCTCGCCAATGGCGGTTACAGCGGTCTCGTCCAGCTTGGCGATGTAAACGACCGGCCCGTCGTTGACAAAGTTTTTATAGTTATCGTCCATCGGCGAACATGCGCCTGCCAGAACGATCAAGAATAAGAATAAATACCTGCTATTCATGTTTGACAAATTTTAATAGGATGAATGAAATTTATTTATTTATCCGAACCGAAAACGCTTATTTCGCTGATCATCACCGCTCCGGTATTTGTATTGGGAGAGAAGCATTTCAATGTCTGCACCCTGAGGTACCTGACTTTCTGGGTGGTGGCTTCCAGCGTCATTTCGTGTCCGGCTTCCATCAATGCATTGTCTTCGGCAGTAAGGTTGTCGTCGGGATACGGTTCGGATGAGCCGTCGGCGCGGGTGAAATAGAAAATGCCCAGATCCATCCATGCATCGGTATCATAGATGTCGTCTATCAGGTCGGTCGGATAATCGCCGTTATAGGTGGCCGCATATATGCGGACGATCTGCGGGTGTCCGCCGCGGAACCGGTTTCCAACGTCGTTCCGCGCCCATAATACCATGCGGCTCAGCATATACGGGGCGCCGAGGTCGAAAGTGAAATGCGAAGGCAGCGGAGCTAAGGGTTTGTTGTGGTAGCATACGAGTTGCGATCCCAGTTTTGTGCCGTCCCATATAGATTTAACAGACGTATTGGAATTGACCCAGGAGTGCATCTTGTGTCCCCAGAAATTGGAAGGCAGCACCTGACCTGTCTGGTCGGGAACCGACGAACCGTCGCCCTCAAGATTGCACAGGGCTACCTCCGCGAATATATTCTTGGGCAGTTCTATTTCATACCAGGGCGTGATCGAGGCTTCCTTCATGGGAGACCAGTGTCCCCAGCGGTCGCGGATCTGTACGCCGAAATATTGCAGGGTATCCGCCGCATGTCCCCGATTCTTATAGTCTATGTTCGGACTCACGACATAATCGGTGCCTACCTCTATATATTCATTGGTAACCGTGTCTTTTTTAAAGGTACGGAAAGTAAGCCTGGCGCTTGTTTCGTTTTCGGACATGACGCGGATGCCCATGAAATACGGTGAGATTTCCGTTTTGTCGAAGGCGAGCAGGTAGGGAGGACGGGCGGGATTCACCTCGGTCTCCACCGGTTCGGAATAAGTTCCGCCGTCGCTTACGGAATACAGCTTGACCTTGTAGAGACCTTCGGCGCCGAAACCGTCCACCAGGATGGAATCGGTATAGAAGGACGCCGTAGTCTCGTACTCGATGTCGTCGTCCGTCGTCCATACGGCTTTTACGTACTTCAGGTGCTTGTCGTTCGGGTGGCTGAAATAAATCACGGACGCCCCGCTGATGTCCCTCACGCCGGTAACGTCTACCTGCTGCGGGGCTTCGGCGCTGCCCTTCGGCGTGTTAAAATTGTCTTCCTTACAGGAATAAAGCCATAAGCAGGCTGTCATCAATAAAATAAGATTTCGTATCATTATCGTATAATTTATAAGAATTTTAAGAATTTATAATCATTCATAATTCATCATTATTTACCATCCATAGTTTTGGAGCGTATTCTTGTTCCTCAGGATTTCTTCGTCTTCAATCGGCCAGAAATACTCCTTCGGCGTAAATTTACGGGTGTATATCCATCTTTCGGAATAATATTCCACCGGATCCGAAGCGTCATAGTTCCATCCGGTAATCGGCTTGTTGTATTCGGTCATGGCTGTCTTCCAGCGGCGGATGTCCCAGAAGCGATGCCCTTCGAACACAAATTCGATCAGCGTTTCCTGGCGGACAATGTCCCGGAGGCCTGACTGGCGCTGGTATTTGTCGGGATCGCTGGAATAGTTGCTCCATGAATAGGCCACTCCTGGCAGGCCGGCGCGTTCCCTGACGATGTCGATATAATGGATGGCCTCCTCCCGTGCTTCCGGCGTGTCGTAAGCTTCGTTCAGCGCTTCGGCGTACATCAGGTAAATATCCGGCAAACGGAAATACGGGAACGGATACGTGGTGTATGTTACCGTGCTGACCGAGGAACAGACAGTCAGCCAGTGAAGCGGTTTTTTGGGCCACATCCCGGTCATATTCCATGAATGCTGGATTGTATTTTGCGTAAATTCGCCGCTGCGGGCATGGGGCGCCTGTGCGGTTTCGCTGGTGCTGCCATGACCGAACCAGATGCCCCGGTCGAAACCGACGCTGGCATACAGGCGGGGTTCCCGGTCGAAAAACATCCCTGCGGTACGCTCGCCCGTCTGCAGGTAGTACAGCTGGTCGAGACCGGCGATACGCGGCGTGAACCGTTCGTTGTAGTTCCACGTTTTGTCTTCGTTCATCGGCACGCCGTTTTTGGTATGGAACTGATTTACGATCTTTAAGGGAACTGCGAAATTGTTCCGGCTGGTGACCTGCGATTGGGCCTGGTTCGCGCTAAAATCCCGGGGATATGCCTGTAGCTGGTATGTCGTGGGCCAGCTACGGGAATCGGCCCAGAGCACCTCTCTGTTCCATCTTTCAACCAGCGATCCCCGGATGCTGAGCTTGAGCCTCGTCTGTTCGGAAATATCGCCGAACTGGGTTCCGGTAAACCGGTACAGTTCGGCAGTACCCAGTTCGGGATTGTTATAGAAATAAACAGCGTCCTTGCAGGCCTGCGCTGCGCGCGCCCATAATTCGGCTTTTTCGGCTTCGCTCTTGTTGGGATTGAAGATTTCGATCCCCCGCTTGTCGGTTAACCCGATATAATCCGTATTGCCGTTGAAAAGGGGACTTGCAAAAGTGACCAGCATTTTGGCTTTCATCGCGAGCGCCACCCCCCTGGTAATCCGTCCCAACTGGGTTGCCTGGTTTTCCGCTGTGATCATCAGGTAGTTTCGGTTGATGGTTGCATCGATACTGCTGATGCAGTATTCCACACATTCGTCCATGGTATTGCGGAATACATGGGTGGTTTCGGTATCGTCCTGTACGTCCAGGTTAACGTCCTTAATGGGGACAGGCCCGTACATCCTGATGAGGTAAAAATGCAGCCATGTTTTAATGACTTCCACCTCGGCGATCCAGCGGTTCCGTTCTTCGTCGGTTATATCATAGACCCGCCCGATATTGGCAAGGAAGATATTGCAGTCGCTGATGCCGCGGTACAGGGCCTTGCCCCCGTTGGCTCCCCTCCAGTAATTAAAGAACGGATTGTTGGATCTTTGATCGCCTATGGCAAGGGATCTGGGGGTCTCGGCCCCCGTGTAGTCGGGCGACAGCCAGATTTCATCGCCGCCAAGCAGGGCGGGATCCTCATTAAACATGCCGGCAGGCGGCAGGTACGAATAACAGGTGAAGAAAAACTTTTCGGCCTGCGAACGCATCGAGAAAGCGTTGTCCTCGATGGTGGTGATCATGTCGGGTACAATGTCGAGGTAGCTGCACGACGAGGCCATGCAGACCGATAAAATAAGGAAGATATGTTTGATTCTTTTCATTGGATGAATGATTGATGATTTAAAATGTGACAAAAACGCCGAAGTTATAGGTGCGCTGAATGGGATACGCCAGTCCGTTGCCGGCCATTTCCGGGTCCCATTCCTTGAATTTGCTCAGAGAAAATACGTTGCTGCATGTTGCATATATCCGCAGGGTACTCATCCGTATTTTCTTCGTGAGGCTTTCGGGCAGGGTATAACCCAGTTCCACCTGTTTCAGGCGCAGGAACGATCCGTCCCTCAGGAGCCAGGTATTGTTATAGGAGTTATGCCGTACCATATCCATATTCGAAGCCAAACGCGGCCACGTAGCATACGGATTGCGGCTGGATTCGCTCCAGTAACTGTCGGCGATAAACTGCATCAGGGCGTTATTTCCTCCGGAGTAAGTCTCGAAAAAGGGCGATACGTTATAATAGTTAATCATGAACGAGCGGCGGTGCAGTCCGTTAAAGAAAAAGGAGAAATCCCATCCCTTATATCCCATGGAAGCGCCGAATCCGTACTGTATTTCGGGCTTGTTGGGAAATCCGATCGGCGCCTGGTCGCGGTCGCTGATGATGCCGTCGCCGTTCAGGTCGCGGTACTTGATGTCCCCGGCCCGAACTTCGCTGCGGCCGAACTGTTGCGGGGAATTGACGACGTCCGCATCGTCAATGAACAGGTTTTCCGCTATGTAGCCGTATATCTGGTCGACATTGTTGCCCACGCGGAACTTCCACCATTCCGTCTCATAGTCATGATCCTCGAATTTGGTATATTGATTGGTGGCGTATGTGAAATTGAGCCGGCTCTGTATCCAGAAATCGCCGCTGTTGAAGCTCTGCGTAATCGAAAGGTCTGTTCCCTTGCCCTTTACTTCGCCCAGGTTGGCGCTCGGGTTTTGCCACAGTCCCATGGAATAGGGAATGGTCGAACGGGCCTGCAGGATGTTGGTGCGTTTCTCGGTGAAGTATTCCCATACGATATCCAGGTTTCCAAAGAGCGACAGTTCCATGGCGAGATTGCTCTTGCGGGATATTTCCCAGGTAATATTGGGGTCGGCATACCGCCTGATGGAAATGCCGGGCCTGACATATCCGTTCTGTTCATATCCGAAGCTGTAAGCGGTGCTTCCCGAATTAAGGCTCACGTCCGAAAGGTAGAGGAAACGGCTGTCGCTTATATTGTCATTCCCTGCAAGCCCGTACGAACCGCGAAACTTTAACTGGGTAACCGTAGATTTCAGCGGCGCGAAAAACGCTTCGTTCGAAACCATCCAGCCCATACTGACGGACGGGAAAAATCCCCAGCGCTGCTCGGCCGAAAACCGTTCGGAACCGTTGTAGCCGAAATTGGCTTCGGCGAAATACCTGCTCCTGTAGCCGTATGACAGCCTCCCGGCCAGTCCCACATTTCTATAGGGCAACGATCTTAATACGGATTCATTTACATTAAGAATATCGTTAGCCGGAATGGTCTTGTTCCGCAGGGTAAAAACCAGCTGGGCGCTGACGTCGTGCGCCTCCCGGAAGGTATGTGCGTAAACGGCGCTCGATTCAAAATAGGTGGTCTGGATCACTTCCGGCAGCGTAATGGCTGATGTCAGGCTTTCCCCGTCGACGTTGGGATCAATGATGTCCACATGGTATTCGCCGGTTAAATAGTTCTGATTGATGAGCTTGTAATAATACGGGGAATAATAGCGCATGATCTGACTCACAGCCTGCCGCTTGGTATTGAACAGCGCCCTGACGGAGAGTCCGGGAAGGAAAAAGTCCAGATTCTGGCTCAGTTCCAGTTGCGCGCCCATCACCGATTTGCCGCGGTCGCGATAGCCCCTGACCAGTTCCGCATAAGGATTCAGGTAATCACCGTCGTCGGCATTGCCGAACATGGTATGCTTCACGTGGCTGTGCTCCTCGTCAATGGGGTAGTAGGCCGGAAACAATACCGGATTGCTCCTCATGATCATCTGGTACATATAGTTTCCTCCTGTCTGGTCCTGCGGGGCGAGCGGCCCGGAAAGGTCTTCAAATGTCCCGTCCACCCTTACTTTCAGCTCGGTAGTCTTGGTCAGGTTGACGTTTACATTGGAACGGATACTGTAGATATCCTGCTTGATATTGTTGTTGAAATTGTTCCGGGGGTCGACTTTCAAAATGCCGTTATCCCTCGTATACGCCGCAGACACATAATAAGTCGCCACATTGCCGCCGCCTTTGATGTTCAGGTTCAGGCGCTGGTTCACGGCTTGCTTCTTCATCAGCTCGTTGCGCCAGTCCGTTGCCGGATAAAGCAGCGGAAACCTTCCGAGTTGCGTGTTTTCTATTTTCTCATCCGAGTAAAGCGCCGCGCCTCCCAATGAGCGGGTAATAATCGCCTCGTTGTGCATTTTCATGTAGGTGATGGGATCCGCCAGCTGAATCTCCTTAGTCGGCTGCGAGATGGTGGTCTCGTACCTGATATTAAATTCCGCCTTGCTGGAGGCACGCCCTTCCTTGGTTTTGATGAAAATGACGCCGTTTGCGCCCCTGGCTCCGTAGAGCGCCGTGGCCGCCGCGTCCTTCATGATGGAAAAGCTCTCGATGTCGTCCGCCTGAATGCGCGCCAGCTCCGTTTTATCGATTTCAATATTGTCTACCAGAATCAAAGGGTCGACATTATAGCCGAAGGTCGTGACGCCGCGGATGAAAAAGTCGGCATTGTCCGCGCCCGGCTCGCCCGAAGACTGGTACGAGATCATACCCGCCATCTGTCCGGCAAAGGCAGTGGTCAGGTTGCTGGTAGGGGCCTTCAGGTTTTTGGGCGCAACCGTCGTGATGGAAGATACGACGCTTTCCTTTTTTTGCGTGCCAAACGCCACAATGGTAACCTCGCTGATATCGGTGGCCGCTTCCTGCATCGTCACCGCAATAATGCGCCGGCTGCCGACTACGATTTCCTGCTGCGTGTATCCCACAAACCGGAATTGCAGGACAGAGGTATCGCTGGGAACTGTAACCGTAAATTCGCCGTTGATGTCGGTCGTAGTACCCTGCATTGTCCCCCGGATGATGACGTTCACGCCCGGCATCAGTTCACCGGAACCGTCGGAAACGCTTCCGGTTACCCGTATTCCCTGGTAACCTGCCGGGGTTTCGGAAACAGGCGGCGCAGCAAAAGCGTTTCCACTCATGACAGCCAGTATTGCCCAACAGCAAAAGTGCAGCAAGACCGGACTTTTTTTAATGATTCTTTTCTCCATTTTCTTCATGTGCATTAGATTTATTAAAATTATTAGAACTTATTGATTAAAATTTTCATTGGTTTGGTTTTCGTTCACCGGTTTCCCGCGCGGGGATGCGTTTATTCAAACCGTTTGATCACCGCGTTGATCTCCCTGATAAAACTTTCGTTGACGGGAATGCCCGCGAGTATTTGGTTTTCAATTTGAGAGATGATGGCATGATAGTACCTGTCGGTCTCGACGCGCGTGACTTTCATCCTGAACACAGTTTTTTCCGCCGTTTCGCTGTAGCGTTCCTTCATCAGTTCCACGAACGCATGGTTTTCTTCTACCAGCTTGTCCAGCCATACGTTGGCTCCGAGCAGAGCAACGGCTTGCGCAGGCTCCGCCCGGTTCAGTTCCCGGGCAAAGTCGTTGATGGCCGCCGTTTCATCGTCCAGCGTTTTACGCGCGATATTCCCGTAATGCTTGAAAATGCCGAGCAGCAAATGAGCCGCCTCGCGATGCGCAGGGTCAAAATGTTTCGCAGCGCCTTTAACGGTATCAACAAATCCGCGATAGATATCGTCGCGCTTACG
>JAISCQ010000204.1 GCA_031265445.1 Bacteroidales bacterium
TAGCGGCGGTATAATAGATTTGAAAAATTTTTGCTAACCCTCGCGCGCGTGCGCGTTATATGTAATGTAAGCTCTCTCTCTCTCTCTCTCTCTCTCTCTCTCTCTCTCTCTCTCTCTCTCTGCAAAATCCGTGCCATTCGGTGATTTACCGAACGTTACACCGGACATTGCCTGTAAGAAATTTTCGAAAGATTTCGATATGATGAGCATGCTTTTGAATCAAATTTTTTATTAAAACCAGAGGACAAATATAAATGCTTTTTGAACAAAAACAAAAAAAGATTTGTTTTAGGAGATTTTTTTTTTTGACCCTGTCAGGTCGTTTTACGTAAGCTTACGTCAATGACCTGTCAGGGTCAAAACCGCAGAGACGCGATGCATCGCGTCTCTACAACGCAGCCTGACAGGTCAGCGCTTCGCGGTTGAGCGGCAACTTAGCGAAGCGATCTCACCGCAGGTAATTGTATTGCCGCTCGGAACATCATCCGGATTTGTAATCCGGTAATCGATTCCTGAATCGAAGTAAAATATGCGGCGCCGTTGGACGGCAATTGCAAATTGCCTGATATTCCGAGCCGAATTACAAATTCGGCTCAACGGTGGCTCAACGGCGCTAACTTGCCGCTTGTCCGGGGCATTTCGCCTTTACAGGATTCATGTCAAATTTAATCAGGTAATAAGGTGTCTGTATCATGGGCGCTCAGCTACTGAGGTTGTTTTGTTTAAAAATAAGGTGAGAATGAGGTTGAAAAAATCCTATATTTGCCTTTTGTAAAAACAGACACATGGATTTTTTAGAAATCATGCGGAAAAGGTATTCCGTAAGACAATATACCGGCCGGAAAGTAGAAAGGGAAAATCTGGAAAAATTGCTGGAAGCGGCGCGCGTAGCGCCTACAGCGGCTAATCGGCAGCCGCAGCGGTTAATTGTTGTGGAATCGGCAGCCGGGCTGGAAAAGCTGAAAAGGGCGGCTAAAACCTTTGACGCGCCTTTAGCCATTATCGTTTGCGCCGACCACGACGAGAGCTGGAAACGTCCCTGCGACCGGCAGGATTCGGCTTATGTCGACGCCAGCATCGTTACCGACCATTTGATGCTCGAAGCTGCCAGCCTTGAACTTGGCTCGGTTTGGGTAATGAATTTTAACCCGGAAACAGTAAAAGCCGAATTTAATATCCCGTCCCGGATAGAGCCTGTGAGCATACTGATGATCGGTTACCCGGATGCAAAAAATCCCGCTCCGGAAAAGAAAAACAGGAAACCGCTGAGCGAAACGGTGGCGTACGAAGGATACGGCAAGTAAATTGCTGTCAGCGGTCTCTGGCCCTGCGGCGGTGGCAAGTTTGCAAATCCTGCCTGAAATGTCGAATATTTCACGTAATTTTGTCAGGATTATGAATACAATAGAGGATACATACAGGCACAAAGGCTTACGCAGGTTATTGGTTGAAGATATCCGTAAAAAAGGCATCAGGGATGAAGCCGTCCTGGATGCGATCGGCCGGATACCGCGCCATGCATTTATGGACAGCGGGTTCATCAATTTCTCGTACAAGGATGCCGCTTTTCCTATAGGAGCCGGGCAAACCATATCGCAGCCCTGCACGGTAGCTTTCCAGACACAGTTACTGGAAGTGAAACCTCACGAGAAAGTGCTGGAAATAGGCACCGGTTCGGGATACCAGGCAGCCGTACTCTTTGAGGTGGGCGCCAATGTCTACACCATCGAACGGCAACGCGAATTATATATCAAATCGCAACAGCTGCTTCACCGGATGGGCTACAAAATGCATTTTTTCTATGGCGACGGATATGCAGGATTACCGGCCTACGCGCCTTTTGATAAGATACTGGTAACCGCCGGAGCAGCCGAAATACCCGAAAACCTGGTGAAGCAGCTGAAAACCGGAGGACGAATGGTGATACCCGTCGGCAGCAATGACCGGCAGGAGATGACCCTGGTGATCAAAACATCGGAAACCGAAATCGATGTAACCAGCCATGGCGCATTCATGTTTGTCCCCTTCCTGAAAGGGAAAACGTAACATTTTTGATTTTTCGATTGATGATATTCTTCACGCTTAATTTTTCACTTTCATGACCTTACATCATCTTGTCTTTAATCCTTACGAAGTCAACACATATATTATAGCCGCCGGCGACGGGCAATGCGCCATTGTCGATCCGGCCTGCTGCTCATCCGGCGAACAGGCTGCATTAAAAAAATATATCGCCGACAAGGGCCTTCATCCCGTATGGCTCATCAATACGCACGGTCATTTCGACCACGTGATCGGCAATGCTTTTGTATGCCGCACATGGCAGGTGAAGACTGCCGCCCATCGCGGCGATCTTTTCCTTATGGAAAAGGCATACCGGCAAGGCGAAATATTCGGTTTTACGGTGGAACAGCCGAACACGCCCGAAGTTTTCCTCGACGAAGGCAACACCATTGTCTTTGGTGATGATGTTTCGCTCCAGGTACGCCATATACCCGGTCATTCGCCTGGAAGTATCGTATTGTACGCACCGGAAAGGAAATGGATCATCGTGGGCGATGTGCTGTTCAACGGCAGCATCGGTCGGAGCGATCTCCCCGGGGGCGATTACGACCTGCTGATCGAAGGGATCGAAGAAAAGTTAATGACATTGCCTCGCCATACGGTGGTACATCCCGGACACGGCGCCGATACCTCCATAGGACAGGAAAGAATACACAACCCGTTCCTCAACGGAATGTAGATGTATACGGATGAAACGGGGTTGCAGTCTTATGTTTTAAACCTTGAACCTTGAACTTTAAGTTATTATCTCCGGAACACTGGACGGATTACGAATTAATCGATACGGGCGGGTTTGAGAAACTGGAACGCTTCGGGCCATACATCCTGTCGCGTCCCGAACCGCAGGCCGTGTGGAGTAAGGCATTGCCGCAGGCCGAGTGGGAGCGTATGGCGAACGCTGTTTTCAGGAAGGAAACGGGAAAGGACGGCCAACGCGAAAACGAGCGTGGCGAGTGGATACAGAAAAAAG
The DNA here is from genome assembly GCA_031265445.1 of Bacteroidales bacterium. GTDB lineage: Bacteria > Bacteroidota > Bacteroidia > Bacteroidales > UBA4181 > JAIRLS01. Next base: position 3,035 of record JAISCQ010000204.1, read on the forward strand.
GCATGCCGCAGCAATGGTGGATTTCCTATGCGTACGGCGGCATGAAGCTTCGCTTCCGTCTCGGGTTAACCGCATTCAAGCATGTCGGCCTGTTTCCCGAACAGGCCGAAAATTGGGATTATATTTACAATGGCCTCAGCGGGATGCACGCCGCACAACCCCGCGTATTGAACCTTTTTGCCTACACCGGCGGAGCGTCCTTAGCTGCCAGAGCCGCAGGCGCCGAGGTAACCCATGTCGATTCGGTACGGCAGGTGGTGAGTTGGAGCCGCGCAAACATGGAAGCAAGCGGACTGACGAATATCCGCTGGATGGTGGAAGATGCGGTGAAATACCTGCGGCGCGAAGTGAAACGGGGAAAGCAGTACCAGGGCATTGTTCTCGATCCGCCGGCTTATGGACGCGGCCCTGCCGGCGAGAAATGGATACTTGAGGAAGGTATCAGCGAACTGATGGAACTTTGCAGTCAACTGCTGGCGCACAACGGGGCGTTGCTGGCGCTGAACCTTTATTCGATGGGATTTTCGGCCCTCGTTGCCGCGAACATCATCCAATCGTATTTTCCGCAGATAACCGGCGAATGCGGCGAACTGTTCATCCCTGACCGTGCAGGCAGACGATTGCCGTTGGGCGTTTTTATGCGGGGAACGGACAAGGATGTATCAAAAGGCGCTGAACGTATGTGATGAATGGAGCCGGAATTTCACCGGAAACCCGCTAAAAGACCAGGTAGATGGTGTTGGTTTCGAAATCAATCTCCCAGTTGCCGCTTTCTTTCATTTCCCACTGGTATTTTTGGGACGTTTTGTCCCACCATGTCTGGAACTTGGTAGATGTGGCCCCCATATCCGTCACTAACTTTTCATAGAGGACGTCATCGGCTTTCATGATCCTGGCCAACTCGGTTAAACCGTTTTTCCGTTCGAAAAGCGTTAAGATTTCCTTTTTTTCTTCTTCGCTGACTTCTCCGACTTTCTTTTTCATCTCTATCCTTTTAAATGATTATTTTCAACATTTCAAATACAAAATATACAGGGCAGCATCCAATGCATGAAAGGCTCCGTCAAAAATCCAGGCGTTCCGTGCTTGCATCAAACGGGTCTAAATACCGGATTTCCGCAATCTCCCTGCCCGGAAAATACGCTGCCGTTTCGTTCAGCCATTCCCGGCTTTTATTCCGTTCCAAATGCGCCATCACACATTGCTCGTGCGACGGCGTATTCACTTCGAGCGTGGTTTTGCGGTTCAGCCATACGCACCGGCGACACTGGTAAGCATCGCACCGGCGGCAAAGCGGGGCGTAATCAATCCGGTACAACTGCCGGTTCCTGATGGCAACGCCTTCGACCGGGTTCCCGATCGCGTCAAGATCATCCTCATGATAAAAGGCAGGGCAGATGTAAAATTTGCCGTTGGGCGCCAGGGTGATGTTCTCTACCCCGGCATTACAGTTATTCATCCGGTCGAGCAGGACGCGATCCGTCAGGATGTTCAACTGCGGAAAACGGCCCTGCGCATATTGTCCGGTTAAAGCATCCGCCAGCCGCGACAGTATCTGTTTGTATGCGTCGAAATCCGTATCGGTGAACGTGTCGGCATCGGTCAATACAACATTTATCCTGTTCAATTTTCCCAGCAATGCCGCCAGTTTTTCCACGTCCCGAAACAGCCTGCTTTTGTCTGCACGCGCCACGCAGGCCACATGTGGTGCGGCTGCCGCTTCGGGCGCCTGATCCCAGCGATCCAGCACGATCACCTCGGCTCCGTCAACCGCCTGTGAAGCCGGCATCACCCGGTGATGGTCGATCGATTCGATAACGGCATGATATTCTTCAGGCAATTCACCGTCGGGATAGACGAACTGGATCATCAGGTTTTGCTTCATCGCAAAAAATATCCCGGCTTTCAAATCGTCCAGCCCGATTAAGTTCCGCGTGGTTTTCGTATTTTCGTAATGACAATAGGAAACCGACGTATCATCCAATAAAATAACCAGATATTGTAACATCTTTGAGATTAAGCTGTGACGGTCTTCATTTCCGGCATGTTGCACAGTTGACCTCTCCGGCTTGGTACAGGTCAGGCCGGGGCTTCATTTCCATTTTGCGGAAGAGCTTGTTCCAATAATAATTATTGGCTCTTACGCGGGCCTGATGCATTTTGCAAATCGCCGTCGAGCGCTGGTAGATGGTACGGGTAGCGGCGGCATCGTAGTTTTCGCCCTGACACCATGCGCATCCCGACGCTACATCGCAATCGATGCACTCCTGCGTGCTTTGCGTGCAGCGGTCGAGCGTGAGGAACGGCCTGAGCCTGTTCCGGTCGATCCCGTCGCGTACGTTCCCGATGATCCGGGCCTCCTTTTCGCGAAGGGAATATTGAGCAAAGCGGGTGCAGGGATAAAAGTTTCCGGCGGCATCCACCGCAAGCATCATGCCGGCGCCGCACCAGTTCTGGTTCTGAAGTTTACGGTCGAGCGGCTTGCCGATATATTCCGAAAAAAACGAACAGTGGTATTCGCTGTATCCATGATCGATCATCTCGTCGGCCAACCGTATCAGCTGGTCTTCAAAAAGCTGGTCGTCTTTTCCGTTCCATACCTCCTCGAACACGCAATTGATGTTGATCGTATGAATACCCAGTTCGAAAAGATGCAGCACGCTTTCGCAAATGTAAGGAATATCGGCGCTGCTGATGGTTACCTTGGTGGCTCCCCCGGGAAACTGTTCCAGCCATAAGGGGACGTTTCTCACTACGTCGCCGTACGAACCTTTCCCGTTTTTGTACACACGGTTCAGGTCATGCTTGGCGCGGGTTCCGTCGATGGTGATGCCGACGCTCAGGTGCGCATGGTTTTTGGCAATGAACTGCTGTATCTTTTTTTCGTGGTAATTGATGCCGTTGGTCGAAAAGTTGAACCGGTAGGAATTGAACCAGTGATGATTCTTCTCGAACATTTGCACTTTCGCGTAGTCGCAAATGCGGTCGATCAGGTCGATTTCGAGAAAAGGCTCGCCGCCGATAAAGTCGAAGATCACCGACTCGTCGTTAAACTGCCGGGAATCGTCCAGCAGGTAGTCGATGGCTTGCCGGGCCACCTCCCACGGCATCCGCTCCCTGATGTTTTTGCCCACCAGGTAGCAATATTTGCAGACGAGCTGGCAATCCTTGGTAACGATAAAGGTGATGTTCTTGGCGCGGCCTTCCTGCCAGACTTTTGATTCTGCCATGGACGACCGATTACATGTATGCGCCGTAGCGGCATGCTCCACCACATCCATAAGCACATGCTCCGCCGCATGCTCCACCGCATCCGTAAGCACATGCTCCGCCGCATGTATTACCGCATAATCCATAGCAACTGAAAGCACAGGCGCCTCCGCATACAGTGCCGCATGATCCATAGCAAGCGGTAGCACAAGCGTACCCACAACCGGTACAGCCGCTACCTGACGAGGTGCCCAGGCACGAACCGCTGCATCCGCTACAGCCGCTGCCGGTGGATGTGTTGCTGCACCCCGAACAGCCGCCACTGCTTGATGAGGTTCCCTCACACGAAGAGGTACATCCGGCCGCACATTGCGCACAACCTGCAGCGCTTCCCTTACAGGTGGTCGTACAGGTAGAACTGCAACCTTCGCATGTGGCGCCTACCGCGCTACCGGCGCATGTGGTGGTGCAGGAAGAACTGCATCCTTCACAGGTGTCGCCTACCGCGCTACCGGTACAGGTGGTGGTACAATTGGAACTGCATCCTGCACAGGCATCGCTTTTAGCAGATGAAATACAGGTGGACGAACAGGTGGAGCAGTCGGGGGCGTCTTCGTCTTTTCCGCAGGATACAAAACTATTGCCCAATACAATGGCCCCCAGCATGGGCAATGTTCCCTTTGCCGCCTTTTTGAAGAATTCCCTCCGGGAGTGAAATCCCTGATTTTGATCTTTCGTTTGCATCGTATGACAGGCTAAAACTTGTAACGGAAACCGATGGTAATGCCGCCAACATTGAGCAGATTGTCGGCGTTAAATCCGATATTTGAATTGACCGTTGAGTTGCCGTCTTTAACTTTACTGTAAGTAAGCCCGACACTGACAAAATTCAATTCGGTCTGAAGCGCAAGACGGTCGTTCAGGTTATAGGCCAGGATCGGAGTAATACCTGCACCGGCGTTGAACGTTTTGGTTCCCGCACCATTTTTAGCCCCTCCAATAAACACATTCGTCCTTTCGATGACCTCGAATTTGCCGATTTGGAACAATGCGTACCGGATAAACGGCGAAAGTCTCCAATTGGTTGTTTCGGTTTTGGTATCTGTCGTATGGTCTTTGTCGCCTGTATATCCTAACCTGAGACTCGCCCCGACGTCGCACCTGTCTGTTAAATAATACCCGATCTCAGGCTGGAGACCAATGCTAAATGTGGTTGTCTGTTTTTCACCATCGTTGTTTTTTGTACTGTTGCCGTCCATATTGAACGAACCTCCTGCATACACCTGGGCATTTGCTGCCATTCCCGTAAAAATCAAACCTGCAATAACGAATAACCTTTTCATACGCGTTTTCTTTTCTATATCACTGTTTCCTTTGATTGCTCCGCCTGTAGAATGCAAGGAAACATCAACACTTTACGGCGGTAAAAAATCTATCGATACCTGTGTTCACAGAACATCTTAAAACGTGACAAAGATAAAATATTTATTGATTTGATCATACCCCACAAATGGGAGTTTTTTCAAACATGGTTATTTTCCCGTCAAAGGCAAAAACATTTCTTCTCTTCATTCTTTTTTTGAGGCGCTATGGAAAAATATGCGATAGCGGGATATTTCGAACGCGGAACGGGCAAAACCGGTGTGTCATTTTGACAGTCGCTCATATCCGGCATGGCATTTGACAGTGCAAATAAAATATTACTTTTGTGCTGTCAAAATACATAAATATGGATTCTAAATATTCTCAACACATCAAGGGAGTGCTGAATTACAGTAAGGAAGAGGCATTGCGACTGGGAACCCCTATCATCGGGCTGGAACACCTGCTGCTGGGTATCCTGCGCGATGGCGAGGGAGAAGCTGTAGATGTACTGCAACGGTTGGGCGCCGATTTACAAACCATACGCAAAACCATCGAAGCCCACATCAAACCGGACGTATATCGTGCTATCCCCGAAACGGAAGATATTCCGCTGGCAAAAGCTACCGAACGTGTTTTGAAATTAGTTTACCTCGAAGCGAAATCGTTTAAAAGTCCTGAAATCAAAAAAGAGCATCTCCTGTTGGCCATCCTCAAAGAGGAAAACGCTTTCGTGACGCAAATGTTGAATGATATGAATATAGACTACATAGCTGTACGCAGGAATTTGGGCGATCTGAATGTGCTACCCGGAATGTCCGGGTCGGCTGATGACTTCAAGGCTGACTACGCCACCGGCGATGATGACGAACACATGTCCTTTGGCGGGCAGGAGCAAGGACCGGGCGGCAGTAAAGCGCAGCAATCGTCCAAATCGAATTCCGAAACGCCTGTGCTCGATAATTTCGGCACCGACCTGACCAGGGCTGCCGAAGAAAACCGTTTAGACCCGATTGTAGGTCGCGAAAAAGAAATAGAACGGCTGGTGCAGATATTGAGCCGCCGTAAGAAAAACAACCCGATACTGATCGGCGAGCCTGGCGTAGGAAAATCGGCCATTGTTGAGGGACTTGCGTTGAGGATCACTCATCGCAACGTATCACGTGTGCTTTTCGGCAAGCGCGTGCTCACGCTCGATCTGGCTTCGATTGTGGCCGGTACGAAGTACCGCGGGCAGTTCGAAGAACGCATGAAAGCCATCCTCAACGAATTGCAGCATAACGGCAATCTGATCCTGTTCATCGACGAAATCCATACGATTGTGGGCGCCGGTGGAGCAAGCGGCTCGCTGGATGCCGCCAACATGTTAAAACCGGCATTGGCGCACGGCGAAATCCAGTGTATTGGGGCCACGACACTCGATGAATACCGCCAGCACATTGAAAAAGACGGCGCACTGGAACGCCGTTTCCAGAAGGTGATGGTAGAGCCTACCAGCGAAGAGGAAACCATCCAGATCCTCAACAATATCAAGGATCGTTACGAAGATCATCATAACGTCACCTATACTCCTTCCGCCATAGAGGCTTGTGTGCGGCTCACCAATCGCTACGTCAGCGACCGCCGCCTGCCCGACAAGGCTATCGACGCGCTGGATGAAGCCGGTTCGCGGACGCATATCTCCAACATCATGGTGCCCCAACAGGTAATCGAACTGGAAGAAACGATTGAAGAAACCAAGCGCGAAAAGATTGCCGCCGTGAAAAATCAGAACTTCGAACGTGCCGCAGGATTCCGCGATACCGAAAAAGTGTTGCTCGAAAAGCTGGATCGTGCAAAAACCAAATGGGAGCAGGAACTGTCGAAAAACCGCGTGGTGGTGGACGACGAGAAAGTGGCCGAAGTCGTTGCCATGATGACCGGCGTGCCCGTGCAGCGTATCGCACAGGCCGAAGGGTCCCGTTTGTTGCGTATGGGCGACGAACTGCGCGAAAGCGTTATCGGACAAAGCGAAGCCATCGATAAGGTGGTGAAAGCCATACAACGTAACCGTGCCGGGCTGAAAGACCCGAACAAACCCATCGGGAGTTTTATCTTCCTGGGACCCACGGGGGTCGGTAAAACCCAACTGGCCAAAGTGCTCGCGCATTACCTGTTTGATAGCTATGACAACCTTATCCGCATCGACATGAGCGAGTATATGGAGAAATTCACCGTATCGCGCCTGGTAGGAGCGCCTCCGGGATATGTGGGTTACGAGGAAGGCGGACAGTTGACAGAGAAGGTACGCCGCAAACCGTATTCGGTAGTGTTGCTTGACGAAATCGAAAAAGCGCACCCCGATGTATTCCATCTCCTGCTTCAGTTACTCGACGAAGGACAGTTGACCGACAGTTTGGGTCGGCGCATCGATTTCCGCAATACCATTGTCATCATGACCTCCAACATCGGTACCCGGCAGTTGAAAGATTTTGGACAGGGCGTGGGCTTCCAGACCGAATCGCGCGCTGCGCAAGCCAACGATTACAGCAAGAGCGTGATCGAAAATGCGCTCAAGAAAGCCTTTGCGCCTGAATTCCTCAATCGTATCGACGATGTGGTGCTGTTCAATACGCTCTCTAAGGCCGACATCGGCAAGATCATCGACATTGAGCTGAAAGGCCTGTTCGATCGCGTGAAAGCCATGGGATACACCATCAAGATCGTTACCGCCGCAAAAGATTTCCTCTGCGAAAAGGGGTTCGACATCAACTTTGGGGCACGGCCGCTGAAACGCGCCATCCAGAAGTACCTCGAAAACCCGATGGCCGAACTGTTGATCAAACAATCGCCCAAAGGCGGCGAAACCATCCGTATCGCTTACAACAGGAAAAAGGAGGAATTGATGTTTAAAATCACTTGCCCCGCCGAAACGGAAAACGAAGAACCCAGCCCTGTCAGCGGTCTCTGACCCTGACAGCGGTGGCAGGTCAAAAAAATCATAGCGCCTCAAAAGCATTTACAATGTTCATTTTATCATAACGCTGTCGTGTTATTACTATGACCTTGCCCATGTCATTACTATGACTATGCTCACGTCATTACTATGACCATGCCTACGTCATTACTATGACTATGCTCACGTCATTACTATGACCATGCTCACGTCATTACTATGACCATGCCCGCGTTATTACTATGACCATGCCCATGTCATTACTATGACCATACTCACGTCATTACTATGACCATGCCCATGTCATTACTATGACCATGCCCGCGTTGTTACTATAACGTCGTTTGTGATGATGAAAATCCGACTTTTCAAGACGGCGATCTCAGTTTCGCGAGATGGTGATAACGCTTCCGCAAGACCGCCGTCTCGCACGCTCGTTATCGCCGTCTCGCGATCGTGTTGTCGCCGTCTCGTGGAAGCGGTGATATTCGACCCTGTCAGCAGCTTCGCAGCCTGACAGGTCAGCGACCGTAACGTGCGGTACCGACCTGACAAGAGCAGCATTTTATTTAAAAATCGTCACGCCTGCATGTGTGACGGTATGGGTATCAACCTCAAAACGGCCCTGTCAATGTCACACTACACGGTCGGTAATTTCCACGGGGCACGGTAATTGGCTTTGATCAAGTCATTGGCTTCGCGGTTACCCACAAATGTATTGGTTTTGTTGTCCCATTGAAGAGCGGCGCCTACGCGATTCGAAATATTGGCTAAGTGGGCGAGTTTGGCAACTTCGGCGCCGATAGCGATGTCGGCGTTGGGCAACTTACGGTTCCTGATACATTCGAGGTGGTTGCCTACGTGGTTGTACAGGCCTTTTCCTTCGCCTTTCTCCCATGCTACGGCTTCCATGCGCGGGGTGGCTTCTTTCGGAGCAGGGTCGCAAGGATAACAGTAAGGGAATATTCGTCCGCGGTTGTTCTTTTCGGGACGTACTTCCCAGCCGGCGCGGGTAAGAAGCAAAGTTCCGTTTTCGCCGAAGAAGGCAACACCTTCGCCGCGATCGAATAAACCGGCGCTAATACCGCAGGCATGATCCCAGACAATGTTGAAATCGGGATATTTGTAGGTAGCCATCAGGGTATCGGGCGTTTCCATGGCATCGTTGGGATAGGCAAACTTGCCGCCTGCGCCGTATACATACGAAGGCAGACCTGCGTTCATCCCCTTGAGGGCATAGTCGAGCAGGTGAACGCCCCAGTCGGCCATCAAACCACCGGCATAATCCCAGAAGAAACGGAAATTATAATGGAAGCGATTTTCATTGAAAGCACGTTTGGGCGCAGGGCCGAGCCACATATCATAATCCACGCCGGCCGGCGGATTGGAGTCGGGAACTACAGGCAGCGTCCATTTGCTGGTTTGGTAAGCCCAAACTTTAACCGTACGTATGCGTCCGAGCTTGCCGCTCTGTACGAAAGCTGCGGCTTTGTCCCAATGAGGGTCGCTGCGCTGCCATTGCCCCACCTGTACGATTCGGTTGTATTTACGGGTCGCCTTTACCATCAGGTTACATTCTTCGATGGTGTTCGAAAGCGGCTTTTCCACGTAAGCGTCTTTTCCCACTTCGCAGGCAGCAATGAGCGGAAGACAATGCCAATGATCCGGCGTACCGATGATCACTACATCCACATTCCTGTTATCGATCACCTTGCGCCAATCCTTAACCAGCTGTGCAGGTTTTTTACCTGATTTCGTTTCAACGTCGGCAGCGCGTTTGTTGAGCCACTCGTCGTCGATATCGCAAAGCGAAACACATTCCACCTCGGGATATTGCAGATATGTTGCGAGGTTGGCCCATCCCTGGTTGCGGCAACCGATCAATGCTACTTTTACTTTGTTGCTTGGCGCTTTTTGCCCGAATACTTCGGACAGGCCTCCCGGAACAAATGAACTTGCGCCTAAAGCAGTCGCTCCGGCCAGGGTGTTTTTCAAAAAATTACGTCTTTCCATCATCGGATTTTAAGCTATTATTAATATTATTTTGACTGTCTATATTGAGACGGTTAACTTTTTATGTTGTGAAAAACATTTTGCACATCTTCGTCTTCATCGAATTTGGCGAGAAGTTTTTCGATTTCTTCGGTTTGCTCGGGGGTAAGTTCTTTGGTATCGAGCGGGACGCGTTCAAATTCGCAGCTGACCACCTCAAAGCCATTGTCTTCCAAGTATTTTTGTAATGCGCCATACGAACTGAATTCCGAATAAATGACGATTTCGCCTTCATCCACGAAGACTTCATCTACACCAAAGTCGATCATTTCGAGTTCAAGTTCTTCCAGATCGATACCTGTCTTTTCCTTTGCTTTGAATACGCATTTGCGCTCAAACATGAAGTCGACCGATCCCGAAGTACCCAACGACCCGTTAAATTTATTGAAATAACTGCGGACATTAGCCACAGTACGTGTAGGATTGTCGGTAGCGGTTTCCACAAGGATGGCAATCCCAAAAGGGCCATAACCTTCGTATATTACTTCTTTGTAATCGGCCTGGTCTTTGGAGGTCGCTTTTTTGATGGCGCGCTCCACGTTTTCCTTAGGCATGTTGGCCACTTTGCCCATCTGCATCAGCACGCGCAGACGGGGGTTGGTTTCGGGATCGGGGCCGCCGGCTTTTACTGCTATGGTAATATCCTTACCCAACTTGGTAAACGTTTTGGCCATGTTGCCCCATCTCTTCATCTTCCGGGCTTTCCGGTATTCAAATGCTCTTCCCATTTAAAATTTATGATTGATTGTATTCATTATCGTTTGGTCGAATCTTCCCTGATCAATGTCCAGATACGTTTGCGGTATTGCCATAACAAAGCGCAGATCAACCCTGCAACAGCCATTGAGATACCGAACCTGACGATGTCGTTCCGAACCGAAATTATTTCCTGTTGTAATGGCGTAAAATCCTGGACGACGACAATAATCTTGTCGGATATTTCCATATTTTTTTCCAACATTTGCTTCTGGTCGTATAAAGCGAGCATGTCGGGATAAAACAGCTTGATCTCCGGCTCGCTACCCATGATCACTAATTGTCCCTTATCTATTTTAGCCTCTCTGTAAATGCGGGCGCGTTGAAGACTGTCAATTTTGCCGATTTCTTTTTCGATCTCGGTTAACAATTCTCTTTTTTGGCGTCTGTCAATCCTGAACAGATCCTGTATGTATGTGTTGTTGTTGATGTATTGGAGCAAGCCTTTGCGCAGCGCCGGCAATACGCTTTCGTCGTATACGGAAACGTTGACATACAGGACTGACACACGGCGTAGCATGGTATCCTTTGATTTATATGTTTCCCTGATATCCGGCTTCATGTCCTGATGGACCTCTGTCCCATAACAGGCTTTAATGGAACGTATCGCACCGGCTTGTTCAACGCTCATACCAAGGTAATTGGCCAACAGGGACGGTTTTCCTGTCGCTAAGTTAAGTTTATTGATATGATCAATCACCACTGCATTATCCACGCCGGTATTCGCTTCGAGCGAGGAGGAGTAATACGGGCGCGCACCCCCATACAATACGTATCCCCAGACGATTCCGAACAAAGCAAATGAAATAATCCACAACGATTTGCGGGTCAGGAAAATAAGAAGAAATACACTTAAATTCCTGATGCTGATCAGGAAATTTAAGAATGCGTTCCATATCCGGGAACAGAATTCGAAAATATCGATTTCGTCACCGGGTTTACCGGTGTTTTGCTGTACATTTGGTTCGCTCATTCATCTACTGTTTTTGATAATTATCAATGCGTCAAAATTAAAAAAGTTTTTCCAAAGACGGTTCATTTCTTTTCGATTCTTACCCGGGCATCAACCGCTACCATATCGCTTTCGGTAGCCAACAACGGGTTGAGATCCAATTCCTTTATTTCGGTGGCAAATCGTACCAATGTTGACAACCGCACTATAATCTCGGCGAATTTATGTTCGTTGATACCCTTTTGCCCCCGTGCCCCATGTATGATTTTGTAGCCTCTCAACGAACGAATCATTGAGCAGGCTTCGTTGTGGCTCAAAGGCGCCAACCCGGATGCCACATCTTCGAGCACTTCGACAAAAATGCCACCCAGTCCGCATAAAACCACGTGGCCGAAACGTTCCTCATAAGTAGCGCCAATGAAAAGCTCCCTGCCCGAAAGCATCGGCTGTACCATCACGGCTGTAACCCCGGGTAATTTCATCATCCGGTCGAATTCAAATGCGAGGTGTCCTTCTGTTTTGATGTTGAGCACCACCCCGCCCATATCCGATTTGTGCACAGGTCCTACCACTTTCATCACTACCGGGTATTCCCCGGTGCGTACAAACTTGATGACGGCCTGCCTGTCGGCGGAGATGAACTCAGGCACCACGTTGATTCCTGCCGCCGCCAGTAATTCCCGTACCTCTTGCGGTGCAGCAAAGCCGGTATCGAGGCGGTCGATGATTTTGCGGATCAACGGCACATCGACACCCCGCAACACCGGATTTGCCGGTTCGGGCTTAGGCGTATTCAGTACTTTGGCAACGGCAGTTCCGAGTGTTACTTCGTCCGAAAAGCTTACATGTCCCTTTACCATGAAGGATTTCACTTCTTCGCTGGCTGTGTATACCGATGGAAGAATCGGGAAAATCGGTTTTCGGCATGTTTCTATTTTTTCATGCAGCACCTCGTAAGCATCAAAAATCCTGACCAAACCCGGTGTCCCGAAGATAACCATCATGGCGTCGATCTCATCGAACCGTTTTTCACAATAGTCGATCACCACTGCCAATTGCTGTGCCGTTCCGGTAGCCAGCATGTCGACGGGATTTGATACGGATGATCCCGGCATCAGCCGGGCTTTCAGTTCATCGGCAACCGGGCCTTCGAGACTGGGAATATGGATATGTCCGCGTTCCAAAGCGTCGGTAAGCATCACGGCCGGACCGCCTGCATGAGTAATGATGGCCACGCGTTTCCCTTTCAGCTCTTTCAGGGTAAAGATGGCGGCAACAATGTTCAATTCCTCGCGGCCGTTGCAACGGACAATACCGGCTTTACGAAACAGGGCTTCGACTGCCGAGTCGGAGGATGCCAATGCCCCGGTATGTGATTGGGCCGCACGACTGCCGGCTTTCGATACGCCGGCTTTGATGGCCGCAATCCGGCAACCCTTGTTCACCAGCGAAGTGGCATGAAACAGGAAAGCGTCAGGATCCCTGATGCTTTCGACATAGATCATTTTGATGCGTGAACTCGTTTCGGGGTCGAACGATTCGTCCAAGTATTTGAGTATATCTTCCACTCCCGTCTGTGCGGAATTTCCCACCGAAAAAACCGACGAAAACCTCAATCCTTTAGACAGGCCCGATTCGAGGATGAAAACGGCCGTGGCGCCGGAACTCGAAATAAGATCGCAGCCATGCGCATCCAGCGGCGGGACGGGAAGAGTGAAAATGCTGGAGTGATGTAACGTGAGTACGCCGGTGCAGTTGGGCCCGATGAGGCACCCGTCAACAGCATTGACGGCGTCTGCCATCTCTTTCTCGAGCAATGCTCCTTTCGGTCCGGTTTCGCTAAAACCGGCGGAGATGACAATAAATGCGCGGGTATTTTTAGTTTGCGCCAAAAGACATACAACCGCGGGGCAGGCAGTAGCCGGGATAGCCAGCACAGCCAGGTCAACATCGGGCAGCAGTTCTACCGACCGGTAACTTTTAACAGCTTGCACTTCATCCTCATTCGGGTTGACCACATATAAGTTTCCGGCGTATCCGCCATCGAGAATATTTTTCAGTAACCGGCCGCCGGGCTTGCCCGTGTGGTTCGATCCGCCGATAACGGCGATACTGCGAGGATTGACTATATATTCGTTGACCATAAGGTTGTTTTAGAGCCCTTGCCGGGTGGGGGAGAGGCTGGTTAGCTATTTTTTATTAAAAGTACACTCGAACGGCATACGATTGATAATTGATCGCCCCAGGGTCACCTGGTCGGCATATTCCAACTCGTCGCCAACAGCCAATCCTCTGGCCAATGTTGAAACAACAGCCGGGAAATGCTTTACCTTCCGGTAGATGTAGAAATTGGTGGTATCGCCCTCCATGGTAGTGCTCAACGCCAGGATAATCTCCGACACTGTTCCCGCAGCAACTTTCCGTTCCAACGATTCGATGGTCAGATCGGCAGGGCCGATTCCGTCCATCGGCGAAATGACGCCACCCAGCACATGATAAACGCCTTGGTATTGCATGGTGTTTTCGATGGACATGACATCGCGGACGGTCTCCACGACGCACACGATAGAGTGGTCGCGGCCCGGGCTGGAGCAAATCTCGCAAACCTCGGTATCCGACAGGTTGTGACATTCCTTGCAGTACATCACTTCGCTGCGTAATTGTATGACGGCTTGACCGAATTGCCTGACCGAATCTTCGTCTTGCTTGAGCAGATGCAAAGCCATGCGCAGTGCGGTTTTCTTTCCAATACCCGGTAATTTGGAAAACTCGCTGACTGCGTTTTCGAGAAGCTTGGATGAATAGAGTTGATTCATGCGGCAAAGGTAATATTTTATTAAGGGACATGAAATAAATAAGATATACAATGTTCAATTGTGCCAACTTAATTTCTACCGACATTCCGTCGACACAAATGCTACCCCCCCCGTTGAACGGCAAGTTAGCGCCGTTGAGCCGAATTTTGCCCGCAATGCCCGCACTTTTCCTATAAAGTACTGCTTTGATAAAGTACTGCTTTGATTTGTCGTGCATTAAGTCCAAGTTGATGCAACTCTTGATATGTATTCTCTGTTTTGAGATTCAGACATATATATCTCTTTTAAATATTCGCATTATTTATAACTCCGAAAAATCTATCAAAGAATTGTTTCAGTTTTCCAATTACAGTTGTTTTCTTTGTTGCGTATTGATTATTCGGAGCAAATGGATTGAGCGGAGGCAAAAGTTTTGTTATCGCTG
>JAISCQ010000255.1 GCA_031265445.1 Bacteroidales bacterium
GTATTATATAGGTACACACGCGTATATTATAGGGTATTTCGAGTTTTTATACAAAAAAGGCCAAATCCTTTTTTCTGCATTTTCCGATTATTTTTCCGTAATTTTTTCAACCATCTTCAACAAGAGGCGGAAGGCTTTTTATGCCTTCTGTCGTCGGATCCGTATCCGACGGTTTCTTATATCCTCGCAAATCAATACGTCAACACATTTTTTACTAAATTTATATACTATGAGAATTGTACTATTCAACAATTGTTATCGACCTTTAAGGTCGTTTGTGTGGGTCATGGCGACATTGTTCGGTTTTTTTGTATTTCCTGCGCTGGCACAACAGGGCATCAGAATTACAGGAACCGTTGCCGACGAGACCAATGAACCGTTGCCGGGCGTGAATGTAGTAGTCAAAGGCACGCAAACCGGTATTGTAACCGATGGAAACGGGAAGTATGAAATTGCAGTACCGGACGCAAATGCCGTACTTGTATTTTCCTACATCGGGTATCTTCCTCAGGAAATACCTGTCGGCAACCGGCGGGTAATCAGTCTTAATCTTTCGGAAGACATCAGGGAAATCGAAGAGATCGTAGTCGTAGGTTACGGTACTCAGAAACGGAGCGAAGTGACGGCCGCCGTTTCAACCCTGGGCGCTAAGGATTTCAACACGACGGTGGCTTCTTCGAGTGTACTGGAACTGGCTAAGGGCAAACTGCCCGGCGTAGTCATTACCAACGCCAACGGCTCCGATCCCCGTTCGGGCGCTTCGATACAGATTCGCGGCGTAGGCACGCTGAGGAGTTCGACGTCGCCGCTGATCGTTATCGACGACGTGCCCGGAGGCGACCTGTCGCTGTTACGTCCCGAAGACATCGAGTCCTTCAACGTACTGAAAGACGCTTCGGCGGCAGCTATCTATGGAACGCGCGGATCGAACGGCGTGATTATTATCTCCAGCAAGAAGGGGAAACGCGGACAGGCGAAACCCACGTTTGACTATTCGTCGTATATCTCGCACGAATATATCAACCGGCAACCCAAAATTCTTTCTGCCGACGAGTACCGCACCTACATGCAGAGCGGCGCCTATAACGCAAACCTGATGACCGACTTCAACAGTTCTACCAACTGGCCTGATCTGCTGAGCGACAAAAGTAACCTGTCGCAGAATCATAACCTCTCTATGCAGGGTGGAAACGCCAGCACCGGTTACAGGGCGTCGATCTACTACCGCGATGTCCGGCCTATCGCCATCGAATCGAATCAATCCAATTGGGGCGGACGGGTTAGTATCAACCATACGGGGTTGAACGACCGGTTGAACGTGCAACTGAACGTGAGTACCGATCATCGTACCCGCAACGAAATCGGCGAGACGGGTGCATGGGAACAGGTGTCGCAACGCAATCCGACCGAACCGGCACGCGACGAGGATGGAAACTGGCTCGAAGACGGCGCCTATAATTCGTGGAATCCGCTGGCACGCTACTCGACGAAGGAAGATTACACTACGCGGACAACGTGGTTGGGGACAGGAAAAGTTTCCCTCACTCTTATCGACGGTCTGAAAGTGTCGGTGAGGGGGTCATGGCAGCAGTATGACAATGCTCGCCGGCAATATTATGTGCGCGAAAGTAAAACGTCGATCGACAGTTATCAGGGCGGCGGACGCGCACAGAGATGGTGGTCTTCGGATATTCGGAAAACCATTGAATCGACAGTTGAATATACCGGGCAGTTTAACGAAATCCATTCTCTCAACGCCATCGTCGGGCACAGCTACGAGTATCATGTGGACGAAAATTTCAATGCATGGAACTCCGGTTTTTTGACGGATGCTTTTACTTACAACAACCTGAATAACGGTACGGGAAAAACGCTCGGCACCAACTATTTCGGTATGGGTAGCGGAAAGTCGGACGATAAGCTGGCGGCCATCTTCGGACGTGTCAACTACGTGCTGATGGACAAGTATCAACTCTCGGCCACTTTGCGTCACGAAGGGTCGTCGCGTTTCGGAAGCAACAAGAGATGGGGTACCTTCCCTGCCGTCTCGGCCGGATGGGTAATCAGCAAGGAGGCGTTCATGAGCAGCCTGGATGTAATCAACAATCTGAAACTGCGTGCGGGCGTGGGCATCACGGGAAATATTCCGAGTAGCAATTACATCTATATGACGACCCTCGGCACCGGCGGAGAATATCCGGTAGCGGGCGGCACGTGGTATCAGACCTATGGCCCGGCGCGTAACCCGAATCCGAACCTGCAGTGGGAAACGAAACAGGAATGGAATATCGGTATTGACTACTCTGTCCTGAACAATCGAATAAGCGGTACGATCGACTGGTATAACAGGCGTTCCAAGGATCTTATTGACGAATACAACGCCCAGTTGCCGCCCTATGTGCTTTCGAGCGTCTGGACGAATGTAGGGACGATCAGCAACAAGGGAATTGAAATCGGCGTCAATGCTACTCCAGTTGAAGCGAAGGATTTTTCATGGGACGTCAGCGCGACGTTCTTTTACCAGCAGAACAAGCTGGAATCGTTGTCGGACGACGTTTATAAGGCTACTTACAAGACGTGGTACGGCCTGCCGAGTCCCGGGGCGCTGGGCGACGCCATCCGTACGGAAGAGGGCAAATCGCTTGGCGGCTTTTACGGGAAACGTTTCGCCGGTTTCGACGAGAATGGAAGATGGCAGTTCTACAACAAGGACAACCAGGTGGTTTCGCTCAGCGAAGTCAAACCTGATGACCTGACATATATCGGCAACGGCATACCCAAGTATTATGCTTCGCTGTCGAACACATTCCGCTACAAGGGCTTTGACCTGACCGTGTTCTTCAGGGGAAAATTCGGTTATCAGATACTGAACCTTAAAGAACTTTACTTCGGAAATCTGAACTGGCTGCCGAACAATGTGCTCGAAACGGCTACTACAAAACATGCCGACCTGCACGACGCACCGCAATATTCCGACTACTATCTGGAGAAAGGTGATTTCGTGAAGCTGGATAACCTTACGCTGGGTTACACTTTCAAGATCAAACCTAACGACTGGGTACGGAATCTCCGCATCTATGTTTCGGGACAGAATCTGGCAACCTTCACCGGCTACTCCGGCACTACGCCCGAAGTGCAGGATACGGGTTTTGAAACCGGCATTGAGGGACGCAGCTTTTTCCCTTCTACTTCTACTTTAATGTTTGGTATTAATTTTGGTTTTTAAAAATGATGTGATATGAAAAAATATAATATTTTATACGTATGTTTAGCTGTAACGGGACTTCTGCTGGGTGGTTGTACGGACCTGGATGTGGTGCCCTATAATGAGATTACGGCCGAAACGTTTTACAAGAATGCCGTTCAGGTACAGGCCGGAGTGGAAAGGCCTTATACACATGCCAATGCCTGGGCCTGTCCGACGGGACAGACAGGTTCATGGCGAATTTCGGAACTTGCCGCCGACCAGCTGTTCTGGCCGCAGAAAGGAAGGCACGGCTACGACGGCGGCGACTGGGGACGCCTGCATTATCATTCATGGACGGATGCTACGACGGACGGTACGACGTGGAATGCCTGGCGCCTGATGTTCTGGGGGATGGGATTTACGAACAATACTCTTGAAGATTTTGAGAAAATTGATTTCCCTTCTATCCGGTTGACCGAAGGGGACAAGGCGGCTTATATCGGCGAACTGAAAATCCTGCGTGCATGGCATTATCTCAAACTGATGGATTTGTACGGTAATATCCCGGTAGTGACGAAGGTCGGAGAGCCTTTAAGTCCGCCCACGCTGCCGCAGGCGGAAGTATTTGCATTTATCGAGCAGGAGCTGAATGAAAACACCGAAAACATGTTCCAGCTTGAAAACGCGCTGGCAGGCAGGGTTACTCGCGCCGCCGCCTATGCGATGTATGTGGAGTTATATTTGAACTCCGAGGTGTGGACCGGTACGCCCCGCTGGGATGACTGTATCAGGTATTGCGACAAGCTGATTGCCGGCGACGGCGGCGGACTGAACGGTAAAATGGAACTGGATACCGATATTGACATTACGTATTCGAACGATAACAAGAACCAGTCGAAAGAGGCCATTTTCCAGATTGCTTATGACTATAACAAGGGCATGTGGCTGGGACGCGGCGATTTCGGTTCGTACAACGAACAGGATATCCTCAATACGAACAATAACGGGAACAACGGTATCGTGGTCACGTCGAATGCTTATAATGCCTATCACGCGCAAGACCTCCGCAAGCATAGCTGGTTTATGTACGGTATCGGCGACGGTTACGGCGGCTACAATTATCAGGGGCCTTATAAGGATCTCAGGCGGAAGCGGAACGATTACGTGCTCGGTACCGAGGAATACACGGGGTTGCCCATCATTTTCTGCTTCAAGCCGATCAAGGCGGTCGTTTCCGTTTCCGGCTCAAGAGGCGATGCGATAGCCAACCGTACGATTACCATCACGGAATGGTATTCGCCCGAATTTCCCGGCGACGACGCAAAACTGAAAATACAGGAAGCGCTGAACGGGTCGACGACCAAGGGCCTGGTGATTACGAATTACGACGAGGGCAAGCCGGAGGTTTATCTTTCGGGAGCGTATAACGGGCAGAATCCCGAGCTGCAGTATTCGTGGAGTACGAAAAACGATTACCGGTACATGTGGCAGGATTGCGCGGAAAATACGGGTGCACGTTATAATAAATACAAAACCGGACAGACGGGCGATCCCAACTATGGCAACAATCACTTTATCCTCTATCGCCTGAGCGATGTCTATTTTGCCAAGGCCGAAGCGCTGATGCGCAAAAACGGAGGCACGGCCACGCAGGAGGCCGTAGACCTGATAAATGTCGTTAAGCGTAGGGCCTTCCTGCCTGAATACTGGGAAAGCGCCGATGCGATCACGAACGGCGACCGTTACACGACGTCTACCCTGACGCTGGACGAACTGATTGTCGAGCGCGGGCGCGAGTTTATCTTCGAAGGCAAACGCAGGCAGGATCTGATACGTTTCGGCAAGTTCGAATTTGCCCTCGATGGATGGTGGGATGGCAATGGCGGCTATGCGGACGGAAGCGGCGGAACACTCAACCGGGATCCTTCGCGCAGGCTTTTCGCCATTCCGGGAAACGCTTTGCAGGCTAACCCGAATTTACGGCAGAACCCAGGTTACAACTGATAATCCGGAAATTGATATGCAACGGGAGAGTATGACGCGCAGGCGACATGTTCTCCCGTTTAGTAACATGCAAAAAGTAAGACGGCATCTGCGCACAGGATAAGATGCCTTTTTTATACTTCATGCGGCAAGATTTCGTACATTGTCCCCAGGCCGGCGGATTGAAATATTATGTTGCCGGTTAATAAATAATGATTATATTTACGCCTGATTTCAATATATCGAAAATGGAAAGCATACGAAATAAAGCAACTCCGACATATCCGGATTTTCTGCCGAAAACAACGAAAAGAAATCTAACATAGTCATTTTTTCTGCCAACGTCGTTGGGAAGAAATCCGACATAGTCAGATGATCCGCCGATGTCGTTGGGAAGAAATCTGACATAGTCAGATAATCCGCCGACGTCGTTGAGAAGAAATCCGACATAGTCAGATGATCCGCCAACGGCGTTGAGGAGAAAACACCGGGTATCTTCCGGCATCAGCCTGAAATGCACAAAGCCGTCCCGTGCAAAGCATAAAGCGCGCCCGGCGGTGGCACAGCAGCGGGAATCACGGCAACATGATCACGTGATGCACGGCATCACAAAAACAAAGAAGAAAATTTTTACAGTTTATTTATAATATATATGTATATGAAAACAGTTCGATTCTTATTACTGACAGCTTGCCTGGCGCTGGGCTTCGGAGCCGTAGCGCAGGCGCAGAATTGGGGCAGGAACGCAACGCCTGCCGTACCGGATTATCCTCAAAAAGATTCGCTCGAACGCGGAGGCTACAGGCTCGTGTTCTACAGCAACGCTCCGGAATTATCGCCCACCGTGAAGACGGC
>JAISCQ010000278.1 GCA_031265445.1 Bacteroidales bacterium
ATCACAAAATATTTTTCACTGTCGATCAACTCTTCCACGCCCTGCAAGCGGACGGAGGCGTCTATCATGTAATGCTTTGCACTGTTGCAGGGACCTGCCGTATTAAATTCTTTCATCGTCTGATAACACTAAATTTCTTCTCACAAAAATACATATTATTTTCTAAATCCGGCAGCTTGAACTTTTCGACCCTGACAGGTTCCGGCGCCATTCCCATGACAGCAGGGAAGCAACACCAAGCCTAAGTTTCGGAAAACTGTTAAGGGCGGAGAAAAGCCTGTACTACGCTCCATATCCCTAATGTCAAACTCATCACACCCAGAGAAACGCTGACCCAGGCAAGCATCTTGCTTGTTTTGGCTATTTCATCTCCACTTCTTATCAGGATTTGAATTGTATTTTGTTGTTTTTGCAATTCATCTAAAGTATCGAAAAGATATTCTCCCTCTTTGAAATTATGAAGATGTTTATTTTTCTTTCTGATTTGCCGGATACTGTCAATTGCATTTTTTGTATTTAGCGCTGATCTGTGCAGCCGTTTGCAGTGTTCGCAGGGCTGCATATCTTCCTTTTCCGGGTTGACAGTCTTATGCCGGCGATGCTGCAAAGACTCATGTTTTCTATCTGTGTGATTATACCTGCATGATTCATTGTACCAGGAATGGAGCAAAGATTCGTAGTATAAAGATTCTCCCAGGGCATTGTCGCAAAAAAGATCCAGATCTACCTGCCTGGTGGTATAATTGTAAAAAGATTCATTCAGGTCTTCTTGATTTTTTTGTATGATAAAGTCAAGCTTGTCAAATGCCAGTTCCCTGTATCCCCGGAATTTACTTTCATACTGCTCCAGGTAAAAAACCAGCGCTTCGTTATCAATTGCTTCCAGATCAATCTTTTTGTTGCTGAGAAAGGCCGTCAGCGTATAATCGCCATTGATATCATGATACTCATGCTTATGAAAGAATCCTTTAATCAAATGGTATACAGGTCCGGAAATAGCATCAACAATAAATCTCGTTTCCCTGTACCTGCTATCGGCTTTATAGAAATACTGGATCAAACCGTTACGGCTTGAACTTATATATTTCAATACTACTGTTTCATGATGATTGCCTGACATGGAACGAACAGCTATATCCCGTTCCCCTTCTTCAAAATTTCCTATTTCAACAGAAATCCGATGAACAGCTTCGCAAATACCATCGGAGATGTCCTCTGACAAAGAATTAGTTGCATTTAAAACAGCGATATCTTGATGATAGAGTCTTGGAAGCCAAAAAACACAATAGTTTTCAGCCATGGATTTTGATCAGCAGGTAATCATAGCTTTTCTTTTAAAGAAAGCGGCCACCCGGTTTTCTTTATTGCCCGGAGGGGAAAAGAAAAAGTTATATTCCTTTTCTAATGCACTGGTTGCAGCCCATGTAGGAACAGGTTCATTATTGATAGAGGCAATCCCGCGTTTAATTAAACCCATTGCATAAAATTGGTTGAGGAGTTCAATATCTACAATTTTTTCCAGGTCAGCCACTTTTCCACGATTCATCTCATGAATCCTTTTAATTGCTTCTTTCCTATTCATTGTCCTTATTTTGACGGATACTGTTCTATTTTTCAAAAAACACAAATGTAAGAAAAAAATTTAACAATCTCCTTTTTAAAAAATTTTTTCCGCACAGTTAAAGCGCAAATTCGGCTACTTGACCGTTTTGACCCTGTCAGGCTGCGAAGGTCAGCACGGTCAACCCAGCTAATCCGACCAGTATGTTTCAATGCCTTGGGCAGATATCATCCGTTGAAAATCGGCCAGCAGGCTCTTCGTTTCGCGGACGGCGCAGGGCGTTGTTTTCTTTTGCAGCGCAAAACAGGCCAGCATGCCAGCAGCCTCGCCGATGCTCCACTCTACCGGGTGCAAGCGATAGCATCCATTGGTGATATGTGTCGTGCCGATATTTTTATTGGCAGGCAACAGGTTTTCCATGCGTTGCGGGATCAATGCGCCCAGAGGTATCTGAAACGGCAATGAAGGGAAATCAATGTAATTGTTTCCGCGGCTGCTGGGATGCAGGTCGATATGATAATAGCCAATGCCTACACTGTCGTGAAAATCAGCGGCTTTATCGCTACCCGCTACCTGTTTCCGGTTTTCCTTGCCTACCTGTTCTTCGAGGATGGTGAAAAGCGCTTTGATCCTGCGTGACTCCCTGACATAGGGATACTTGGCCATGCCGTCGCCGGTGTCCATGACATCGCCGCGCAGTCGTAATCCGGGCCATCCTTGTCCTCCGTCGGGTCGGGGCGCTTCGGTTTGTAACCAGTAAAGGAGCGACAGGTTCAGTTGTTTGGCGCGCGCCACATGCCGTTTGAATTCCTTTTTACCCTGATCGAGAATGCCCGGCATATAGTCGTTTTGCGGCCAGTTGACGATCGTAATATCGCCGGTATGACTACCCGGTATCAAATTGTTCCGATCGATGATCCGGCGATAGTTCCACAGGTTGAGGACATCGCCGGTGCGTACGCCTTCGGGATGGAAGCCGAGCGTTTTCGGCGCCAATGTGGACGGTGCGCTGTAAGTGAGACTTAGTAACTTTCCCGACCAGGGAGGCGTAAGCGCAGGCACGTAATTGCGCCAGAAATTGTATTCTTTGGGTTTATCGATGGTATGATCGGCATCTTTGCAGTAATCCAGAGCGAAACACAGTGTGAACGCCTGCTGGTTAAACGGATCGGCTTTATCGGGGGCGTGCAGTTCGCGCGTTTCCGTGCGGGATTCCGTACCGGTAACGTATTCCGTTCCCGTCAAGGGCAACAGATCGCCTAATTCGGTGGCATCCGCGAAATATGGCGCGGTTAATATGATTTCGTCCTCGCTGTGGATATATACCGCTTTCAAGGCGCGAACCCTGTTGCCTGACACATCTGCGGCAACGACTTTATGTTCGAGCAACAATTTTAGTTTACCTGAACTGATGTAGGGGTTCAACATCTCGTAGAGAACGGCCAAAGCAACCCGCGGTTCGTGGCATAAACGCGATACCGCACCATTGCCCGGGTTCAGATATTGCCGGACACGGGCTTCGTCGGTGAGCGGGTAATTGCGGATATAGTAACTGCGCACGCCGGCCCGAAAATCACGGTACGATTTCGGCGCCCCGTGTGTTTCAATCCATTGGTGTTCGTCCGGAGGAACGCCCTGCGCGGTCATTTGCCCGCCAATCCAATCCGTTTCTTCGATAAGAATTACGGTCAACCCGTTGCGTAATGCGCCCAAAGCGGCCGCACAACCACCCAAACCTCCCCCGGCAATCACCAGATCGGCAGACAGTTCTTTTGATGATTTTAACCCTGTGGAACCGGGTAACCCCGGCAGGCCGTTTACGACGGGCCTGCCCGAAACCAGGGACGGCGGGAGTGTTGATAAAACGCTTCCGGCAATGGAAAAACGGATGAAATGACGCCTGTTCATGAATGTATATTGAAATATTCAAACTGTTAAGCCGGGACTTGTTCCATATCCGCGGCAGATTTTTCCGACCCGATCATGCACTGTCGCTACATCAGTGACGCCATCCTGTGGTTACGGACAATGATCCATATAATAACAGGTATACCGATGAATGTTGTCACCGAATTAATGGGTAACACCACGCCATTCCCCGGAAGGAGCGATATCAGATCGCTCACCAGCATCACAATGGCTCCCGTAAGAACGCTACCGGCAAGCAATATGCGCTGGTCGGCAGTACGGAAAAGCATCCGGCAGATGTGAGGCACGGCAATGCCCACAAAGGCTATCGGACCGCAAAAGGCCGTAACGCTGCCGGCCAGAATCCCGGTACTGGAAAAGATGAATAAGCGCGAAGCAATAATGTTCACCCCGAGGCTACGGGCATAGTTCTCGCCCAGGAGCATTGCATTAAGCGCTTTAACTGTAAGTAACGATACAACTAACCCCCATAGCACACATGGCGCCAATACTTTCAGCTGTTCCGGCGTAACTCCGTTTAGACTGCCCATAGTCCACACAGTAAAGGATTTCAACACATTCTCGTTACTGAAATATTGCAGGATGCTAATCAATGACAATGTGATGCTCCCGAACATGATCCCGAGGATCAGGATGGTCATGACATCCCGAATGTGCAACGATACCGCGAAGATCAGAAACAGTACCGTCGATGCTCCCAGGAAAGCGGCCAACACAATCATCCAGCTACCGGTTGCTCCCATCACATAACCGGCAGTCATACCCATCATCATGATGGCCACGCCAAGGCTTGCCCCTGCGCTGATACCCAGTACATACGGCCCGGCCAAGGGGTTACGGAAAACAGTCTGCATCTGTAATCCGCTTACACTTAAAGCCATACCTGCCAATATCGCTGTGAACGCTTTCGGTAAACGAAATTCACGAATAATCGTGATCCATTCTTCGACAGCGCTTTGTCCTGTGAACAGGATCCCGGTAACATCTGCTAACGGGATACGGACATTACCAATAAACAGCGTTGAAAAAAAACTGCATATCAATAATATAATTAATGTAAGATAAACGACGGCGTTTCGCATGGTTATATCATTGATGATCCGTGTGCGAAAACGAAATATCCTGTCTGTGACCTCTTACTACTCTACTTTCCATAAGAACGGCGAGGACGTTAGATTTGTATAAACATCTTCACCATTTTCTGTTCCCGTGAGATATTTCACGTAGAATCTGGTGTAACCGTCCGTATCTTGAAATGCTGTCAAGAAAGAACTCATATCCAAACCGATCATTGTCGAAACCTTTGTTTCGGAACCGGTAACTTCGTTGACTTTTCTCGACCGGATACACAGTGCAGGAGGAGTAGACGGAGTATCGGCCAGGTCATACAGCGCTTCATATTCAAAGGTTTGTCCGGATGGAGCCTGTTGAACAAGCCCTAAGAAAATGGTTTTACCGATGTTGACAGGATTAACAAACAAATGGGAAACAGGGACGTTATAGTCATCGGACATCTCTTCTTTAGCGACGCCTTTGACTTCGGTGCGGCTTACCCGGCCACGAATTTCCAACTCAGACGCTGATGCAACATTCGAATAGGGTTGATTTCCTTCATCATAGGTAAAATCAATCCAAATCATATCGCCATCGCTATATTCGCTCGGCAGCTCGGAGGAATAAAATACGCCGAACGGCGTTACCAGTACGGTTGCGGGGACATCAAAATCAAATGTAACAATTGCAGGTACATCTATATATTTCGACACCGACGGTTTCATTTTCAAACAACCTGAAAACAGGAACATCAACACGCCTAAAAACGGGAAAACTATTTTCTTCATATTCAATTTTTCCATGTGACTTAAAACTATTTTTATTAATGATAAGATGCAAAGGTACGAAAAACGTTGCTTGAGGCAGACAAATTTTTCATTTCAAATATTCCCCATCCTGGTCGCATTCTTTTGTGCCAGAAGGGTTAGTTCGGTGGCGAGAAAACAATGCTCCTGTGTCATGGCTGTTTCGGTACGATGGATCACATCGTCGACCAATTGCCGGCCATAAGGAAGATTCACATCGCGGCAGTCAATGTACTGCGTGCCTTTCTGATCCACCAGGAAAAGGTGGTTGCCACCCTCGCGGCCGTCAATATCAATGTTCTTGCGGATTTCGATATAACCGTCGGTGCCAAGTATGGTTAAACGTCCGTCGCCCCATGATTTCAGGCCGTCGGGCGTAAACCAGTCCACGCGGATGTAGCCCGACCCGTGGTTACCCTGTACCAGGGCATCGCCGAAGTCTTCGAATTCCCTGTACTGCGGATAATGTACGTTGCCTGCCTGCGAAGCGAGTATCTTCCCCGAAGTTGAACCCGTAAAATAAAGAAACTGGTCGAACTGGTGGCTACCGATGTCGCAAAGGATACCGCCGAAGTATTTCTTATCGAAAAACCAGTCGGGACGCGATTTTGGGGTCATGCGGTGCGGGCCCATCCCGATGGTTTGCACCACCTTGCCGATGGCTCCCGCCTGTACCAGTTCGCCTGCTTTCACGGTAGCTTTGTTTTCGAGCCGTTCGGAATAGAGAATCGAAAAAATCCGCCCGGTCTTTTTCTGTACCTTGCGCACATCGGACAATTGCGATAGCGATGTAATACCCGGTTTATCCACCATGTAATCCTTTCCGTGTTCCATCACACGGATGCCCAGCGGAGCGCGTTCGTTGGGGATGATGGAGGACAGCACCAAGCGTATGGAGTTGTCCTCCAATATTTCTGCTTCGGTTTGTACGCGCTTTGCTTGCGGGAAGGCTTTTGTAAACCCTGCCGCGAGGCCGTCTTCCTTTGCATGGAAAGCAACCAGCTCGCCGCCGCCGCGGATCACCGAATTGACCTGCCCGTAGATATGGCCGTGATTGATCCCAATCACCGAAAAACGGATGCGGGGCGTTTGGCTTTTTTTGACCCAAGGTATGGTAAATGGCGAGAATCCATTGCCCAGTAACCGTCCGGCGGTCAAAATGCCGGTCGACACGCCAATGGCCGATTTGATAAAATTTCGTCTGTTGCTCATCATCAACTTTTTTTAATAATCGCATGTTTGCGAACCAAATTTTCGAGTGTGTCATCATTGAAAACAACCATGATTACAAAGATAGCATGAAACCCTCAAATTACACACAAACGGATAAAAATTAACGGGCAGCCTCGTCGGCAGTTCGTTCAGGGAAAGAAACTAAACCCGATATTTTCTTACCTTTAAAGTTT
>JAISCQ010000286.1 GCA_031265445.1 Bacteroidales bacterium
CTTGAGTTAATGCCTGTCTGCAACAGCGGACAGGACAAGCTCGCAGGGGAAAATCGCAAGCATAAGGCGACAACTATGGAGTTTGCGTTCTTTGATAGAATTTATAGGGGAAAATTACATGAAAAACTCAGGTTTTCCAAGCGCGCGAGATAAAAATCATGTTTGCAACACGTGTTACAAACGTGAACCGGATCAAAATCATGTTTGCAACACGTGTTACAAACGCGAACCGGATCAAAATCACGTTTGCAACACGTGTTACAAACGTGAACCGGATCAAAATCATGTTTGCAACACGTGTTACAAACGCGAATCGGATCAAAATCATGTTTGCAACACGTGTTACAAACGCGAACCGGATCAAAATCATGTTTGCAACACGTGTTACAAACGCGAACCGGACCCTGTCGGCAGCTTATTCGGTTTTAGCCGGTCTTTCCTGTAGCGTAAACTCCACCCTTCGGTTGAGGCTGCGGCCATGCGCCGTGCTGTTGTCGGCGATGGGTTCGCTGCTTCCTGCTCCGCTGTATGTAATGCGCTGCTGATCAATGCGTGTTTCCAGCAAGTAACTGGCTACAGCTTTTGCCCTGTTGTTGGAGAGGTTGAGGTTGTATGCTTCCGTACCGAAATTGTCCGTATGTCCGGTGATCGCAATATCGCAGTCCGGATGCTTTTCCAGGTATGCCGACAGTCGGTCCAGTTCGTCGGCCGATTCGGGAAGCAGGTCGCTTTTGTCGAAATCGAAATAGATGTACTGTAGCACGTAAGTCACCCCGAGTTCGGGCGCCCACTCCTTACTGTAAGGCGCCACCGATACATCGTCTACGAAATAGTAACCCAGCTGCTTTTCCATGCTGCGGTAAACTTTCGCTAACGGCCTGTCCGGCCGGATACGCTGCACCAGGCTGTCGTGATAGGCATAAAACCCGCTAATGGCGATGTATTGCTCCCCGCCTTTAGCGGTGTAAAACCCGGTGATGGGCGTCCAGTTGGCGGTATCGGTGAGGAAGCGGTCGGGCGGGTTTTGTATTTGCGGTGGGGTTTCGAGGATAAAGCTCGATATCAGCATCCGGTTATCAGTCATGGCGCGGATGGAGGTTTCGGAAAGGTACATCCCGAAATAGCGCGTCCCCACGTTGCTCGAATCGGCCAGGCTCACAAAAAATTCTACTTTGTACACCGAATCTTTTACCAGCGGGCGCAGGAGCTTTACGGCCAGCGCTTCATTACAGAAGGAAATACCGGCGTATGCATCGCCCGAATGTGCTTCCTGGTAGCCGAACATGCTGCGGGGCACGCTGAAATTCAATATTTCCTCGCGGGGAAACCTGCGGCGGTACTCAATCGATTGGTACACGTTGGCGCAACGGTGAAAGTAGTCGGCCGAAAAGTTGGGAAACAGGTTCCATGATACAACACCGCCTATATAATCGCAATCCTTGGGACAGGCGCGGGTATCCTCGAAACCCGGATTGGGAACCAGGTTTGCTCCCGTGTTTACATAATACTGTCCGTTGCCGGCCATCGAGATACCGGCAAAAAACAGGCATAATACAATGCGTATACCCCTGGGGAATGTGACTGGAAAAATGCGATTCACACGTTTAAGACATATATGTAGATCATGTACCGGCATAAATTTCTGCAAAAATGCACCATTCTTTATATATCAGTGTACGTATCAGCTTCCGGCATTGTTTAAAAAATTGACAAAACCCATTGTTTGATACATCAACTCCTGTTTATGATGGAGCAAACGATGCTTCTTGCCTGCCAGACGGAATCTGCCGGCGGATATATTCGTACACCGTTCCGATACTGATGTCGTGTTTCCGTGCAATGGCGGCACAGTCGTCGTATTCCGGTTTTGTTCTCAGCTTTTCGCCCCGGTAATACGCTTCTTTAAGGCGCACCGTACCCCATGGCGTATCCATGGTTGCGGCGCGGCGGTCGAGCATGGCCTTTTTCACATACCGGTAACGTACGCCTAAAGTGGACGTTTCGGTAAACAGCAAATGCTCGACAGCGGGAATCTTCCCGGGATCGCACAATACGGAAAGCATCACTGCCGGACGCGATTTTTTCATCATGATGTTTTGCAGGTACACGTCGTCAGCGCCGGCTTCAAAGAGCCTTTCCATCACGTAGGCATACCGTTCCGGGTTCATATCGTCGATATTACACTCCATCACCACCGCGTTTACGGTTTTCCCGGCGACTTCGGTTTCTCCGGTTTCGCCAAGGCATACGCGCAGCACATTTGGTATTTCCGTATCACGATGACCAATGCCATATCCTGTTCTGGCGATGGTAAATGCAGGCGTCTCCGTAAATTCGTCGGCCAGTGCGGCAAGAATAGCTACGCCGGTAGGTGTGGCCGTTTCGAAAGGCACCGCGCCCAGTTTCATCGGTTTGCCTTTCATGATTTCGAGCGTGGCTGGCGCAGGAACGGGGAAGGTACCGTGCGCACAGTTCACAAAGCCGCCGCCCATCTCCACCGGCGAGGCAATGATGCGGTCGGGAGCCAGATAATCGATACAGACAGCCGCTCCCACAATATCCACAATCGAATCGACGGCGCCGACTTCATGGAAATGTACTTCATCTATCGGTTTGCCGTGTATTTTGGCTTCGGCCTGAGCCACCATCCTGAAAATATCCATGCTCATCCTCTTCACCTCATCGGCAAGTTCGCTTTCGCGGATGATCTTTTCGATATCGCCCAGGTTACGATGTCCGTGATGCTCGCCTCCGTCATGCCCGTGCTCGCATTCAGGCTCCCTGTAGTATTCGGGAATAATACGGCGTTTAAGTCCTTCGAAGATCGACGGCGGCCCGTGGAGATGATGGTGATGACCGTGCGAATGTTCATGATCCCCGCCACCATGATCGTGATGATGCTCATGGCCGCGTTCATGCCCGTTACCCGTCAGGAGCACATCTACCTGCGTTCCCGTGATTCCTTTGCGCTGCTGTTTCGAAACGCGGATGTCATACCCGTCCAGGTTCAGTTTCTGTAATTCGCCGGTAAGATACCCGGCATCAACGCCAAGGTCGATCATGGCGCCCAGGTTCATATCGCCGCTGATACCGGCAAAACAATCGTAGTACAATATCTTCATGGATGTATGGATGTATGGTTTTACGAATCGCGAAAATACAAACATACAAATTATTTTCACAAATATTTTTTGCACCAATCAGTAAAATACATAACTTTGCGGTTTTAATAATCAAAAATAATATTTTTCGTAACAAAAGTCATTTATGATCATTGTCCCTATCAAAGAAGGCGAGAACATTGAAAGAGCGCTAAAAAAATTTAAAAGGAAATTCGAAAAAACAGGTACCGTCAAAGAAATCCGGGCGCGCCAGGCCTTCGAAAAACCTTCGGTTCGTAAACGCGAGGAACGTCGTCACGCGGTTTACGTGCAAAAAATGTTTCAATCGCTTGATTAAGCGATAGCATCTCTCTTTCTTTGATGCATCAGTCGCGGGGGTATGGAACATGTTGTACCATATTTACAGTATCTGGAATACGAAAAAAGGTATTCGCCGCATACCATAGATGCTTATCGCAGGGATTTGTCGCATTTTGCCGCTTTTCTGCCCGAAATGGGAGAGGAGAGCGGTATGGTTGATTTTAAGGTAATACGGCGATGGATCGTAGCGTTGATTACCGAAGGAAAATCGCCACGTACCGTCAACCGGAAAATAGCAACATTACGTTCTTTTTTTAAATACCTGATGAAAAAAGGTTTGGCCACGGTTAATCCCATGGAAAAGGTTGGACTCCTGAAAATCGACAGGAATTTGCCCGTATTTGTCACTGCCGACAAGATGGATGAGCTGCTGGACGGGGAAGCGGTTGATCCGGGCGACTTTAAAGCCATGCGCGACAAACTGGTGCCGGAGCTTTTCTACATGACCGGCATGCGGTTATCCGAGCTGATACGCCTCAAAGAAAGCGATGTTGATACGGGCGCCATGACGGTGAAGGTGTTGGGCAAACGGAACAAAGAAAGAGTTATTCCGCTGACTGCGCCGTTTTGCGACACGTTGAAGCAATATATATCTTTCAAGAGGTCAACTTTTCCCGGCGCCGGTTTGTTATTTATATTGGACTCGGGGAAGCCGCTTTACGAACGTTGGGTGCAGCGCTTGACGGATAAAAAGCTGGGAGCGGTGACCACCATGAAAAAGCGGAGTCCACACGTGTTGCGGCACAGTTTTGCAACCAATGTTCTCGACAATGGAGCCGAATTGAATGCCATCAAGGAAATTTTAGGGCATTCCAGCCTCGCTGCCACGCAAGTGTATACGCATAGCAGTTTGAAACGAATTAAAAAAGTTTATAACCAAGCCCATCCCCGGGCATAAAATACAACACCTTGGACATAAAAGTTAATTCGGTACATTTTGATGCCGACCAGAAATTGATCGACCACGTAAATAAGAAAGTGGGCAAATTGAGCCAGTTCTTTGACGGAATCATCGGGGCCGAAGTCTATCTGCGCCTGGAAAACGTGCAGGACGACGAGAACAAGATTGCGGAAGTGAAGTTGCTGATTCCGGGCAACGACCTTTTTGTGAAGAAGCAGTCGAAAACTTTTGAAGAAGCAGTCAACAAAGCGGTAGATACGCTCAAAGGGCAAGTAACCAAATATAAGGAAAAACTGAAGGGCAAATAAGGCTCATCATGCAACAAAGAGCATATGGCAGGAGACGCCGTATGCTCTTTGTTGGTACCATACCGGTACGGTGCGACGCATATCCGAGCGCTCTCAGCCTGCCGGGGGGACGTTCGATATTTACCCGCTTACGGGTAATATTTCCGAGATACATTCTATCAGGTTATCAATGAAATAACCATTTTTAAGAATATATTTTTCTACGCCTGCTGACTTTGCTTCGTTAATGACCGTATCGTCGTCGTTACCCGATAAAAAGACAAGCAGTGTAGCCGGGTTGATTTCCCTGATCTTTTTCACAACATCCAACCCTGTCATTTGCGAATCGCCGGCGTACAGGAAAAAATCCACCACTACCAGATCGGGATTCATATCCATGTGCGCAATACACTCCTCGCCGCTATTGAATGTCTTAATCGCATATCCGTTTCGGCATTTAAATGTATATTCCAACAAATTGATAAACATAGGTTCATCATCAACAAAAAAAATCAATTTATCGGCCATATTATTTGTTTTTGCCACATTATATTTACAAACCCAAAAATACGCTTTTTTTATGAAACCATCAAATATTTTCGTATTTTGTGATACAATAATTATTCGAGAATATCCCATAGTTATGGGACACAGGCAGATTCACGGATCGGAAATATGAACGACCTGACGGATTAATAATTCTTTTTCGGATACAGTTCATTCCACCAGCTGTCATCGTTTTGCAGCCATTTGGCAAACCAGGCGAAGATGCTGTTGTTCCAGCGGATGCGTTTATCGTGATCGAGGATATGATGATTTTCGCCATCTATCGTAATCAGTTCCACCTCTTTGCCGAGTATTTTCAAGGCAGTGAACATCTGTATGCTTTCGCCTGCCGGGACATTGGTATCAGCGGCGCCATGCAGCAACAGCAGGGGCGTATTCACCTTATCGGCCGAGAACAGCGGGCTTTGACCCACGAACAGGTCCCGGCTGTTCCACGGGTACGAATCGGCGGCAGCGACGGCATTGTACGCATAGCCCCAATAGCCTTCGCCCCAGTAGCTGGTGACATCGCTGATGCCGGCATGAGCCACTGCCGCGGCAAAAATGTCGGTGCGCGTTTGCAGGTACATCGTCATGAAACCGCCGTATGACGCTCCGATACAGCCTATCCGGGCGCGGTCGATAAACGGGTGGACATCACAGAACTTCCGGACGCCCTCGATGATATCGTCGGCGGTTCGTTCGCCCCACGCATTGACGTGCCGCGCCGAAAATTCCTGTCCGAAGCCGATGGTTCCGCTGGGTTGCAATACATAAACCACATAACCCATAGACGCATAGAGATGAAACGGATAACGCCCGTCGAACATGCGGTTCACCGGAGTTGTGCCGCCATAGTAATATACAATCAGCGGGCGCTTTTTATCCTTTTCGAAATGATACGGGTAGTAAACCCTGCCTTTGATGTCGTCGCCGCCCGACGAACGGAAAGTCCAGTCCTCCACCTTTCCAAGTTCCAGCTGATCCATGACCGGTTTCATGGGGTTATCCAGCTGAACTGTTTTGCCGCTTCGCAAATCGACTTTGAAGGCTGTTGAAGCGTACGAAGCGCTTTGCCCCGTACCGACGGCCAGCGGGACATCGTCCGCCATATCCAGGGACTGTATCACATCGACCGGTAAAGCTATCTTTTCGAACTTTTCCTTCTTTATCTGATATCGGTAGCAGTTTACAAAGTCTTCATCCGTGACGACAAAATAGATATGATGGTCGGCTTTGCTCCAGTATACCCTGTCGACCGAAGGATTGAAATCCATGGTAACAGGCTTGACATGCCGTGTGTCAATATCGTAAATATATGCCTGTGTGTCATAGCTGTTAGGTATTTTGTTCAGGTTCCGGCTTCGACCGGCATTGTTAAATGATTCGGGACCGCCGGTGAGCAGCAGCTGTTTCCCGTCCGGCGAAAAGCAGGCAACGCCGCCATATTTGATGTCATGCCACAAGGTATCGACCTTCATATCGGCCAGCCGGAGCATACAAACGGTATGAAGCGAAAACGGACGCTCGGTATAGTGATCCCTGGATGTGGTAAAAACGATAGACCGGGCATCGGGACTGATGGCCGAGAGATAAGCGCTCCGGTGGCCGAATACCAGCGGCTGGAGCACGCCGTCGGCAAGGTCGTAGCGGTAGAGGAACGAGCGGTTCCGCCATCCTGCCTGCCTGTCTTGCGGCGTCAGTATCCGGTGTACTCCCCCGTCTTTGCTTTCGGGCGCCCTGTCGGTGACGGTAAAAATCAGGAACCGTTCATCGGGCGACCATTCGAAACTGCCGTCGGGAAGCGATTCGGCAACGACCGTTTCCTGCATCGTCGCCAAGTCAACGACCGTTAGCGTGCGTCCCTGCGATCCTGAAGATGTGCAGTACATGCGGCTTCCCCTGGGCATCCATTGCCAACCCTTATCCTCGCCGTTCAGGATGCTTTTTCCGGTAGCGAGGTTGAAAATTTTCACATTCGTGTTCCGCTTCCCCTTGGGCAATACTACAGCCGAACGCAATAATGCGTACTTTCCGTCGGCCGAAATACGGATGCCTGATGGACGCTCGCCCTCGAGGACATCGTTGAGCGTGAAGGGCCTTTTAACCCGTTCGGCGGCTACCTGCAATTTTGCCGATGCAGCGGAATCGGCGGTTTCAAACACCGCTTTTACAGCAGGAGGCAATGAATCATTGGCCTGTATAAGACATTTGACGGTCACGCGATAGCTGCGTGGCTCCAAGGTCATCGACCGGTCGGCCGATAACGCTTTTTCGGCGCTTTTCTGTACGGATTGTTTGTCGGTCGCTTTTTCGTCGTCTATGTATACTTCCACGGCTTGCGGCGAAGTAATTTTCAGTTTCGCTTTCGCAAATGCGGAAGCTGTGACCGTGAAATTGAAAAAATACAGCGAAGCCCGGTCGTCCGGAGCATGGCGGACAGTGAAAAAACCGGTAGCCGAATCGCTATTGACCGCATACGCATCGCGGCTAAAGGCTGCCGGCGAAATGTGAGTCTTCAGGATCTGTTTCGTATCATATTTGTCGCCAAAAATATTGACGGTATCGTTCATGACGGGTCTTTGCAGGAAAACCGGCCCGGAAACCGTACAGGTTTGTACAGCCAGGTATTTGGCGCTGTCCTGCGCCGTAACATGCAGATATGAAAGAAGTAACAGGGAAAAAATAGAAAAGCGCATGATATTGATTTTAAAGAATTGTGCGTACAAAAATAAGCAATTTCCGCCGATTTTTGCAGGATCACATGATCACGTCCTTAAAACCAGAATCCGAGGTTAAAAGCGCCCAACAGACTCTGCGTAAGGTTCGACGAACTGAGTGTAAACCCTATCGGGCCGACCACACTGTTGAACTGTATGGAAACCCCGTACCCCGCACGGATATTCCTAAAACTGAACAGGTCGACCGGTTCGTTGTCGATTTTTCCGAGATTGGCGCGGAATGTCACATATACATTATTCCACAGGCGTACCTGATTGTTCAGATGCGCCACCCAGGCATTCTTATCGTATTCCTGCATAAAATGCATTCCCACAAAGGTCATATCGTTACGTAAATGCTTGTCGGGCGCGCCACCCAGATACATCATGTACTGCGGCGGAACATCCGGACCAAATATCGATCCGGCATCAATACCCCAGTGCACCGTCCAGCGCCGTATCGGGCTACAGGCAAAATTAGACCGAAATATCACCTTGATAAGCACATCGGAGTAACGGACATTTTTCGACAGTCCTTTACTGTAAGCGCCTTCCAGTCGGAATTTACTCCCCTTTGTCGGGAAATAATCCTCGTTATAGGTATCGCGCTCGTAAAAAAACAGGTAGTTCAGGTACATGTAGTTGGATTTGACATCCTCTATACCGCTGCCGATTTTGGTATTGATGACCGAATAGTCACCGATAAGGCCGCCGCCGATGAGACTGTTGATCGAAGGGCTGATCAACAGGTGGATACCTGTGGAAAGGCTGGAGAAGGTATAGGCTGTTGTACGCTGATTTCCCGAATAATTATAAGCATCGAAACGGTACCCGTCGATATGGAACAACCAGTCGGGCGTCAGCTTCGACTTGAAAAGCGTTTTCCCGACAGGTTTGAGGTCCGGACTGTGGAGATACGTCAGCGAGAATGCGGGATGTTCCCCGATGGACAGTTCCGCCCCGGCTTTCGAATTGTTCAGCAAGGCATTCCCCAGCGACAGGTTGAGCAGCAAAGCCGCTTCATACTCCGCATCGTAGTGCAAGCCCACCCGGAATATGTTGACGCTCTGTTCCTCGCAGTCGAATTGGAGTTCGACCATTCCGTCGGGCAAAGGGTTAAGCTGATATACGATTGAGTGGAAAACCTGCGAGCCTTTTACTTTATTCAAGGCATCATCCAATTGTGCGAATGTCAGTTCGCACGGAAAATCCAATTCCAGTTTCTGCAATATAAAATCTTTCGATATATATTTGAGTCCATTGACTTTAACTTCGCTTACATAAAATGAATATAACGGTTGCGGACATATAGCCTGTTCTTTGGGACGGTCGGGTCCGAAACTGCGTAACGAATCAGCCAGCGCATTCAGGTCGTCATAATGCAACCGGGCAGCGCATTCGCCTCTCGCAATCAGGCTATCGACCGCATTGAAACTGGAAGCGGTATATTCGGATATATTCGGAGTAATCAGCACTTTGCATAATTTCTTGTTGTCCTCCTTGAGCGGTAGCGATGCCATGAAGACCACCTGTTCCATTACCTGATAGATGTTGTTAA
Source organism: Bacteroidales bacterium (assembly GCA_031265445.1). Taxonomy (GTDB): domain Bacteria; phylum Bacteroidota; class Bacteroidia; order Bacteroidales; family UBA4181; genus JAIRLS01. The sequence continues at coordinate 9,495 of JAISCQ010000286.1, forward strand.
GCTCGGTCCTTTTGGTCTGCGAAGTTACATCTACGCCGATCAATATGTCGATGCCTTTATCCCGTACAAGGTTGGCAGGAAAGTTATTGGTCAAGCCTCCGTCATACAGCCGCTTGCCGTCGATGACTTCGGGAGTAAATACCGAAGGAATGGCCATGCTGGCGCGCATCGCTTTAGCCAGATTTCCATGCTCAAGTATAACCTCTGTTCCGGTTTCGATATCGGTGGCCACACACAGAAAAGGAATCGCGAGTTTTGAAAAATCATCTTCGGCATAAGCCGGGCTTGCCAACTCGGCAAACAGGTTCGATACGTTCTGTCCCGTGAAGATACCCAGGGGAAGATTGATTTTACCGCCTTTGATCGGGAATTGCAGCCAGTAACGTTTCCGTTCGCCTTTCTCATATATGGAAACGTGCCGGCGCAACACCCTGTCGGTAAGCAGATTTTCCCAATCGGCTTCCTTCATGTAGTTTTCCAGCTGAACGGATGTATACCCAAGCGCATACAGGCCGCCCACAATACTTCCCATGCTGGTGCCGCCGATATAATCGACAGGTATGCCCAGTTCTTCGATCACCTTCAATGCACCCACATGCGCCATACCTTTAGCCCCGCCACCGCTCAGCACAAGCCCCACGCGCGGACGGCCGGCGCGGTTAATGCTGTCGCCCGCCGCAGCGAATACAACAGGCCAGCACAGGAAAAGTAATATGTAAAACCTTTTCAACGACATAAGACTGCCTTCACTTTAAACCGAAACATCAACCCGGAGCTTCTAATACGCTGATTTTACAATCTTACGGATGTACAGTTGCCTGCCGTTTTGCACGTACAGCAAATAAGTCGTATTGGGTAACTGTTCCATCGGAATGGTGATTTCCTTTTTCCGCTTCACGGTCATTTCCGTAAATACTTTCTCTCCGGTTACATCGGTAAGCCTCACCCGGCAATTACGGTCGGTTTCGGCGCTAAACGAAACCGACAGGTTTTGACGCCTTTTGACGTGCGCAGTGCATTGCACGAAACTGTCGGATGTAGGGAAATCACGTACCGGGGCGCTATTTCGCAATTGTTTCAGGATATAGTAACCCGGATCTATTTCGATGCCGGTTACATCCCCATGTACATTGATTCCGAAAAAATCGCGGCCGGTACGGACGGGAAGCTGCACCAAAGTATCGGCGCCGTCGGCTTTGACGATCCTTACATCCAGATCGACGGCAAATGTCGGGGTTGCAGGCGCTGATCCGGCATGTTCGGCTAATATTTCGATATATCCGGCGTTCTTTCTCCATGATATGTCGAAAACAGGAAAACCTTCGCCGAAATACCACTGGTTGAAAAACAGGGTAAAATCCATGCCGGTTTGCTCTTCGAGGTATTGTTTGAAATCCATGCCGGTAGCAACGGAAAAACCGTATTTGCGAAGGAACCCGCGCAACACATCGAAAAACTTCCGGTCGTCGTTGATGATTCGCCGGATGTGGTGCACCAGCAAAGCTCCCTTTTTGTAGCTGAGACTCATGTTGAAAACCCGCCAATGGTCACCGGCCGATTCTGCAGGTACAAACACCGACCCGTCCTGCGACCACGCAGCCATTGCGTGCGCCTCGCGCAGCCATTCCAAAGCCCTTTTACGTGATGCCATGCGTTCCAGAGCCAGGTATTCGGTGTAGGTAGTAAAACCCTCGTTGACCCATATATCCTGGAAGGAAGCGCAAGTTACCAGGTCGCCGAACCACTGGTGCGCCAGCTCGTGCGCCACCAGCAGAAAATCAAATTCCGAGAGCGTGGTCATCGTTTGGTGTTCCATGCCGCCGCCCATAGGAGCAACACAATGCCCATATTTTTCGTTGGCAAAAGGATATGGCAGATACAGTTCCGAATAAAGCTCAATCAATGCCGCAGTAGTATCAATAATTGCCTTGTATTTGTCGAGGTATCCCTCGCGGTTGTATATATAATTCTGCACCGGCACGGGCTTATCTATGCCCTTGGGGTGTGTATATACGGTATATTCCTGATAGTCGGCCACCGCAAACGAGAGCAGGTAGAAAGCCGCAGGGTAATGACTTTTCCATTCGTAACGCATTTTACCGCCGGGCATGGGCGTTACGGCCGATAAAACTCCGGGCGCACCGGCTTTCAGGTTTGCAGGGACAGTAACAAAAATGTACGCCGAATCGGCTTTATCGGGCAGGTGCTGTTTGCACGGAAACCAGTTCCTGGCATTGAAAGGCTCCGAAAGCGTCCAGGTGACAGGAATATCCCACGAACTGTCTTTCCGGTTGCTCACTGCGGAAAAGAAGCCGTTGCTTTTGACATCAACAGCCGCATAGTAAACCGTCACACGGCAGATGCTACCGGGCGACAACACTGCAGGAGAAAGGACATACAACAAGTCGCCGTCGCGCCGGTACGACGCTATCTGTCCGTTCATCTTTACAGAATCGGTTCGTACAGCCTCAGCCAGTTCCAAAATAAACTGTTTCAAACCCTGAACCCCGATCTCCGCAACAACTTCCGCATAACCTTTTACATCGGAACCTGTATCATCGGCCTCGATATCTATCTTATAAAACTTTACATCATAATCACTATACCATTCAGGCACCGGCGCGTATTGCTGAGCTTGCAGGGATATGTACAAAAACAGGAAAATGATCAATGATAAACGGATTCTCATTTGTTTGATTTTAAGCCGCAAAGGTATGAAAATACAATGGCACAAAAAATCAAATGGAAAAAAATCATGCGTATGCGTGAATTTTCTGAAACCTTTCCCGATCGTATGCGTAAACTTAACTAAGTTTTTAGTTTTATAAAATATTAAATATTATCAAAATGATAAGGAAATTATTTATTTTAAGTTTTTACATTTTCATGACATCGGCGCTGTTTGCACAGAGAAACAGCCGGGAGTATGTTACGCTCAATTATGTCCATTTGCCCGGCAAGTTGATTTATGATGAGATTAAAACCTATTCGTACAGCGTTCACTATGCCGGAGTAAGAAACCCGTTCACGGCCGATGAAATGATCCAGAAGTTCGCCGCATTGACCTCCTACACGGTTAACAATGACAATCCCGATTTGCGGATCAGTTACAGTATGGGGGTTTTTTCAAACACTAATCTGGAAACAGTAACCGGTTCCGAAACAAAGGAAGTGAACGGCAAAAAGGAGAAATATCCCGTATATTCCTACAGGTATACAGCCCAGTATCCCATGACCGTGACGGCTACCAGTACCAAAAACGGGATTGTACTGTTTCAGAACGCTACAGGCACCAAGGATGCCAATATTTACATCACCACAAGCTCGTTCAAATCCATGTCGGAATTGAATAAATCCTGGAGCGGCAATAGTGGAAGAATGATCAGTGACGCGATGGCCAAGCAGGTTACCGATTTTATTACCGGCGTAAATTCCGTTTTGAAAAACAGCTTCGACTTCTATCCTGTCACAGAACGACAGACGCTCTTTTCGCTGAAAAGGACGGACATTGCCAATGAATTCAATGGCCATGTCGAAAAGGTCATTGCCATACTAAAAAATATGACTCCCGATGAATCGGTTACGATCTATAAGAATAAGCTGAAGGACGAAATTGCATATTTTGAGTCGCTTCAGGATAAATTTAACAAGGCCGACAAGAAGGAGAAGGTGCTGTATACCTCGGTCAACTTCAACCTGGCGGCTGTTTACTACTGCATAGATGATTTCGACAAAGCCCAGCAGTATCTCAACCGGTTGTCGGATGTAAAGGAAGACGAGTCCGATAAGAAGTTGCTGACTAAAAATATCAAGGCATGGCAGGGGCTTTTGGCCAAGCATTTGCTGGATTCACGCCATCTTGACTACAATCCCGTAACCGATTTTCGCCTGGCAGGAAAGGATTATAAAAGCGATGCCCTAAGCGTCGCAGAAACAGCCATCAAAAACATGGATACCGAATCGGCGACCGACCTGGTTGTTTATTCTGATGGTACCGAAGCTACGGGAAAAGTGGTGTTCTTTGAACAGACTGCGGAATACAAACTTGCATTACCCGAAAAACCGGATGAACCGACTGTTTTGACACCCGAAAAGGTTACGTAAAACGACCTGACAGGGTCGCCCCGACCTGTCAGGGTCAAAAAAACAAAAAAAATTTCCTATAACAAATATTTTTTTGTTTTTGTTCAAAAACCATTTATATTTGTCCCCTGTTTTTAATGTCAAAAATATATCAAAAGCATGCTCATCATATCGAAATCTTTCGAAAATTTCTTACAGGCAATGTCCGGTGTAACGTTCGGTAAATCACAGTCTGGCACGACTTTTGCAGAGAGAGAGAGAGAGAGAGAGAGAGAGAGAGAGAGAGAGAGAGAGAGAGAGAGAGAGAGAGACTTACATTATATATAACGCGCACGCGCGCGAGGGTTAGCAAAAATTTTTCAAATCTATCA
>JAISCQ010000303.1 GCA_031265445.1 Bacteroidales bacterium
CTCCTGCTGGCCTACCTGTTTTTAAGCAGGGTTTATGTCCCGATGAGCGAATACGAGGCCGTTCCCGGTCGCGCCGATATTTTCCTGCAACGCAATCCGAATCTTCCCCAGGTCAAATACGAGTGGATTTTTGAACTGAAATACTGCAGAACCGGCGCCACCGACAAAGAAATCACCGCCAAACGCGACGAGGGTCTTGCACAATTGAAACAGTACGCCCAGTCCCACCGCCTGGGCGAACGTCCCGACCTGAAGGCTGCCCTGATTGTTTTTACAGGAAAAAATCAGTACCTGATAGAAACCGTTTAGCGATTGCCGCTACTGTCGACCCTGACAGGTCTGCCGACCCTGTCAGGTCGGTGCGAAACGCCGACCTGTCAGGCTGCGCAGCTGCTGACAGGGTCAACGGGAGACGGCGGCGGCGGGTTCGCCCCTTACTGTATATTTTTTGTATGCGCGGGAAAAATATTTCTAATAAATGAACTTGTTTTTACGAAAAATATGGTTGTAATAAGATGATATGCTGTTGCTTTCGGTGATTTCTTTTGCATAAGGTTCATATAAAATTCGGTTGATGTAATAAATATATGTTACCTTTGCAAGATTAAAAGTAATTCACATGAAGAATTTACCGATAGGAACACAGTCATTTGAAATCTTGCGCAGTCAGGATTTGTTATATGTGGACAGGACGGAGTTCATCCACCGATTAGTTACGACAGCGGAAAATCCATGCTCCTGGCATGCGGACTCAATAATTTCAAAATTGACTGCATAAATTATGGACAAATTTATTATCAAGGAACTATTATTGAATACATTTGCTTTGCTGCGCGCAATTCAAAATTCAAAATTCAAAATTCGGAATTATCTGATCAGTCTCCTGATTGCGCTGTGTTTTGCGGGCATTGCGGAAGCACAGACGAAGCCGGGCGGGATTACGACCACGGACGTGAACACGGAACTGTGGCTCAAGGCGGACGCTTTGCCGGATCTTTTGACGACGGATCACGGTACGCAGATTAGTACATGGAATGATGTTTCAGGAAACAACAGACACCATACTCGAATTGCCGAAGCGAATGAATACAAAAAACCGTACCTGAACAAAACGGGGTGGGTGGAGAACTTTATGGAGAAGAATTATATGATGAACTATCATCCTTCTTTATATTTTGTCGGCCCTTCACAATTAACTGCGCCTATGTTTTATGACGCCAGTAAAGCATATTATGTCTTTTATGTAGCCGAACAGATAGGCGCTAAATCTACCTACTTCAATACGGTTTATTCATTTGAAGATAACCATACTTATGGAGAAAATGTCAGTGGCTGGCACGATGATAAGCTTGCATTCAGGATGGGAGGTTATGGAAGTGCAGATACTTATGAATATGACGCAACGACTACTAAAAAAAATGGAGTTATAGCAGTAATTCGTCCGAACAGTTCTACAGCTGCTCAATATATATATTATAATGGCAGTTCCAAAAGTTTTAATGGTAAAGCTTTTAGTACTCCGAATGGAAACAGTGAAATAGGAAATTATAAAGCTTCAACTAACTACACTTTGAATGGGGACATTCAGGAACTGATCGTATTGTCCGGCACGCAAGGTACTGCCATGAACGCTACCGACATCGCGAAAGTAAACTCGTATTTAGCAATCAAGTACGGTCAGACGCTTATAGCGGGCGACTATGTCAATTCGGCGGGAACATCCGTATGGACAAGGGCTAACAACGCCGGATATACGGCGACTGTATTCGGCATTGCCCGCGACGACGACATGTCGCTCCATCAGAAGCAGTCGATAAGTTATCCCGACCCCGCTTTTACAGCATTTGTGGGAGATGCAGCGTATCCCCTGAATCTGCAAAACCCGGGGACGCTGAACAATGGTTTTTATTTGATGTTCGGTTCAAACGGGATGGAAAATTATGCGGAATATAAGCCCGGCGGAACATTCGAGAACTTCGGTTTGCAGAACGAATCCTTCTTCAAGCGGCTGAACCGTGCCTACAAGGTGCAGTTAACGGGAGCTTCTTCCTTCACGGTCAAGCTCTCCCTGAGCGGATTTGCCGGACTCGGAATTACGCCCGATTATACAATGGTTACCGCATCCGGCAACACTGATTTCAGTCCGGCAACCACAAGGCTTTATCCTGTAGACAATAACGGAATCGTTACCATAGAGGTACATTCGGGAGAGATTATCGGTTTCGGATATACGCTGACAAAAAACCTCGGAGACGCGCTGACCGGCAGCAATCTGGAGCTGTGGCTCAAGGCTGACGAAGTTTACAGACACAAAGTAATTACGCACGGGACAGATGCTGTGCGATGGGTAAACCACTCGGGAGCATTGGCAGATTTTACACGGGACGGTACAAGTGCAGTACCGGTATTTACCACGAATAACGGCATGAACTATCATCCCGCGCTGACTTTTGAATCATCCGCTAAAAAGCTGGTTTCAACCGGCGCTACATCCGCCGCTAAAATGTATATGACATTTTATGTAAGTACAGCGAACACTGCGGCGCTGGATCAAAAATACGGAACGCTGTTTTCATATAAGACAGCCGGTTATTATGATGAAGGCTGGTACGGGAGCAGCGTGAGCAGCAAGGCAGATTATTTATATGCGCGCGGCAGTACCTCCGCTTCTTATACAAAAACTAACCCCGGATTGAACAAACGTTCCGGCATTGTATCTTTTTACAGAAGGGAACAGTATATCCAGCCTTATCACAATACTCACGCATCACCCAGTTATGTAACTGGAACTGCATTATCCGAAACTTCGGAGACACAGACCATTGGCGCGAGCAGCAACGGGACGAATCCCTTCTACGGGACGATACAGGAAGTGATCATGCTTTCGGCAGACAAGGATCCCAATGGCTTCAATCCGTTCGACAGGCAGAAAATATACTCGTACCTTGCCATAAAGTACGGCATAAGCCTTGAATCCGACCAGCCCAATCTCTACAATTCGGCGGATAAATCCGTATGGACAGGAAGCGCCAACGCCGGATATACGTCCACCGTGTTCGGCATTGCCCGCGACGACAAGACCTCCCTGTATCAGAAACAGTCGATCAGTGTGGACGACCCCGCTTTTACAGCTTTTGTGGGCGATGAAGTGTATCCTCTGAATCAGCAAAACCCGGCGGTACTGGACAACGGTTTTTATTTGATGTTCGGTTCAAACGGGGCAACAGATATGACGGCATATCAACCCGCCGGAACACAATTCGCGAATACCGCTTTGCAGAACGAATACTTCTTCAAGCGCTTAAACCGTGCCTACAGGGTGCAGTTAACGGGGCCTTCTTCCTTCACAGTCAAGCTCTCCCTGAGCGGATTTGCAGGATTTACGCCCGATTACGCAATGGTTACTTCCGACGCTGATTTCAATAATCCGGCAAACATAAGGCTTTATCCTGTAGACAACAACGGAATCGTTACCATAGAGGTAAAGTCGGGAGATATGATCGGTTTCGGATATACGCTGACAAAAAACCTCGGAGGCGCGCTGACCGGCGGCAGCGCTCTGGAGCTGTGGCTCAAGGCTGACGAAGTTTACAGACACAAAGTAATAACGCACGGGACAGATGCTGTGCGCTGGGAAAACCACTCGGGAGCATTGACAGATTTTACACGGGACGGTACAAGCGCAGTACCGGTATTTACCACGAATAACGGCATGAACTACCATCCCGCGCTGACTTTTGAATCGTCCGTTAAAAAGCTGGTTTCAACCGGCGCAACACTCTCCAGTAAAAAATATATGACATTTTATGTGAGTACCGCGAACACCACGGCGCTGGCTCAAAAATACGGAACACTGTTTTCACATAAGGCAAGCAATTATTATGATGAAGGCTGGTACGGGAACAGCAACGGGGATTACCTTTATATGCGCGGCAGCGCTGCTGCTTACACTATGCTTTCCCCCGGATTGAACAGCCGTTCAGGCATTGTAGCTTTTCAAAGAGGGAATCTAAATTCTGCGAATCAATATATCATGACTTATCACAATGCCCGCCCATCATCAACCAGCACTTATCCACTGATAACTGCATTACCCGCAAATTCGCAGACACAGACCATTGGCGCGAACGGGACGGACAATCCCTTCTCCGGGACAATACAGGAAGTAATCATGCTTTCGGCAGATATAAGCGGCTCATTCGGCGCCGACGCCATGAAAATATATTCTTACCTTGCCATAAAATACGGCATAAGCCTCGAATCCACCGCCCAGCCCGATCTATACAATTCACAGGGAAACAAGGTATGGAACGCTTTGAGTGACGGCTACAACAGTAACATATTCGGCATTGCCCGCGACGACGGCACATCTTTGTATCAGAAGCAGTCGACCAGTGTGGAAGATCAAATAATGACTGTCTTTCTGGGAAATACGCTGCGCAATCTGAACAGCGACAACCCGGCAACCATTGCCGGCGACCATACATACCTGCTTTTCGGCTCGGGAGCAAAGGCATATACTCTATACGCGCAGTCAGCCGGAACAGGCTACCATAACGGGACGGCGACAGAGGCTGTTACGCACATCCTGCGCAAGTTTAAAACACAGATGACAACTGCGACTTCGATGACGGTCAACATCGCCTCACATGCGGTGGCGCCCTACGCTGCCAAATACGTGCTGGTGTCGGCAAGCGACGCTTTTACGCCGGGAAGCACCCGCATATATCCTGTCAGCAGCAGCAACAACATTGCTTCCGATGTACTGATCAATGCAGGCGACTATGTGGCTTTGGCAGGCGGCCCTTTTCCTGCGCCGGAAGCGCCGGGAGGAGTTACTGCAAATCTGAAAATGTGGCTGAATGCCGAAAACACTTCCACGCTGACCGTTAACAGTAATACCGGCGAGGTTACATCCTGGAGAGACCAGTTGAACGGAGCCCCCGGAACCAACAACGTAGTATTTACCAATACGTATGCCCAAACCAACAAGTTATTTGCACAGCCGCCGCTTTACCGCAAATTTGAACCGAGAACAAACTATCATCCCGCTGTTTTCTTTGAAAATGACGCCAAGGACATTGGCATGAGTAGCGCGACTTATAAACGTTTTCTTACTGCAACCAAAGGTCCGATGACTGTGGATTCTCCTGCCGTATATCATTTATTTTTTGTAATGTATAATAAATTCGGAAGTATCAACAGAACTTATTTCCTCAGTTATGGCAGCAGCGCTTTTGATGGGGGTTGGGACCAAACTGCCCGTCCGGCTTTCGGACTGGAAAATATTTCCAAGGGAGTAACTGCACGATACAGGGAAGATGGAGGAGCAGGCGAGTTTAACGGTACTAAGGAACTGTATAAACTGGATGCTACTGCCATCGGTTATTATGGAATAAGAAAAGGGGCAGGCGCAAGATTTGAATTTGATGCCTATGGAGAAACTCGGAGCAACACGTCCATCGGAAATCCCACCGGAAGTCCCAAAAGGGTTGATTTAAGCGATGCGCCGGGCATACTGGGCGGAGGCTCGTATGTAAACAGGGATGTACGCGGAGTAATCAGCGAAATAATAGCATACGAAGGTGAATTAAGCGATGACGACAAGGACAGAATATATTCCTATCTCGGATTGAAGTACGGCGTTACTTTGGATAAGGACAAAAACAGTGCAACCGTCAACTTTGACTATAAACTGTCGGACGGTACTGTGGTATGGGCAGGAAATACGACTCGTCAGGCTTACCACCACAATGTTGCGGCAATCGTGCGCGACGACGTTGCAGGACTGAACAACATGCAGTCGCACTCAACCGACGACGGTTCGGTTGTAACCATGGGCATAGGTACGAGGCTGGGGACAAACCCGGCGCTGACGGGACTGAAGAACGACAAAGAGGCAATTATATGGGGAAACAACGGAGCAACGGGCGAGGCTGGAGGCGACAAACTCTGCGGACTGGAGGCCAAGCGGACAAACAGGATATGGATGGTTGACAACATCACGCAGCAGGATTACGAAGTACGCATAGGCGCCGGCAATGCACAGTCGGACGTTTTCCCTTACGGAGGTCCCAACCGCAAGGTATATTTGCTGATATCGAAGTCAACAGGCTTTGCCGAGGGAGACGCCATTTCCATTCCGGGAGTTTACAACACCGAAACCGGACTGCACGAGTTCAGCTATACCTTCGAACATGGCAAAACATATTACTTTTGCTTTGCCGGACAGAATACCGATGGGGTCGGATGTCCGGGATGCGAATTTGCAGGACAGAAAAGCCTGCGTTTCACTTCATCGGTATGGCAAAACGGAGCGAAAAGCGGTACATATCCCATGGGCGACGACTTTTCGGTGAGCATTGACGTAAGTTCGGAACTGGGAAACAGCGGATTTGCGGCGGGATACCCGCGCGCTTCAAGCGGAAGCACCCTGCGGCTGAGACGCAAAAACTCAAGTTCCGACGTGGACAAAGCCATGACGGCACACATGACATTCACCTCCGCCAGTTTGCCCTCGTTCATGGTCTATTCCATTGGCCGTACATCCAGTGTAAACGACGAAATCAGCGTATACGGCATGTGCAACGGAGCCGTGGTGATCCCGGAACTGAGCTATGTTGCAGGCGAAGCGGGCAGTTCGTACAAAATTAATAACTATGAGAATGTAATTGCGTACAGATCCTCGACCTATACATCGAACAGGGGAAGCATGCAGGTGAGGTTTCACATTCCCGTAACGGAGGTGTTTGTGGTGTACGGGCGCGGCGCAACTTCGGGGGAAACAGGCATAGGCCCGCTCTCGTTCCACTGTCCTCCTCCGGCGCCGACCATCAACACGGACGGGCTGGGATTCTCGAAGGACGCTCCGTCGGAGGTGGAACTCTGCCAAAACGTACCGTACGTTTTCCATCTCGTCAACACCAACTGCGATCCCGTGAAGGTCAAATTTACGGATATCCTGCCCGCAGGCATGAAATGGATTGCCGGATCGCTGATTCTCGACGGGTCAAACATCGACGGCCAGACCGTGATCAACAGCTATGGCGGAACGGACGCCCTGGCAATCGATGCGATGCCTGTTCCGCCGGGAAACCACACCTTTACGGCAAGCGCGAAGTTCGACGACAATGCGGCAGCCGGCACGTACAGCAACCGCGCAAAAATAGAATACGTCGGTACTGTCAACGGAACCGAAACGACGGTGAGCGGGTACAGCTGCGACGCCTACAGGGGATGCGGCTACTCTACGGACATCCTGGCTACGGGCAGCAACAGCAATTACAAATCCATAGAAATTACGGAATATAAACCGTCAAAGGATTACTATATTGAAAAGGATACGATTACCATTGACCTGAAATTCAACAATCCGAACAGCGTTTCATTTTCAGGAAGCTACATCCTGAATTTCATCTACAGCAAAGAGTTCAGATACATCAGGAACTCCGTCGGCACGGAGGGCATAAATGCAGGCGAACCGCAGTTTGAAGTGGAGGACAACGATACGGTGCAGGGACATCTCTATTTCAATATAACCGATATTCCAGCGGGAGCATCGTCCGTATCGCTGCGGTTCAGGGCGCCCGGAAAGACGGAGCTTGCACAGGACGGCAACGGAGCGACGGAATCCTTTGTCGCCGGTTTCGACATGGAAACCGAATCGGAAGACGTATGCGAGAATGTGGTGTTCGACGAATTTTACGGCGAGACGGAAGTCCCGTATCTGGAATGTCCTGACATCCCGGAACATTCCATTACCTGGGACGCACCCGCGTATGACCTTTGCGAAGGCGGCCATCTTGCCGCAACGGTATCCGCCGGAGTGGAATGTGTTTTCGGAAACCATATCTCCTACAGGCTGGAATTTAAACAGAAGGAATCCGATCCCTCATGGACGAAAATACTTGAGAAAGATACCATCATCGACTGTTCGGAAGAGACTATGCTGTCAAAGACATTCGAGTTTAACGGGATTACAGCGAAGGATACCGGGATGTACCGCGTCCTGATCAGCGCAAAAGGACGCATGGATATGGAAGATTGCCGTGCGGTATCCGATACGGCGCATGTTACCGTTGCAGAGAACTTATCCGGCGGAACAATTGCCGCCAGCCAGACCATACTCTCCGGACAGACGCCCGCCGGACTGACGTCAACTGAAGATGCTTCCGGCGGTTTGGGAATGATTGCCTGCCAGTGGGAGCAAAGTACGGACGGTACTGAATGGAACGAAATTGCAGAAGAGACGTTAACGACATACCAGCCCGTCGCGCTCACCGCTCCCGTACAGTACCGCCGCAAAGCGACAAACACTTGCGGCTATGCTTACAGCAATACCGTTGCCGTAACCATAGCGCCGGTAAGTCCGCTGTCGCTGAAATATGTTGCCTGCCCGGGCGCATCGGTAACAATGGGATTCGATAATCCGACTGCAAGCGGAGTAACATTCTTCTGGTACACGCTGCAAACAGACGAAACGCCAATATCAGACGGAAGCAGTGTCGATCAGATAACTGTTACCAAAAACTCCGATCCCGTTCAAACATGGTGGGTTGAACCGAGATACGGCGGCGTAAGCCTTCCGCGCTATAAGGTGGAACTGGAGCTTGGCGACTGCGGAGTTACCGACCCGGAGAATTGCGCGCTTACCGGCACGCTGCTGTTTAAGGAAGACTTCGGCGGGAACAGTGAAAGCGATCCGCCGTACAAGCCCGACGGCATCCCCCAAATGGATCCCAGCTATACATATGATATTGATCAGAGCAGTTCGAATCAAAACGCTCCCTATCTGGATGAAAAGCAATATATGATAGCCAAAATAGGAGAGCCGCACAGCGGCGGTTCTCCTGTATGGGATTCGGTATACGACCATACGCATCCGTCAACAGGCAGTCGCGGATATTTTCTTGAGGCCAATGCGGACTGGTATAAGGGACAGTTTTATGAGCACACGATAGGCGGGCTTTGCGAGGGAATAGAACTGTATTTCAGCGCATGGATCAACAATGTACTTGTATATAGTAGTTATCCGGATCATGTCAACCAGGTGTTTGTTCTCGAAGACGAGGATGGGAACGTCATAGCCGAATACTATACCGGCAATATACCGAACGGCAACGTCGGCTGGAAACAGTACGGCTTCCGGTTTACCGTACCGGCAAACATTACGTCGCTGAAACTGCGGATCATCAATAACGGAACCGGCTCAAGCGGCAACGACTTCGCCCTCGACGATATCGAAGTACGTTTCTGCGCTCCGCCGGTAACGCTAACGCAGCCCGAAAAAACAGACACTGCCCTCTGCCTTGGGTCTTCCCTGATCATTAATGGCGAATATACCGACTCCGACGGAACATTCGGTAATCATCTGGTATATCAATGGGAAAAGAATACGGGCGACATCAACGATCCCTCCAAATGGAGTAAAATTGATGGTACTGTCGGAAATTCAAACAACGGAACAGTAAGCAGCGTTTACACAATCAACCCTGTTGCTGCTGCGGATGAAGGCTATTACCGTCTGGTTGTAGCCAACGCTACGCATATCGGCAATTACAGCTGCCGCGCCATGTCGGATATGATACATGTAACGCTAAGCCCTGCCTGCGCCGTTGATGACCAGGTTGAGGGCATATCCTGCAACACCGCGATTACAAAAGACGTTCTGGCAGACGTTCTGGCAGACGTTCTGGCAAATGACATTATTCATGTTTGCAGTTCGCCCGGGGTAAAAATCGTGACGGATCCCAAAAACGGCAAGGCTTCGGTTAACGGCAATAACGAAATCGAATATACCGGGGACCAGTCCGGTCGCGACAGCCTTCAATACGTCATCACATGCAACGGTAACCCCACTAGCGCGCCGGCATGGGTTTACATCACGCTTCACAGTCGAAGCGACGCCTTTGCGGACGACATCTGGTATTTCGGAGAGAAGAACAGCGACGGCAAGTCTGCGGGCATACGCTTTGTGAAGAACAGTTCGGGCAAATATGAGCCGCAGGACGCTTCCGGCGAATCAATGGTAAGTTCAAATGAAAATTCCCTGGTCGTTTCTTCCTCCTATTGCGAGGGACAGAATATTTTCTATTCAAGCCACAATAAATTGTACAACAGCCAGCATGAACTCCTGAAAAACGGCGATTTTGCCGGAGACAATTCCGTTGCCGACGGTCTGGCTGCATGTTATATGGGCGAGAATAAATATCTCTTCTTTTCGGTAACGAACGCTTACAGCACTACTGCGACTCTTACTCCCAGAGGATTGAACGCTTATGTGGTGGACATGAACAAAGATAACGGCAGGGGCGAGCTTGTACCTTTTCCCGGTAATGGAATAATAGAACCGCCGGCCATCGGTATGTCCGAATCGGTCGGACTGATAGCCGAAGCAAATACTTCCGACAGATACTGGCTGATTTATGCCCATTGCAGTACCTTGCCCGGTGATCAATGTTTTTTCAGTAATGAATTGCGTGTGCGTTCGGTGAACGTAAGCAATCCTGATCATCCTGTGATCGGAGCGACATATTCAAGCTTTCCCAGAACCGCAGCAGGCAGGAGCTATACCCTTGCCGTTTCTCCGCAGTCCAATCGTTTTGCGATCGTAAATAATACTATTCCCCGCAATATAGAGGTATTTAATTTTAATAATTCCAGCGGTACTCTATCCCAGAGATGCATCATTCCTGTTGACGATGCCATTTCGAGTATATATGCCGCAGAATTTTCACCGGATGGAAATCAAATATATTTTAGTGCATACAGTGATAACGGTTCAGCAAGCATTGCCCGCCTGTATCAGTACAACATATCCGGAACGCTTTTCCAAGTTGAAGGAAGTCCCCGTCAGTACTGGTCGCAAACAGCTGAGGATACCAAAGGCGGCGGCTTAAAGCTGGGACCCGACGGTAAAATATATGTAGTACTGTACAATTCCAATAAAGTGGGAGCGATAGAAAATCCCAATGATGCAATCAGCTCGCTGGCTGGTCGCTATAAACCGGAAGCCTTAACGCTGTCAAGCCTTACCTATTACAAGGGAATGCAGTTCTCTACCGGACTGACAAAGTCCGCCGTAATACCCTGCAACACGAACATCCCGCCGAAAACAGAGCCTGACAGGGCGGACGCCTGCATATCGGAAGACTTGCGGACGGCAGAGGTAAACGTTCTGAAAAACGACAGCGACATCGACAACAATGATATTTACCTTACAAAAGCGCAGTTTGACAACGCCTTCGACGAGACTCTTGCCACGCTGTCGGTCAATCCCGCCGATTCGACCGTAATTCTGACCGTCAATCCCGGCGTCATGATCGATGCGGAAGGTCATGTCTTCAAGATAACCTACCATGTGAAGGATAACGGACTTCCCGCATCGCAGTGTGCCACGGGAACCCTGGAGCTGACAGTCCTGCCGCAACCTGTAACCGGCCCTGCTTACAGAGTTCCGAACAGGGATTGATAACGACCGCTGTGACGGAGGTAGTAACTTGCGAGTGTCGCAAGCAGTAACTTGCGAGTGACGGAGGTACTAACTTGCGAGTGTCACAAGCAGTAACTTGCGAGTGTCGCAAGCAGTAACTTGCGGGTGTCGCAAGCAGTAACCTCCCTTACGGTTTTGACCCTGACGAGCATTTTGACCCTGACAGGTCTAACGACCCTGTCAGGTCGGGCGCTGCTCCCACCATCGGTGCGACACGCCGTTGAGCCGAATTTGCAATTCGGCTCGGAACATATCCGGATTTGCAATCCGGATATCGATTCCCGAATCGAAATATGATTCTCCTGATAACCTCAACGGGGACAACTTGGCGAAGCGATCCCGCCGCAGGCAATTACAAATTGCCCCGTGTTCCGAGCGGCATTACAAATGCCGCTCAACGGGCGTAACGCACCCTGTCAGCGGTCTTGACCCTGACAGCGGTGGCAGGCGTATTTGCGGGTTTGACCCTGTCAGGTCTGGCGACCCTGACCGTTCCGTAACGGATGGCGCCGCGCCTTGATACAGCGTTGTACAGCATCTATGTACAGCGTTGTACAGCATCTATGCACAGCGTTATGCGACATCTATGCACAACGTTATGCGACATCTATGTACAACGTTGTACGGTACCACCGCTGACAGGGTCTGTCGACCACTGTCAGGGTAGCGTGCGGCACACCCTGTCAGCGGTCTTGACCCTGACAACGGTGGCAGGCGTGTTTGCGGTTTCGGTTTTGACCCTGACAGGTCTGGCGACCCTGTCAGGTCTGGCGCTACTCCCGGTATCGGTGCGATACGCCGACCTGTCAGGCTGCGTAGCTGCTGACAGGGTCAAGAAGACTCTACCACCGCTGTCAGGTCGGGCGCCGCTCTCACGCCGGTGCATCGCGCCGACCTGTCAGGCTGCGTTGTAGAGACGCGATGCATCGCGTCTCTACAACGCAGGGTCAAAAGGTAAAAAGGTTCAAATGAAATTCGGTTGATGCAATAAATAATCGTTATTTTTGCAGAAAATAACCCGATCATGAAAAACAGTTCCCTCATAGCCGATAGCCGGTTGCTGCAACGTCAGCCCGACATGGTATTCACTCATATCGACGACGAAGTAGTGATGATGAGCATTGAAACAGGCGAATATTACGGCTTAAACCCCATAGCAAGCAGAATATGGGAGCTGCTCGAAAAGCCTCAGACGTTTGATCAATTGATCGATCGGTTAACACAGGAATTTAACATCGATAAGGTTACCTGCCAAAAAGACGTCATGAAGTTTTTAGGCCAATTGATGGAAAAAAAGCTTTTGGTTTCGGACTTCAAGTTTCGGACTGGCTAAGCCACATAAATTCGAGTCCCTGTGTTTTCAATTTATTTGATTAACTTTGCCCCTTATTTTTAGTTTTCAAGTAAGATGAGTAAGATGATTAAGATGAAAGATTTATCCTGTTTCCTGTTGGCCGTACTCCTGGTAAGCGCTTCGGCATGCGGACATAAAGGCAAATCAAAAGAAAATGTCGTCGCTTCCGAAATCGACACCACACTCCAAAAAACCACCATCAGGTTTGTTGCCCTGGAACACGATTTCGGACAAGTCAAAGAAGGCGAAAAAGTAGCGCACACATACGAAGTGATCAATACGGGCGATGCCGACTTGCTGCTCCAGAGCGTCAAGCCAACCTGCGGCTGCACCGTGCCCAAATATGACCGGAAACCGATTCGGCCCGGCAAAAAAGGCGCCATCGAAATCGTATTCAACACCAGGGGTCGGCCGGGAAGACAGCATAAATCGGTTATTGTAGTCACCAACACCGAGCCGTCCAACACCGCGCTGTCATTCACCTGCGAAGTGATGCCAACTGAAAAGTAAACCAATTAACCAATCAACAAGTATATTTTTATGACAATTTCATACATTTTATTGCAGAACGCCGCACCGAACGGCGAAGGAGCGATGGGCGGACTGGGAACTTTCCTCCCGCTGTTATTGATCATCGTCGTTTTCTACTTTTTCATGATCAGGCCGCAAATGAAAAAACAGAAAGACTTGAAAAACTATCGCGCGGCGCTCCAAAAAGGCGATAAAGTAATCACCACCGGCGGCATATACGGAAAAATAACCGGGATCAGCGAAAATACGGTAGAAGTGGAAATAGCCAACGGCATCACCATCAAAGTCGACAAGTACGCCATACTGAAAGACGCTACCGACCTGGCCGGCCAGAAATAGGGAGCCTCCGGAAGGCAGCGCAAAGGATTGCATGACGATTACGACCTGTCAGGTTTTCAAACCGGGCATAAGCGGAGGTAAATCAGACAGGTCTTCATGTTCAAATCAATACAGAAATAGTTGATTACCATGTTGAAAAAAGTCCGGATCATCAACACATTCAAACAACTGGATCAAAGTATCAAAAACAATATGAGTCATGAGTTTTTGACCTACCTGGTTTTTTTGTTGATTGCGATCGCTATCTGGTATCTCAATGCCTTGAATAAGGATTACACTGCCGATCTGAAATTCACGGTAAAATACACCGACCTGCCCGAAGGCAAGGTATTGGTGAATACTCCGTCCGAATACCTGACATTAACCATCAATGCACAGGGATTTACGCTATTGAAATACCGGTTCGGACTGATCTTTCACCCGGTAACGCTGGAAGCAAGCTATCAGACCTTACGGAGAAACAGCAACGTCCCGCAAGGCGAATATTTCCTCACGGCGCAATCCGTGTTCGACAGAATTGCGGCACAGTTAAGTTCCGACGTCAAATTGCGGCTCGTTGCTCCCGATACGTTGAAATTTCTATTTAGCGAAACCATCCGGAAAGACATACCTGTAAAATCGACGCTGCAACTTCAATTTGAAAAGGGTTTCCTGCCAAGAGGCAACATGCGGATCGAACCCGGGACAATAACCGTAACAGGCCCTCAGGCGCTCATCGACACCATGCATTATGTATACACCCAGGCCAAGGTTTTCAAAAAGCTGAAGGACTCCCTTCGTACTTCCGTCGATTTGCAACCCGTCCACCAGTTGCGGTATTCGGTCGGCGAAGTACGCATTGTGCAAGCCATCGAACGTCACACGGAGGCAACCATCGCCGTACCTGTCGAACCGGTGAACCTGCCCGAAGGTTTGACCATGAAATTCTTCCCGGCCTCGGTAACGGTCAGCTGCATGGTACCCATTGTCGATTACGAAAAATTACAGCCCTACATGTTCCGGGCCGTAGCGGATTACGCTTCCGTTATGAAGGATGCGAAGGACAACCAGACCAAAGTAAAAGTGTCCCTGTTACGGACGCCCGATTACATAACCGACGTAAAATTCCATCCCAAAAATGTGGATTTTATCATCGAAAAATAAGCGCTTGGAACACAGGAAAAAAGTTCCGGTTTTCATCATATTGATATTCCATCTTTTCATGGATGTCCGCGCAGTCGAAACCGATACAACAGGTTTCCGGCTTGGTGCAAAGATCGGCGCCGGAACTACATGCCTGACGCACCATCACCTGTACATGCTGGGCGATAGCCGGGTTACCTTTACGATGGGATTCACGGGCGAATACTGGTTCAAACCCTGGCTTGCCGCGCGATTATCGGTCGAATACACACACAAGGGCGGTTCGATGCTCAACCCGCGGCTTTTCTACGCCAAGGACGACCCGATGCTGGGTATTCCCGAATGGGACAAAACGCTGTACGCCGCCAACCTTACCATCCATGCACTCGAAATCCCTGTTACCGCCTGTTTTGCCATACCGTTGAAGGGGAGTGCATTCAAACCGTTTGTGGTGATCGGCCCCTCCTTCGGACATAACTTTCATGCCCGCGCCGACAATTATTACCGTTGGGAATTTAACGGTACGCCCAATGACCTGCTCGATGAAACATCCGATTTTGTGACGGATAAAATCGAACCGTGGAACATTTCGGTCTACACCGGTCTGGGAATGGAAATTCATACGAAAAAGAAACCCGTATTTGAGGTCGGTATTACATTCCGCCTGGGCATGACTTACGAGGACCGGTTTTACTACACGCTCTATCACAAATACAGCACTGTTTCGACTTTCGCCTGCATCGGGATGAAGTTTTAGATGCCGGGAGGCAGGCATCCAATATCTTAAAATATCAATATAAAAATATGGAAAATTTAATCTTTTGATGTAAAATTATTAATCCGAATGTACATGAAATTACCGGACATTATGTATTCCTTTGCACATATTTTAAGAACAGAAAAACAGACAGTCAAAAAGTTAAAAGTAACAAATCTTTAATGGCTTATATGAAATTTTTATTGTATTTTCCAAAGACGCTTCTGCCCGGCAGTCGATTATCTGCAAGGCCGGGAATCTGTTTTTCAATGGCGGCTTTAACGGCGCTGTTCTGCCCGATTTTGTCGGCTCGGGAAAATGATGTTCCCGAAGAACGGATTGCCAAAATGGAAAATATTGTTTCGAAATTGCCTCAGATATACGGATTTGTGAATATGCGCTACCAGTACAGCGATGCGGATGGCAGTAACGGGTTTGATATTCGGAGGGCGCGCATTGATTTTCGCGGCGATATTGTCCGCTCCTTCGGTTACCGTTTGCAGGCGGAACTGGCCGGCGCGCCCAGAATACTCGACGCATATTTCGAGTGGAAGCCGGGCAGCTACTTCAATGTCCTGGCCGGGCAGCAAAAACTACCTTTCTCGCTCGAAAACCCATACGGCCCGCATACGCTCGAAACCGTCGAAAATTCGCAGGTAATAACAGCGCTCTGCGGATATAATGATGTTTCGGGCATCTCGGCTAACGGGCGCGATGTGGGAATTGATTTTTACGGAGGTTTTTTCAAGCAGGAAAGCCATTACCTGATTCGCTACACAATGGGTATTTTTTCGGGAAACGGCATCAACACGACGGACGGAAACAAAGCAAAGGATTTTTCGGGAACCCTGTCGGTGAATCCGACCGGAGCGTTGACATTATCGGTATTCCATCATAACGGGACTTCGGGGCTGCAGGAGGAAACGCATCAGCGGATTCGTTCAGGCGGGGGAATAAAGTACGATAACGGAAAACTTCTCGTGAGGAGCGAGTACATACAGGGAAAATCGGGTGCGACAGAAAGTGAAGG
Organism: Bacteroidales bacterium; assembly: GCA_031265445.1. Taxonomy (GTDB): domain Bacteria; phylum Bacteroidota; class Bacteroidia; order Bacteroidales; family UBA4181; genus JAIRLS01. The sequence goes on from JAISCQ010000303.1 coordinate 16,625, forward strand.
ATGGTACGGAGTGCTGGCTTATTTTGTTCATCCTAAAGTACAGCCCCTGCTCAAGTACGATTATTTTCAGCGGGACAGATCGCTCAAAGAAACCCGAAGCATACACTATCTGATCGGAGTCAATTATTCCCCTGCCAAAAACATACGCTTACAGATGAACTATGTGTACAGGACGTTTGTCGGCAGTAAAAATGTCAATTACATAGCCATACAGTTATTCGGACTGTTTCGTTAATCTTAAATTATCATTGTCATGAAGAAAGTATTTATATCGGTTCTTGCCGTTACTGTGATTTTAGCCGTCGCGGTTTCCTGCGGAGGACGCCGCAAGGCTGCCAAAGGCGAATTAAGCGGAGAACTCTCCCTGTCGGGCGCCTTTGCCCTCTATCCGTTAGCCGTTAAATGGGCTGAAGAATTTCAAAAGATACATCCGGGGGTACGCATTGACATTTCGGCGGGAGGAGCGGGGAAAGGCATGACCGACGTTCTTGCCGGCGTGGTTGATTTGGGAATGGTGTCGCGCGAGGTTTATCCTCCCGAAGCCGCTAAAGGCGCCGTACCCTTTGCAGTTGCCAAAGACGCGGTGGTTGCAACCGTCAACACGGGAAACCCGGCATTGGCCGACCTTATGAAAAGGGGACTGTCCCGCGGGGTTGCTTCGGGATTATGGATTTCGGAGGAATACAGGACGTGGGGACAGGTAGCGGGGACAGCGGACAACAGTCCCGTTCATCTTTATACGCGCTCCGATGCTTGCGGAGCTGCCGAAACATGGGCTTTATGGATGGACAGGAAACAGGAAGACCTCGCCGGTACTGCTGTTTTCGGCGATCCCGGAGTTGCGCAGGCAGTACAGCGCGACAGGCTCGGCATAGGATTTAACAATTTATCCTATACATACGACGAAAATACGCGCCTTCCCAATCCGGGAATGTTGGTGTTTCCCATTGATGTGGACGGAAACGGGCAAATAGACCCCGAAGAGTCCTTTTATGAAACAAAAGACCGCATCATTGAAGCCATTGCCGCCGGCAAATATCCGTCGCCGCCCGCCCGCGACCTCTATCTGGTAACCGCCGGCATTCCCGAAAATCCCGCCCTTGTGGCATTCCTGCGGTTTATCCTGACCGACGGGCAACAGTATAATGTTCCGGCAGGATATATTTCCCTTTCGGAAGAAAAACTGCAAAGGGGCTTGGATTTGATTGGGAAACAGTAAAAAGGCGACAGTGAATTTCCGTATTCTGAAAAATAAAACAGCCGGCGGCGTGATGTTCTTCCTGACGGTCATGTCGCTGATGCTGGTTTTTCTCATGGGTATGGGGCTTTTCCTGAAATCGGCGCCCATTTTTGAGGAGCATACGCTGGGCGAACTGCTGTTCTCAAGCAACTGGAAACCGCTAAAGGGCGAATTTGGCTTCCTGCCTTTTCTGGTGGGAACACTTTGGGTTACCGGGATCGCAATTGTTCTGTCGTTGCCTGTAGCCTTGCTCACCGCTATTTACCTGACGGAATACGGCGACCGGAGAGTGAAAAAATATGTTTTCCCTGCGCTTGATATTCTTGCCGGATTGCCTTCGGTGATATACGGAGTTTGGGGAACGCTGCTGATTGTTCCGTGGATTTCAGAAATACTGGCTCCTCATTTTGTGGAGTTTTCCACGGGATATACCGTACTTGCAGGCGGTATTGTACTTGGCGTGATGATATTGCCTTTGCTCACAAGCCTTTTTATTGAGATATTCGCATCCGTGCCCGGACAATTGCGCGAAACGTCCATGTCGCTGGGCGCAACCCGGTGGCAGACCATTAAAAAAGTGGTGTTGCGCAAAACATTTCCGGGCATTCTGGCGGCAGTTATTCTGGCTGTTTCACGCGCTTTCGGCGAAACCATCGCCGTCCTGATGGTATGCGGTAACATGCCGCACATACCCCGTTCGCTGTTCGACGCCGCATATCCGCTACCTGCACTGATCGCCAATAACTACGGTGAAATGCTTTCGCTGCCGGATTATGAGGCTGCGCTGATGTTTGCCGCGCTGGTGCTTTTTGTTGTCATCCTGTTGTTTAATCTCGTATCGCGGTCTGTTTTGTACCGGATCGAAAAAAGTTTTACCTGATGCAGTTTAAATTCATTGAAGAGAAAATCTTTAAGGTGCTGATGTATATGGCAACCCTGACCGTATTCGGGTTTGTGCTCAGCATCGTCTGGACTGTTGCGAGTAAAGGCTGGAACGCAATGAGCTGGGATATGATCACCAAACTTCCCGGCGGCGGGTTCTACATCGGAAAAGAAGGCGGTTTCCTGAATGCTATCGCAGGGTCGCTTTATATTGTGGGGATTTCCGCACTGTTGGGACTCTCTGTCAGCATACCTGTTGTATTCTATCTCAACGTTTACCTGAAGAAACGGTCGAAGCTGGCTTATGCCGCACGTCTTGCCTATGATGTGCTTTTCGGTATTCCATCAATCGTTTATGGAGCATTCGGTTTTACCCTGATGATTTATTTCGGGCTGCGTACTTCGCTGCTGGGCGGTATTATTGTCGTTACCCTGCTGATTATACCGGTATTTATACGTTCGATGGACGAGGCGGCGCGGCAGTTCCCGCGTGAAATCCTCGACGCGGCATATTCGCTGGGAGCCACGCGTTATGAAACGATCCGCGTCGTCCTGCGCCAGATAGCCCCCGGAATAGCAACCGCCACCCTGCTTTCGATAGGACGCGCTATTGGCGATGCCGCAGGCGTTATGTTTACGGCGGGATATACCGACAGTATTCCCTCGTCGCTTTCGCAGCCTGCCGCCACGCTCCCTTTGGCCGTTTTCTTCCAGATGAGCAGTCCTGTGAAGGAAGTGCAGGAAAGGGCTTACGCGGCCGCCCTTGTGCTTACGCTGATTGTCCTCGTGCTCAGCCTCGCGGGACGGTTGATTACAAGTCGTTTTTCAAAAAACAAATTACAGTAAATATGCGGATAAAAAGCCTGTTGACACATCTTTCGAACATGACCGGCGCAACTCCCGACGGAAAGCTTATCGGACGTGCGAGAAAATTTTTCCGTCCCGATTATAAGTTCGTCAGGGAAACCGAAGACACTAAACTGGAAGTACGCAACCTCAACGTCCATGCAAAAGACAACCACATACTGAAAAACATCAACCTGATGCTGCCCGACAGGAAAATAACCTGTATCATAGGGCCTTCCGGATGTGGAAAGACAACGCTGCTGAAAACGATGAACCGCCTGACGGATTTGGAGGAAGGCTTTCGCATAACGGGAGAAATCATTCTTGGGAATGAGGATATCATCGGCAGCGGCGAAAAAATCATCAGCCTGCGCCGCAGGATCGGGCTTGTGTCCCAGAAACCCTGTCCGCTGCCCATGTCGGTATTCGAGAATGTAGCTTACGGCTGTCGCATTCACGGCATAGGCAACAGGCGGAAACTCAAAATGATCGTGAAATATTACCTGGAAGCGGTCGGATTGTGGAATGAGGTAAAGGACAGGCTTAACACTCCCGCGTCCCGGCTTTCGATCGGGCAGCAGCAACGCCTGTGCCTTGCGCGAAGCCTTGCCGTCGAGCCGCGGTTCATCCTTGCCGACGAAGCTACCAGCGCACTCGACCCGCTGTCGAGTAAAAATATTGAGGAGCTGTTCGTCAAACTCAAGCGCGATTATTCTATCGTTATGGTAACGCACACGCTTCGGCAGGCAAGACGTATCGCCGATTATGTGATATTCATGTACCTCGGCGAACTGATTGAATCGGGCGCGGCCGAACAGATTTTTAATCATCCGCAGCATGAGTTGACCAAAGAATATCTTTCCGGCGCATTTAGCTGACAGCAACCATGCTTTCACCGGAAATCCGAACATAAATCCAATATCAATCAGAAATTGAAAATCAAAGAATCAAAATGAATAAACTGACTCATTTGCGCGAGCTTGAAGCCGAATCGATCTATGTGCTGCGCGAAGTAGCGGCGCAGTTCGAGCGTCCCGCGATACTTTTTTCGGGCGGAAAAGACTCGATCGTCGTCACGCATCTTGCATACAAGGCTTTTTATCCCGCACGAATACCGTTCCCGCTGGTTCATATCGATACGGGGCATAACTTCGACGAAACCATCAGTTACCGCGACGAGCTGGTGAAACGCCTCGGCGTATCGCTTGTTGTCGGGTCGGTACAGGAATCCATCGACAGCGGGAGGGTTGTCGAGGAAACGGGATTTGAAGCAAGCCGCAACAAGTTGCAGACCGTTACGCTTCTCGATACCATCGAAAAGCATAAGTTCGACGCTGCCATCGGCGGTGCGCGGCGCGACGAAGAAAAAGCGCGCGCCAAAGAACGCTTCTTTTCGCACCGCGACGAGTTCGGACAGTGGAATCCCAAAAACCAGCGTCCCGAATTATGGAATATCTTTAACGGAAAAAAGAATACAGGCGAACATTTCAGGGTATTCCCCATCAGCAACTGGACTGAAATGGATGTGTGGCAATATGTCTACCTCGAAAACATCGAAATGCCGGGCATCTATTTTACGCACGGGCGGAAGGTCTTTTGCCGCGACGGGCAATGGCTGGCAGCCGAACCGTGCATGAAGATCAGGCCGACCGAAAAGGTTGAGATCAAAGAAGTGCGGTGCCGTACCATTGGCGATATAAGCTGTACGGGGCTTTCTTTATCGCGGGCTTCATCGCTGGAAGAGATCATCGAAGAGATTGCAGCCACCCGTGTTACCGAACGCGGCAGCCGCGCCGACGACAAGCGTTCCGAAACGGCAATGGAAGACCGTAAAGTGGCAGGTTATTTTTAATGATAAGACTCATGAATATGGAAACAGTCAGTACGGGCGGTTATCTTGATATGGAACTGCTGCGCTTTACCACCGCAGGCAGCGTTGATGACGGAAAGAGCACGCTGATCGGCCGTTTGCTTTACGACAGCAAATCGATATTCGAAGACCAGCTGGAAGCAGTTGAGGCTGCTTCGCGCAGCCGGGGCAACGAAGACGTGAACCTTGCGCTGCTGACCGACGGATTGCGCAGCGAACGGGAACAGGGAATTACCATTGACGTGGCGTACCGCTATTTTGCCACGCCGAAGCGCAAATTTATCATTGCCGATACTCCGGGACACGTCCAGTATACGCGTAATATGGTAACGGGCGCATCTACCGCCGACCTCGCAATTATCCTGATTGACGCCCGAAACGGTGTGCTCGAACAGACCGTTCGCCATTCCTGTATCGCGTCGCTGCTGGGTATTCCGCATGTGACCGTATGTATCAATAAAATGGATCTGGTTGATTTTTCGGAGTTTACCTTTAACCGTATCCGGGATGTTTATAAAAAAATGTCGGCGGAACTGAATCTTCCCGATGTTCATTTTATTCCCATATCCGCCAAAATGGGGGACAATGTAGTGGATAAATCTTCCAGCATGCCCTGGTATAAAGGCCCTGCACTGCTGGAACTTCTCGAAACCATTCCCGTTGACCATAAGTTGAACATGAAGGACGTGCGCTACCCCGTACAATACGTCATCCGTCCGATTTCGGACAGGTTTCATGATTTTCGCGGATATGCCGGGCGGATGTCGGGAGGGATTCTGAAAAAGGGCGATGCCGTCATTGCCCTGCCTTCGGGACTGAAGTCGAACATTGCTTCCATTTCGCAGGCAGAAAAGGAAATTGAAGCAGCTTATACTCCCGACTCTGTAATTATCCGGCTAACCGATGATATTGATGTCGGCAGGGGCGATCTTTTGGCGGGCGTGTCGGGAAAACAGCCTTCCGTATCGCAGGACTTGAAAATGACCGTATGCTGGTTTAACCAGAAACCGTTGAAGGAAGGAAACAGGTATATCATCAGGCATACCGCAAGAGAAACGCAGGGAATTGTGAAGCGGATCAACAGCCGCGTCAACATCAATACGCTTCGTCACGAAAACGGCGTGGAACAGCTAAACATGAACGACATCGCCATAATAACGATTAAAACCGCGGCGCCGCTGGTTTTCGACTCCTATACCGAAAACCGTACAACGGGAAGTCTCATATTTATTGATCCGGGAACCTTTGAAACCGCAGGAGCGGGTATGATTTTATAAACAGTAAAGCAAATCATTATGGAGCAGGATGAATTTATAAGAAAGGCAAATCATGATTTTCAGTCCGGGAGTCCGGAAACCGTTCTGAAACACTTTTTGAATTTATACGGAAACAGGATTGCCCTGTCGTCAAGTCTTGGCCTTGAAGACCAGATATTAACCGATATGGTATGCAAAATACGGAAAGACGCCCGTATTTTCACGCTCGATACGGGACGGCTGTTTCCCGAAACATACAGCCTGCTCGACAAGACCAACACACGATACGGTATAAAAACAGACGTTTTCTTTCCCGATTATGTTTCGGTTGAAAAAATGGTTTCAGCCGAAGGCGTCAACCTGTTTTACGACAGCATTGAAAAAAGGCAGCGCTGTTGCCGTGTCCGAAAACTCGAACCGTTGAAAAGGGCATTCAAAGGACTGGATGCGTGGATATGCGGGCTTCGGCGCGAGCAGTCGGTAACGCGCCACGGCATGAAGCTACTGGAATGGGATGAAGCAAACAGTCTGATAAAAATCAACCCGCTGATCAACTGGACGGAAGCAGATGTATGGGATTATATCAGGAAAAATAACGTTCCTTATAACGTGTTGCACGACAAAGGATTTCCGAGTATAGGATGTCAGCCGTGTACACGCGCTGTTCAGGCCGGCGAAGACATAAGGGCAGGCCGCTGGTGGTGGGAATCGCCCGACCATCGGGAATGTGGATTGCATAAGCATTAACTTTGTCCGCCGCAACGACCGCCACCGAACAGGCTGTACCACGAAAAAATGGATCTGCGGCATGAAAAAATGACTCTGCGGCATGGAAAAATGACTCTGCGGCATGGAAAAATGGATCTGCGGCACGAAAAAATGACTCTGCGGCACGAAAAAATGACTCTGCGGCACGAAAAAATGACTCTGCGGCACGAAAAAATGGATGTGCGGCATGAAAAAATGGATATGCGGCACGAAAAAAGGCTGCTTGAACCTCTTCAAACAGCCTTGCATGGATCATCCGGTTAATCTACGAGCGTAAAATCATCTTTCCCTACCCCGCAGAGCGGGCACTCCCAGTCGTCAGGGATGTCTTCGAAAGCTGTTCCGGGCTGTATGCCACTGTCAGGATCGCCTTCGGCCGGATTATATATATATCCGCATACGTTACACTGATATTTTTTCATGGCCTTTTCCTATCGTTTACCCAGATCGTGATTGATACAGTACAAGCCATGTACCCCGAATATGCGGAACTTATCCAGGATGCCTCTGGCATTTTCTTCTTCTTCCACCTGTTCGCTGACGAACCATCTCAGAAATTCCTGCGTTGCCCTGTCATTTTCGGCAATAGCCAGGTCCATCAATTTGTCGATCAGTTCCGATACATGACATTCGTGTTGATACACATGTTCGAATACGGCTTGCGGGCTGTCCCATTGGGTCGGTACAGCATCAATCCGGCTGACAGCCGCCTTGCCTCCACGCTTCACCGCATAGTCGATCAATTTATGCGCATGCTCCAATTCTTCCGCTGTCTGTTTCTTCATCCAGTGTGCACAGCCATCAAGACCGGCATCCATAAAATATACAGCCATCGACAGGTAAAGATTTGATGACCACATCTCCGCTTTGATTTGCTCATTAAAAGCGTCCGATAATTTTTTGGTAAGATTCATATCTATATTATTATTAATTGATTATAAAAAAAGTACACCTTCATGCACGCAATCATACACCATACAAATATACTTCTTTTTCATCGTCTTCATATTCGTGGATTCTTTATTTGTTAGAATTGCTTGACGTCAAGGCTGCAAAACTGCTGACAGGGTCAAAGGAAAAATGATGACTACACCAGATCGAATTGCAACAGCAGTTCGTTGGTCTGTTTCACCGAATTGAACATCAGCACGTCCAGGATGGAAAGATTGGGTATAAAAGCGTCGTTGAACTGTTTATATTCTATCGGGCGTGATTTCAGGAAATACAGATTGATACCCGCCTTTTTGAAATCCTCTTTGCTGTATAAGGCCGTTCCGCCGATGGCGTTGATGTATTCGGTCACTCCAAAGAGCTTGCAGTCGGAGATCAGCCGTTCCTGCGCCTTCAACGAACGGTCGCAGGCACTGTTTTCGCTTTCATATACAAATTCGGTATCAAAATTCAGGTATTCGGCAATCTTTATCAAGCTGTTACCCACGTACCGGGCTAAGTTTTTATCTTCGTACCGGATGATTTCTTCCATCATCGGGAAGATATTCTTGAAATAAGGCGCTTTCCTGTAATACAGATCAATTGTTCTCAGCAACTTGCGCTGATCGGGAAGCACCGTCACATCCTTGATCCACTTGTTGGGACTGGCGCCCTGGAGCAGTAAATGAAACATGAACGGTTTCCCGTCCAGCAACATGTAGTTCCGGCTGATCCAGCCACTTTTGATGAAATTCACATCATCAGCGATCACATATTTGTTAACGTATTTCATTAATTGGAAATATCCAATATATGGTAGAAAATACGGTTGCATAACACCTACTCTCATGATTCTTCTTTATTTAAATAATTCTTTTTTGATGATTTATACTAACTTGTGGATTGTTTGCAGTACAATCTGTTTCATTTCCTTATAATCGGGTTGCTTCATGGCTTCGTATATCCCGACGGTCAGGCCTGCACCGGCAGCCACCTGTATCATAAGCGTCGCCCAGTTGTTCATATGCAGGAAAGTTACGCCCCATACAAGCAGGGACACCGCTCCGGCAACCGTCAATAGCGGGAGAATATCCCATAACTGTTCCCCGGTGGAATAATGGATCAGATTCGCCGAATAATAACTGTTCAGGAAATAGCAGGCAAACGACATGACAATGCTTCCGATCAGTAACGCTTCCACGCCAAGGAAAATCCCGATCAGAATGAGCGGAACATCAATGATCTGCTTGATGATTTCCAGCTTAAGGAACAGGTCCGATCGCCCTTTGACGGTGATGGCATTCAGGTTCATGGCATGCAACGGGTAAAGCATGGAGGCAAAACACATCAGTTGCAGATAAGGTACGCAAGGCAACCATTGTTCCCCGATCAGGACGGTAATCAAAGGTTCGGCAACGGCAGCCAGGCCCAACATCAGCGAGAAGGCGACCATCATGGTGCTTTTAATCAACTTCCGGTAGCCTTTCTTGAGCTTTTCCGGGTCGTCCTGTATGGAAGCCAGCACAGGATACGAAACCCGCTGGATGTTGGTGGTAAGGGTGGATGAAAAAATATTGTTGAACTGTTCGGCTCGTCCATAAAAGCCTAAGGTTGCTGCCGAGAAAAACTTCCCAATGATGAGAGAGTATATATTGCGGGAAGCAGTATTGATCAGGGTGGACAACAATAATTTGTATCCAAACCCAAACAGTTCCTTGAAACTTTTGATCGAAAATATCCACGCCGGATGCCATTTGCCGGATAACCAGATAAAAACGGCTGTAAACAAAGGTACCAGGACGCTACGGGCAACCAGGCTCCATATTCCAAAACCTCTAAATGCCATCACAATGGCTATTCCACCGGATAACAGCTCAGCGCTCAGCGATATTTTGGTTTTGGTTTTGAAATCGATATTTTTGATCAGGAGCGTCAATTGTATGACGCTTGCGGCATTGATGATCAGTACAAGTCCGGCGACACGCAGGATGGGACTTACCCGCGGTTCATTGAAGAAATCGGCAACCAGCGGGGCTGAAAAATAAAGAAGGATATACAGAACAATCCCTATCGCAAGGTTGAAGAAGAAAACGGTACTGTAATCGGCCTGAGTACAGTTCTTTTTACGGATCAATGCCTGACCGAAGCCGCTATCGATAAAGGTAATGGACAACGCTATGAAAATAGCAATCATCGTAACCACGCCAAACTCTTCGGGATCGATCAATCGCGCCAGTATGACCTGGACAGTGAAAGCAATTCCCTGGGAAGCAAAATTATCTGCGAAGCTCCAGCTTAAACCGGCTAATGTTTTTTGTTTCAGTGAAGACATTTATCCTATTTTTTCCCTAAAAAAACAAATCTGGTTATTTTCCACTTTTCCAATATTTTATCGATGAATACAGGTATCAGGACGCCTGCGATGACGCCGCAAACAAAAAGTATCAAAAGATAACCGACACCAAGTTTTGTTAACGCCTGCAGGCAGATTCCTTTGGCTATTGAGTGGAACAGGTAAATCGTGTATGAGAAACCACCGATCCAAACCAGTGCTTTTATTTTGATATGACTGTAAAACAATGCGGCAGATGACAGTCCGGTACATATTCCCAACCAGGAATTTCTGCCGTAGCTCGAATACCCGTCGCCGATGATTTGAAACCACACGAGTTGAACCAATGCCATGCATGCTATAAAAAGACACCATAAACCTGCTACAAACCGTTTTTCCGACAATACTGCATTGAAGCGCTGTATGCCCATACCCAACAAAAAAAACGGCCATAAATAGATGGCGCCTTTAAATGAAAAGATGTTAGGGACAGTTTCCGGAATCAACCAGTCCTGGTATTTATATAACAAAATACCAGCCAAAAGGAAGGCCGCCAATTGTTCAATTTTTTCCAGCCACCGGTATTTGTCCAGTAAACCGGCAATGATGAATAACCAGAATAAGGAAGGCAGGTACCAATAAACATTGTATGGAAAAACGAGTAATACCCATATTTTGCCGGGTTGTTCGCCGTTTTCACCTCCGGTTAAGGCTTTCAACAGATAGTATATGGTTGCTACAGCCAACATGGGGATTAAAACCCTTTGCAGCTTTTGTTTGGTAAACAGCCAAAAGTTTTGGGTCTTCAAAAATGGACGAATTGCATAAACCCATCCCGCAATTAACGTAAACAGGGGCATTTGCAACTTGTCTATATTGAAATAGATATACCGCCAAATCGAATCGTCGCCAACTTTCATTCCACCACTTGCGCTGTCTCCTATCACATGTCCCAGTACAACCAGCAGTATCGCAAATCCACGAAGCGTTTCTACATAAGGTGATTTTTGTGCCATAACAGGTATCTTGAGGGTTTATTTCAATAACAGTGAATTGATGAAATCTTAATTTCTCCTTTTTGCACGTTCCCACGTCACATTCTGCGATTTTTTCATGTACCTGAAGAAACCGAGGTATACGGCATAATTCATGATAAAAAAGTAATATGGAACGAACAGAATCTTGAGTTTGATCCGGCGATTTTCAAGAAACCAGCCCAGCAGGGCCATGGCATAAAAACAGATTTGCAGCCGGAAAGCGATGGTGAAAAAATTGCACGAACACAAACCGAGCCGGCAGGCCAGTGCGAAATTACTGACGAGCAGCAACAGCAGGCTCAAGGGAGCTAAAGTCCACCGCAATACGCGATGCGAAATATACTGGAACGAAAGCATTCCGTATTTGAAGATATTCAGCAGCGGAGCCAGGCGAACAATCGACTGGAAGCCGCCGGCGGCAATGCGTACCTTGCGTTTCAGTTCTTCCTTGACGTTTGCCGACGAATCTTCGCAGGCGTATGCTTCCGGATCGTATTGTGTGGTATGTCCTTTCATAGCAATGCGCAGGGAGATGATGAAATCGTCCAGCAGCGTATCTTTTTCTACTTCGGCGTAATACTCGCGGCGGATGGCGAACAACTCGCCGGCTGCACCCACTACCGAGTACAGGCGGGCATCGTAGCTTTTCAGGAACGACTCGTATTTCCAGTACAGGCTTTCGCCTGCACCGGCTGCCATGTCTTTTTCGTTATTAAATATCCGTTTTTCGCCCGACACGCAACCCACTCCGGGGTCGGCAAACAGGTGAACGATCCGCATCACCGAGTCTTTGCCTAACATGGTGTTGGCATCGGAGAAAATAACGATGGATGTGTCTAAAAGCTTCATCCCGCGGTTCATAGCGGAAATCTTCCCGGCGCGCACCGGCTGGTGGTGTACGGTGACTTCCGGGTATTGACGCAACAAATCAGGCGTGCCATCGTCCGATCCATCGGTAACCCATACCAACTTTAACTTTTCTTTAGGATATTCCAGTTCCGTCGAATTTTTTACTTTCGCGGTCACATAATCTTTTTCGTTGTAAGCAGCTACCAGGAGAGTCACTTCCGGGTAATCGCCGGCAACCTTCCATACGCGTTTCCCTTTGACGGCCTCCCTGATCTTAACCATCAGCCACAGCAGGACGGCATAGCCGACGTATGTGTAACACACGATCAATATCGATAACCAAAAGAGAACTGTCAGAAAACAATACATCGTTCAAGGATGAAAAAAAATGACACAATATAAATAAGCAAACATTTCATACACTACAGCCCGGGCGCCTTCGCTGGTTCGCCACCACTGCCGGGGATAATCGTCCCTGTATGATATGACTCCGACATTCCAGCCGGGTTTAAAAGCCTTGCGGTATAAAAGCAACGACCGGCGGGCATGCGTCCCCAGGCAAACAACATCCACTTTGCCCGAGGCGTAACCCAATGCTTTTAACCTTTCCCTGGCAGCCATGGCCGTGGTATAAGTCCTGTCTTTGTCCGTTAGCCGGGCAGGAGCGCTGACAACATGCAACGAATCGATTCCGTTTGCGCGAAGATAAGCCATACTGTAATCTGCATAACTGCCGTATCCGGTACAAAATTCTCCTTTTCTGACCGGCAGCCCGGCACATACGATGAATAAGGCCGGGTTGTTCTTCCATACAACCGCTACACTGTCGAGGACGTAATCGGGCACGTAACCCTCAACAACCAGGACAGGCGCATTTACCGGTTCGTTTAGGGCTAAAAAGTCGTGAATCGTGATGAACCAGATGTACGCCAGCAATGCAACGCCACCCGTAACCGTCAGCCATCCCCACAAGGTCAGCCGCCTGCTCTTCCCGGTTCTTGTCAGTTGGATTTTCATTTGCTGCACTTAATTACGAAATGCCACCGGTTCAGGTTCTTTTATTGCCGGTAACACTTTAGGTTCCGGCAGTTTGAAAAAATCCTTTTTACCTGCAAATTGGGGCAAGCAGCGATTGAAAAACCGGATGGATATGTACCCTATCCCGCAAATCATGAAGAACAGAAACCATCCGTACAGGGTTTTATGGTCGTCGACATTGAAATGCCGCTTTACAAACGGATCGAGGAAAACGAGCAGCACATAATTCTGGATGATCACGTGCGAGGCGTATATCGTTAAGGAATTGGCTCCAAAGAACCTGAAAAATTCCATGATTTTGAACTTTTCCAGCTTGCTGAAAAGCCAGAAAAGCATGATGACAAGTGCAAAGGATGGCACGAGATTATACAAACGCTTGGGCGCCATGTTGAAATAAGGCGCTTCCCAGTCGATCACCTGACAAACAGCAAACACAACCAGACACGCGCCCAAAACTACATACAGTTGCCTGGTGTTTTTGGCAAGCCATTCGAGCATTTTCCGTCCGTAAAAGATACCCAGCACGAAGAATAACTGGTAGGTAAGGAATCTCCACATATGAAATATCTGTATCTGCATTTGTATCTTCGAATCGATATATCCCGCTGTCAGGTATAGAATAACACCGGTTAACAGTATGTAATTCCGGTTGAGATACCGCACCAGCGGGTAATAGAACAGGTTGATGACGTACAGCACGATCAGGAACCACAGGATATTGATCTTCATATATGAATACTTGTCAAGCAGGTCGAAAACGCTGCCCCAGTTCACTTGCGAGAGGTTGAAGTGCACGGGGATAAATTCGTCCTGGATAATGGCGCAAATCCAGCTAATGAACCAGAAAAAAAGCAGGGGGATCAAAATCATGTTGGTTTTCCTGAGAAAAAATTCAGGAAACGGTCTGATTTTAAAAAATATACCTGATATGAAAAAGAGGATGGGCATCCGGAAGTCATTGGCGATCCCGATAGAAATGTTCAAATGCAAACATACCACCCAGAGCATGGTAAATCCTCGAAGCATATCGATATACCCAACGCGAAACTTTGCCATTTTAATGATCACTTAAAAAACTAAAAATTGACGGATATTGGAAAAACCGACGTTTTCGTTTCATGCGTCCATTACGTATACGTATGAAGGCTACAAATGTTTCGCCTGTGTGTAGACTTTTTGATAGACGTTCAAAATTTGTTGTACAGCGTTATCCCAATCAAATTTCTTACACTGTTCAAACCCTGCGGTCACCATTTTTTTCCTCAGTTCGGGATGTGTTTCGAGGTTTAACATTTGCCCGGCTATTTCCCGGTAGTTGTCGGGTGATGCATACAAGGCGGCATCGCCCCCCACTTCGGGCATCGACGATACGTTGGAGGTGACGACCGGCGTTCCGCAGGCCATGGCTTCGAGTATTGGCATGCCGAACCCTTCGCGCCGCGACGGGTAGAGGAACATGTCGGCCAGCGAATAAAATGTCGCCATATCGGCGCTTTCGATGTATCCAAGCGTCCTGATGTGTCCTTTCAGATGATCCATGTGCAATTTTTCGAGCAATACCTTGAAAGCCTTCGGATCGTTGTAAAGCATGACAAATTGTCGCCTTTTGTCGGACTTTTCGAAATATTCGGCATAAGCGCGCACGGCATTGTCAACATTTTTGCGGGGGTCGGTGTTCCCGATAAAAGCGATGTAAGGATCGGGCAATTGGTATTTCCTGCGGAATGTATCCTGCACCTGCGGATCGGTTACCGGCAGGTAGCGATCGTCGACTCCGTTGAGCGCCACCGTAACAAAGTCGGGCGATACTTGCAACATGCGGACAATGTTCTGTTTTTCCGATTCGGAAACCGTAATCAAATGCTTTGCTTTTTTAACGATGCGCGGTATCAGGAACCGCCGGTATATGTTTCCGAATTTCTGGTACCAGGTCTCGGTTTTTTTAAGGAATGTACAATGTTCCAGGCTGATGGTGTCGTGAAGAGTCAATATCAAAGGCTTTTTGCACCAAATGGGCGCTGTATTGGCCGTGCAGTGCAGAATATCGATATCCATCCTTTTTACAGCCGCAGGCAACATCAGTTGCTCCCACACCGGGTATAACCTGCTTTTATTTTTGTGTATGGTGAAATTTGCTGTTTTGTCAATGCAAATGTCGGGCCCCGGTGCCACGTAGACAATATATTCATTCGCTTGATCCATCTTTTGGAGACGCTTGATCAATTCGAGCACAACAATATCCATCCCGAATTTCTTCCGGCGATAAATTCGTTGAGCATCCAAACCTATTCGCATTTATTTAGTGTATTTTAAATGAATTATCGGACAACAGTATCTTTGGAGTCGCCTTCGGATGTACCGTGTGAGGTATGAATAAAAGTTTTGTTGGTACCCTTTAGCATAAAGAAATTTTTAAACATCAGCCACAATCCTTTGGGAATTTGCCGGATGGCTTGTAATGTTTGCATATTGTAAAATTTCCCTGGAATTGCGACCAGGAAAGTTATGATCAGGATGCAAAACAGTGTAATCCATGCAGGAATCATATAAGCATTGTGAAAAATAAGCCATTCCAAAATGATGAAGAGCGGCGCCAACATTCCCATCATTCCGATCACAATAATTCGCGGAAGCAAGATCCACTGAAATACTTTATCAAAATAATCAATGTTTCCCGACACGAATAAACGTTTTAAAGCGTCGAAAAAAGCGATGCGGAAATAATAGAATTGCGAAAACAGCCACCGGCGGCGTTGTTTGGAGAATGCTTCTGCATTTTGAATTTTTTCATCGTATACCAAGGCATCAGGTAAATAATAAACGCGATGCTTATTTCTCAACAGCTCAATTTCAAGTTCCTTGTCATATCCGCTGACAGCTTTCATTTGCATCATGATATTTTTGAAATACGGGTAATCGAACGCAACTCCCGACCCGATAATGGACGCAGAAAGTTTTAATACGCTATGTCCTTTCCTGAATAGCCGGTTATTGACTTCCTCACTAATAGCGTCCAAAACGGCGAACGGGGTGTTGATGTTTTTTGCTACCCGGTGCCCCTGTACCGCACAGGATAATTTTGCGGCGAAAAAACTGTTTACCTGCGATAAGAAATTTGGCGCCATGATGTTATCCGCATCTAAAACAACTGCAATGTCGTAATCATTGGGCAATACGGACATCGCCCTGTTCAACGCTTTGGCTTTTGTACTGTTTTCGAAAGACACTTCGATAAGCCGAATGGGTAATTCTTTCAGTTTTGTAATCGTCGATTCTTTAAACGAATCGGCAATTACTGCTACATCGTATTGATCCTGTGGGTATTCTTGTTTTAATGCATCAATTGCCACATCTATAATTACGCTGTCTTCTTTGTATCCGGGGATCAGAACGATGATCCTTTTATATTCGCCATTTTCGCGCAAGCGCAACCGGAGAGGAAATAAAGAAGCAAGGGCAAAAAAGAAAAAATACAGGATATTGATTCCCAAAAGAATCATAAAAAATATTTGTACCCAATTAAATATGCCTAAAAAACAACTCATTGATTATTAAAATTATTGTATTGACTGGTAAATACGAATTAGGTTTGATGCTATTATATTCCATGAAAAGTGCCTGGCTCGTTCGATGCCGTAATCAACCTGTTGCTGATAATAATCGGGGTCGGTTTCCAGCCGGATGATTTCACCGGCTATGGCGGCTTCATCGTACGGAGATACCAATATGGCGTCTTCTCCGGCAATTTCGGGTATAGCCGAAATATTGGACGTAATGATCGGGGTTCCGCAAGCCATGGCTTCCAGGATGGGGATGCCGAAACTTTCGCGTAAAGACGGATAAAGAAAAATCTTTGCCCCGTTGTAGATATATGGCAGATCTGTATTTTTGATATATCCGGGAAGGTATAACAGGGATTTTATATTTTTATCGATATTGCCATCCTTTAATATCCGATCCACAGCAGATTCTTTCAGATCAGCGATTAAAAGCGGTAACGGTTTTTCGGACTGTTCCACATACATGCTATACGCTTTCAGTGTCCGCAATGTATTTTTTTTAGGATCAGTATTGCCTAAGAAAAAGAGGTATTCGTCGGCGTCTATGTATTTTTGACTCACTTCCCTGTAATGCTCAATCGGCTTGAACCTGCTGCTGGAGGCATTATACACTACCGAAACTTCTTCAGGAATGACATTGAACGCTTCTTGAATGTTCTGGCTTTCGAAACCGGATACAGTTATAATTTTTCGGCAATGCGGTAAGATTCTTGGGAGGACAAACCGCCTGTAATGCCAACCAATATTCTGGTAAAACGATTTGTTGCCGGTATCCCGTTTCTCCATGAAAATAATATCATGCAACGTCAATACTAACGGTATTTTGCAAAATACAGGCGCCGTACTGCTTGTACAATGGAGCAAATCAGGTTTTATTTTACGCAAAAACAATGGCAAAGCTACTTGTTCCCATAACAAATAAGACGGACACCTCAACCGAACAACGTGTACGTTGGCGGTAGATTCCAAACAGACATCCTCACCGGGTTGTACGATGATATAATATATATTTTCAGTATCCATTTTTTGGATTTCGCGGATGGATTCCAAAGCTACGAAATCCATACCATGCTTATTTTTCCTGAAAATCCGCTGGGCTTCTATTGCGATAATCATGTCATTCGCTTATTTGGCATGTTATTTTGGACAGGTCATCATGTAAAATCTTTCAGTGTAGCGCCTTTGTGTTTGTTAACAACTTGTTCCCACCACAAAACCATTACCAAAAGGTTAAAAAACTTGAACGCTTTGATGTGCTGCTGCCAATACCACCGGCTGGAATCGGCTGCAAACCTGTCGTATCGATTCAGTGAATCGGAAACAGAATTTTTGTTCAACACAGACGACATGATGTCCGATCCCAAAATGATCCGCTTGATTTCTTTGCGGGTATTGGTGTCGGCAAAAAAGACCGGAAGAGTGGTAAATCCGCCTTGTGTTGCTATTCCCGCCGGCAGTTTGTCCTTGATGGACATTTTGTGTACGTATTTGGATATCCCCTTACCCCGTCGCCAATCTTTAGGCGTCCCTTTCGATTTGCAGGTATACGGCAACGTCTGTAAAAACTGTCGCATCTCGAGGCTTATGTACGGGAAGGTCAAATGCTGCCCGAAAAGCCTTGCTGTTGATGCCGCCTTGAATGTGACGATTTGGCACAGAGTCTGTTCGATATCAATCAAAAAGTTTTTATTCAAATACAGTTCTCCGAAAGAATCAAATTTGGAAGGAAAGTTTTTACAATATGTCAATCCATCATTTTTCAAAGGCGCCTGAATCAATTTTTCGATGTCTTTTTTTCCAAAACCGAAACTTTTGCTTTGCATCACATTGGCAATCGCATCAACACGGAATTTGATGCGGAACAGCATTGAATTGTTGTTGAATATCCGTGCACTGCATACGGAATTTAAGAAATCCAACAACCATTTCGCCTTGCATTTTTCGAAGGAATAATAGTACGCCATTTCATGCGTACCTTCGCCGAAAATCTCGTCGTTCCCGTCGCCACCCAGCACCACATCCACCGGGTTTTGCTTCACCATCCGCATCACTAAGTAGTTGAGCATCATGCCGCTTTCCTGGAAAAGATCGCCCAATTCGCCGGTTAAAGCGGGAATCATGTCAATTTCGGAACCATCGATCTCATATTCGTGATGTTGCGTATGGTATCGCCGGGACAATAATTTGGCCAAAGGCAGCTCGCTCCATTTGCTGTTTTTGAAACCTATGGAAAACGTACTGACCGGGCCGTTATACGATTCGCACAGCCGGATGATGTTTCCGCTCGAATCGTAACCGCCGCTCAACAGTACGCCCACTGATTGCGCTTTTTCGATCCGCCGGTCGATTGATTGCCGGTGCAGCCGGTCGTATTCATGTATCGCCTCGTCGAACGGAAGAGAACTTGTTCCGTGCGTCGTAATAAAACTATTGCGCGTTAATGTATGGTCAACCTGTATCTGCCCTGCGGAATAAGTCAACAATTGCCCGCCCGACAGTTTCCGGACACCCTGTAAAGCGGTATCCGGAGCCGAGATGTATCCCAAATGCAGAAAACAGGCGAACGCTTCGATGTTCGGGTTGCATTGGAAGCCTTTCATTTCCGTTAATGTCTTCAATGACGAGGCAAAGCACTCATCGGTAAAATACACCGACGGCCCTGCGCCGGAAAAATCCCTGTATATGAGTGTTTTATCCCGATCGTAGACCATAACGGTAAATTGACCGTCATATTCGAGAAAAGATGATTTCCCGAGTTTTTGGTACAATTTTCCCAACAGATCGGCGGCTGTATCGGCCGTTATGTTATATTTTCGCGCCAAATCGACACGATTGTAAAGATAACCGGAAAAAAACAGCGAAAATCCGCTTCCTGTATATGCTAAACATTCGCGATCGATAACCACCGACTCGAAATATTGATAATTATCGTTGCCGGATAACGAAATCCGCTCCCGTACCGGCTGTCCTTGAAATAGTCCTGTATAAAAAGTCATGATATAATTAGTTTAAGATATTTGTGTCGAATAAGTGCCGCAAGCCCCACCCGTATGCGCGCGCTACACTTCTTGCATTTTTAAAATCGCCTTTGAGAAACGGCATGATCATATTTTTGGGATAAGCGATAAGCAACAAGTACATCATAGCAATGAAACGAGTGATCCCCGACCTGTTCCGCCGCAGGAAAATCATCCGGTTCCGCTTCAGGTAATATGTTTTCAACGGGCTGTTTTTTCCCGTCGATAGCGATTCTTTATGGTACATAACGGCGTTGTGTACGTACATGAGCTTGTACCCGGCTTTCCGGATATGGTCGCACCAGTCCAGCTCCTCGTAATAAAGGAAATAGGCTTCGGGCAACATTCCAACCTTGCTGATGACTTCCTTCGTGGTCATCATGGCGGAGCCGTGCACGTAATACGTTTCCTTCGATTTTTCGTATTGCCCGGTATCTTTTTCGCCGTACCCGATAATAAAGGAGCGCATCCCGAAAGTCGACATTTTGGTTTGTCCCGCGTACTGGATGATGTCCCTATCGTCGAAATACTTAATTTTCGGACAAACAAGCCCTGTCTGCGGGTCGGCCGCCAACACTTCGACCAGCCGCTCAATAGTACCGGCAGGAACTTCGGTATCGTTGTTGATCATGAACAGGTACTGTCCCTTAGCTTGACGGATGCCGATGTTGTTGCCGTTGGCAAATCCGCCGTTAACCGGGTTTTTGATGAATACGATTTGCGGATACCGTTCCTTGATGATGTCCGGGTTATCGGAAGGAGAAGCGTTGTCGACCACGATGACTTCTAAATTGGGATAACCGGAGGCGTACAACGACTTCAACATCTCGCATGTAACTGCCGATTGATTATAATTGATTGTAATTACGGAAACAAGGGGCAAATCAGTTGTCATTTTCGTATCAAGGATTTTCGATCGGGTATCGGGTTATTTTTAACTAAAGTGGTGTTATTCTTGCCTGTCTTGATGTCCGCGTCAGGTATTATCTCCGCAAATTCCTGATCCAACCTGGGGGCTACAAAGATTAATGCGATACCAAAAAATGTGATCACATTTAAAGTTGGCCTCAAAAGTATCGAATTTCCGTAATTAGCTATCAAAAGTCCACCCAAACCGGAAATAAAGGCGATTAATACGCCACGGAACCATTCGTTTTTTATTTTGAACCAAACCGCCAACGTTCCCTTGATCATAAAAAAGAGGAACATTCCGATATATAAGCATAATCCAACTACACCCATATCTCCCCAGATAAGCACATAACCGCTATCATACGGGATACTGCTCAAAACAGAACCCCGGGGGCCGAGTCCCATTGAACCTAACCCGTCACCAAACGGACGGGAGGCTAAATACGATTTAAGTATACGCTGGTTGTTCTTTCGTACCTGAAATGAAGCATCCTCGGCAGGATTAAAAGCCGAACGCATCCGGTATACGGCATAAACGCCATCCCCGATATGCGTAAAACGCATGAAGCAAAAGAATCCCCCTGCAAAGAAAAGGCACAACAGCAATAACTTCACTTTTTTTACCAGCAGGCAATACATCAATGCGCCCCCAAAAAGTATAAAAATAGACCCCCTGGTTCCACTGATAAACATTCCATAAATGCTTGCCGCAGCCACAACTAAGAAAAACGCCTTTTGTCTTGTCGTCTTCGACACAAGAAAGAGTATTAATCCCAATACGGCCGAATATGCCTGCGCTGCCCCAAATATGCCTGCATCGCTACACAGCGAAAACACCCGCAATTTTCCCCAGAGCAAATGGGTGGATACCATTTCGGCCAAATCTTTCTTCTCGGCTGCATCCAATCCGATCTGGAGCTGTATAAAACCTTTTAGACTTAATATTAACGAGAAAACACCCCAAAGTATCAGGAACGTTTTGACATGTTTCGCTTTCAGCAATATGCAAAACAACGGTATGGTAAAGATCATGTAAAGGTGGGGGCGTATGGTAATGAACCAGGGCTCCACACCCGGCGATCCGGGGTTGAATAACGATAATATGCAGTACAGTAACCAAATGGTCAGTACTAAAAATGGAGTATCCTTGCCATTGCGCCATTTTACTTTTCCTGCCATTCCCGAAAAAATTAACAGGAGACAGGCAAGCATGATCAAAGCATCAACAAAAATACCGGGCGGGATCGATTCCGGCAATATGTACCGGCTAAAAGCGGAAATAAAAACACTGTAAAAGAATAAAGCATATAATGTTACTATCGGTTTGTTGAATGAAACGACCACATATAGCAGCATAAAAGGCAGCAATAACAGAACAACGCCTGTAGCAAGCCCCAGATGGCTGATACTGTATGCCACACATACCGAAACGGTTATGGATATCAATGCCCATAACCATTTCTTTTGTAGTTCCTTTATCATTAATTGCACTATTCTATAACAGGTTATATAAATCAGGTTTTTATGAAGTCGATTTTGAATTAATGATTGATCTTTGGCTAAACAACTTTTCCGAGGATTTCTTCTACAACATCCAGTTCAACATTATTGAGAATTAGTCGTGGTGTAATTCCCGAGATCCTGACGAAACTGTCCAATGCCATTTGGTCGGCTTTCACCCATTCCCTGTTCGCTTTACATATCAAGAATGCCATATCGAACTGCCTGATCAATTCCACCGGATAATCATTCATGATCAAAGGCGGTAACTCTATGATGAGGATATCCGCCTCGCTCATCCTTTCCACCGGGACAATATCTTCGGCACGAGCCTGATAGAATGATTTATCCACCTTGTAACTCACTACCGACCAGCTGCCCGATTCGACGTAAGGCATTACTACCAGGCATTTGCGGCCCTTATCACGTAGCCGTTCGCAAAGCATGTTGCTGATCATTGTCTTCCCCTCTCCGGCCCGTGTACTGATGATCAGGATACGCATCTGACCGGATTTGTAATCGGCCAGGTACAGGTTTTTCAGAATGGTATCGCTCAGCCCGTCACTGACCATTTCCGGATCCTTTAATGTCCTCAATTTCCTCGTGTCAGGCATAATACCTACGGTTTCCAATCCTGTGGTTTCTTCCGCACGTTGCGGCGTTTGAATGTTACCGTTGAAATAAGCCATCCCCAGGAAAATAGATGACGGCACCACAAAACCAATCATCATTCCCAGCATTACCAGTATTTTTCTTTTGCTGCTTTTTGCGGTCAACGGGAAATTCGGTTTGTCAATGATCTGGATGGTGGAAAATGACCGCTGGTCCTGCTGTTGGCGTTTGCTTTGGTTCAAGTTGTCCAATGCAGCCAGGTATTCCTTTTCGCTGATATCTATATTTCGCTGAATGCGTTTAAGGGTATCGGCCAGGGGAAGGTATTTGGTAAATACTCCCGAAGCGGCATTCCGTCGGTTTTCCAATGCTTTCAACCGGGCTTTACTTTCTTCGTAGGCCACACTCTTGTTAAAGTATTCCGTTGCAGCCACATCAGTGGTTCTGCCAGCCGTTGCCGGTGTCAGATTCGACGTGATGTCTCTGTTCAAATCCTCCTTTACTTGATTGATTTGTGTTTGCAGGCTTGCAATTTGGCTGGAAGAAGCGCCATTCAGTTGGGCAGAGGTTAACCGCTGGCTCAAACGGCCCAACTGATCGTATTTGAGCATGATATCGCTTCTTTTCATGGATTGTGCCTGCACTCCCAACTGTCCTTCGATTTGCCGCATACCGGCTGCGGTTGTAGCCAATATTTCCTGTTCTTTTAATATCTGATTCGTAATATCCTGTCGGTCGGAAATAGCCAACTCAGTTTGAATGGACAAATTTGCCACGCCATAGGATTTTTTGAATTGTTCTTCTTGAGCTTCTGCTTGTTTCAATTTTGACTGCGCTAATTGAAGCTGTTCTTCAAAGAAGGTCACTTTTTTATCGGTTTGTCCTTCCTTGATCTGACGATAGTTGCGGATGCAGACATCAATAAGGATTTCTAATGTTTTCTGGCATACACCGGGATCATCGCATGTATAGACTAATGAGATCATATCACTGCTCCTGACACGGCTTACCGCTACGGAAGACAATGCGGCAGTGCTGTAATAAGGTACTTCGGGATAGTTAACCACTCCTATGAGGAAAGGATGAGTATCAGCTATCGCATCCAGATTCAGGTAAGTGATGCTGTCCGTTGCTCCGGCCAATTTCTTAATATCGGTCGGTATCATCTTCTGTTTTGCTTCAAGGTGTTCAGCCGATATAATTCTCGGATCGACCTGCGTCATACTCATGTGCATTGCCAGTAGCCTCAAACCTACTTCCTTGAAGGTTTCCCTGCTGGTAATGATATTCGCCATATTGTCATACGCAGCGTACTGCGCCGAATAATCCTGCCGATCCTGTCCAAGAATACCCACTCCCGTGTTGATACCGGTATAGATGGATGCCGACGACTCGTATATCTTTGGCATACTCATTGTCAAAAATACCATCAGTGCAGCCATGAATACCGTACAGGCAAATATGATATACCAATGCTTGAAGATCGGTTTCAGCAATTTAATGATATCCGTCATTTCAAGTTCATTTTGTAAGTTCAATCCCGACAATCACTTCTAACATGCGAACGGCCCTGAATAAGGCGAATTTCTGCGTTTCCACTTCATTTTGCGCATTCAGGTACGCTTCGTTCGCCTTGGTAAATTCGGATAAACTTGTTCTACTTTCGGCATAATCCAATCTCGACTGGTCGTATAACATACCTGCCGCTGCGCTGATTTCTGTACTGGTTGCAAGCGTTTTCTGCGCCGTTAAAACATCATAATATGCAGTTATAACACTCTGTTTCACCGTTTTGGCTATTTCCTCCCTGCGGCTTTCCGATTGCTCTATTCTCAATTTCGCTTTCTGTTTTTTACGCTTGTGGTCGAAAATGTCCGATACGGGCATGTAGGCGCTCACTCCTATACCATAAGACGGAGCAACGGTTGTTTCCGAAATGGGAAACAGACCGCCCGAAGAACTGCTCAGTCGCGAATAATCGAACTGACTTCCGTAGCGGAAATCCGCCGCAAAATTAATCTTTTGCATCCAGTCCTTTTTTGCATCCGTTAATTCGTATTGGCTCATCAACACTTCATAGCTTGCTCCTTTCAGGATCGGCGAGTGTACCAGCGCCGAATCCATCAAGGCTTGCAGCGGGGGTAATTCCCATCCGGCTTCATTGTTATCGGTTTGTGCATGGCTGTTGTTCGGGAGCAGCATTGGCATGAATAAAATTAGAAGTCCGATCCTTGTCATTATTTACTTTCGTTAAAGATTAAAGATTTTTAATGGTTTGTGACATAATTTATACGTTTTTGTTCCGGAACATAGCCGGCACAGTACGTATCAGCAGTACCATGTCGCTCCAGAATGAATTTTTCTGGGCATACGTATTGTCGAGAATAAAACGTTCTTCCTCCGACATAAAGCCGCCACGGCCACGAAGTTCCACCTGCCAGAGTCCGGTAAGCCCTGCAGCAGCGCCGAACCGGCGCGACCAGCGCGATTTGGTGAGCGTCTGCGCTTCGTAAACCGGTAACGGACGGTTACCAACAAGAGACATGTCGCCTTTCAGCACATTGAATAACTGCGGCAACTCATCGATACTGGTATTGCGGATAAACTTGCCTACCTTGGTGACCCGCGGGTCGTTCTGTATTTTCAGGAATGTTTTCCTGGCATTCTTCCGTTTGAGGGCCAATCGTTCGCAAATACGTTCACCGTCATAATGATAAGCGGGGGAACATAACTCGCCTTCGGGCAATTTGGCGCATGCCGGACATGCCAGCAATTCCGACTCATCGTCCCGGGCTGCATACTGGTTGAGATGCGCCACTTCCTTCAAGCGCCTGTCGGCATCGGGATACATCGACCTGAATTTGTAAAAATCGAAAGTCGTGTAGTTGGCCCCTACACGTTCCGATTTGTAAATCACTTTTCCTTTCGACTCCAGCCGTATGGCAATGGCCGTAAATATCAGGACGGGCGACAATAATACAAGTGCGAAAAATGCAACCAGGATATCGAAAGTCCGTTTGAGAAAAGGCGTCCGGTACGGCCGCATGAATTCGGTCTCCGAGTCCTTTTCTTGACGCTTGACAGGTTGATTGCCTTTCAGGTAACGGATGCGGTCGTATATCAGCTTGTCATTTACCGGTTTCGACAAATATCCATTGATACCGAGCGTCAACGATCTTTTCTTCAACCGGTCGGTGGGATTGGCTGCGATGAGGATGAAGCAAAGCCCGTCCTTTAATCCGTTTCTTTCCATTTCCTGGTACAGGGCAAGCCCGTTCAGACCGGGTAAGTTGGTTTCGCAAACAATCGCTTCGATATCCTGTTGACACTGCAAACGCCGTGGCGAATCGAATGCCCGGAATTCATTGTTGGTCATCCATTCGAATGCCTTCAAGCCATTAGGCTCGTTATGAACTTCAAGATAATCATTACGTTCAAGCTCCGTAATGGTTTCCAGCTCATTGCCGATATATAATATTTTGACAGGTTGATCCATTTATCTAATTGCCGATTCTGCTTAAAAAACGTTCCCTGACTTCAAGACGCCGCTTGATGCGGGCAATTACTTCACTTGGGTTGAACGGCTTAACGACATAATCTTCTGCGCCCAACTCAAAACTCCTGATTTTGTCTTTGCTCCACTCTCTTCCCGAAAGAATCATGATCGGAATATCATCAAAAAAGCCGCTCGTTTTAATCCGTTCCAGAAATTCAAATCCGTTCAGCACGGGCATGATCAGGTCGCATATAATGAGATCGGGAAAATTACCGGCTTCCAGGTAATTGAGTCCTTCCTGTCCGTTGGACAGCGAAATGACGTCAAATTCCGGCTTCAGCGTGCTTTCTATGATAAAACGAATGCTTTTTTCGTCGTCGATAACTAAAATTCTTTTTTTGGCCATAATCTCAAATTAATGCCTTGCTTTGTTGTTATACGAAAGAAGGGACAAAAAGGTTTTATTTTTTATCATGTTTGATAAACGATTTGATAAACGAACTGTTTCATCTGACAAGTGACAGACAAATGAATCTCATTTTCTGCTTAATGTATTTTCAGAAGCAAAAACTTTTTCGGAAAATTTGACATGCCGCCAATGTTTTTAAATGGTTTAAATCAAAAAAGTAGCGACAAATGTAATTCTTTTTTGAACAAAAACAAATAATATTCACATATTTGTAAAAATATATAAAATATCATTTGTTTTCAATACATTTGTTCCTCATAAAAAAAGATGAAAAGTATGAAAATTCTTGTGACAGGAGCCAGTGGTTTTATCGGCAGTTTCATCGCGACCGAAGGGGTGTGCCGCGGATATGATGTCTATGCGGGAATTCGCAGCACCAGCAGCCGGAAATACCTGCCCGAAGGCATTCACACGGTTGAACTGAGCCTTGGCGACAAAGAACGTCTGAAATCCGAATTATCTACGCTTGGCCGCTTTGACTATATCATTCACAATGCCGGAGTTACCAAATGCAACAGGAAAACAGATTTCGACAGGGTAAACTGTGGCTATACCCGCAACTTCGTCGAAGCGCTGATTGAAAGCGATACAGTGCCGCAAAAATTCCTGTTTGTAAGCAGTATGGCTGCTTTTGGTCCCGGCGACCCGAAAACGCTGGAGCCTGTCAGGTTATCAGACACGCCGAACCCCGATACATTATACGGCATTAGCAAACTCAAAGCCGAAGAATTCATCATGTCGCAGAAAGATTTCCCGTACCTGCTTTTGCGCCCCACCGGTGTATACGGCCCGCGCGAAAAGGATTATTTTGTGTTCCTGAAGACGGTGAACAATCACTTGGAACCGGCTATGGGAACAAAGAAACAACACCTGACGTTCGTTTACGTTACCGATCTGGTGAACGCCATGTACCTTGCCCTGGAGTCGCAATTCCTGCGAAAAGCATGGTTTGTTTCCGACGGCAGGGAGTACGACAACCGCGAATATGCAGCTATCGTGAAGAAACACCTGAACCGTCGAGCTTTGTACTTGCCCGTACCGCTGTTTTTGGTCAAAGCGATATCCTGCATGCTGGATACCGTTGGCGGATGGTTCGGCGTGTCGCCTACACTCAACAGGGACAAGTACAGGATCATGCGGGCTACCAACTGGAAATGCGAAGTGGAACCGTTGCAGCGCGACCTTGGCTTTGTGGCCGAATACGATCTCGACAAAGGTATTGAGGCTTGCGTGGAATGGTACCGGAAGGAAAAATGGCTGTAGCCAATGGTTAGGGGTAAATGATAAATATGGGGCACGAATTGAATTAAAGAAAACCACAAAGAACGCGAAAGAACACAAAATACCTTTGTGAATATTTTGCTTTCTTTGCGTCCTTTGTGATAAAATAATATCAATCAACAAACAACAGATTAGAACGAAATCCCTAATGATAACCCCAGCATATTGAGTCGGTTGCCTTCGTGACGGATTGTCTTTACGATATTGCGATTGAAATAGTTGGTATAGGTTTCGGAAAAGTCGGCGCGATCAGGAAACCATGTATATTCAGCGCCGAACAGAAGGTTGAGTTTCGGCGAAACACGGTAGGTGAAACGCAGCCTGAAAGCAAGATAGCCAAGCGATGTGCTGCTGTTGTCGTATTCGTTGTCGTATTCGTCCTGCCCGAACCATTGATAGCGTGCCATGTATTGCATGTTGGTGTCCTGTTCCTTGAGTATCGCTTCGCAGGTGGGGGCGGTCATGCTCATGAAGCCAATCCCGAAATAGGGCGATACGGATATTTTTTCGGTGGCGGGAATTTTTCCGAAAAGTCCAAAAGTCATCTTGAAATGACCGCTGGCTGTCCGGGAACCGTTTTCGACCGTTATCTCCTTGGTATAATAGGGAATGCCCGAAGAAAGAGTAGCTTGTGCATCCGGCTCGGAAAACCCGTCGCGCGGCGCAGGCATGATACCTATGCCCATATCGCAGAAGAAACCCACCGGTCGAAAGAGATATATGTTAAATGTGGCACGCAGGTCGGTAGAAGAGGTGCGCGGCAAACGGTCGGATGCAAATTTTACCCTGTTCCAGTTGTTGAAGCCGAACGATTGGGCAATCTGAAGATCAAACCAGACCCTCGGCTCCCTGAGGTTTTGAGTGTTTTGGGCGTCTTGAGCTTTGACCGAAACAGTACACCACAGCAGAAGGATAGAAAATAATGACAAAACTTTCTTCATGGCTAATAGAGTTTTATCAATTCGGTATCATACTCGTGTTGCTCGCCGTCTTCGTTGGTATATACCACCCTGAACGAGTGCTCGCCTGCATCGGGAGCCACCAGCAGTACAAAACCCTCGTTAATGCCTGCCGGAAGATAATTCACCTCCTTGAAGTACTGCGATACGTTGGCGCCAGCCGGATTACGGCTGTTAAAAACAGTGTTGCAGTAAATCCGCTTGGTGTAATTGTCGGCTATATTTTGGTAACGCGATTCGCCGGTGTTAACAGGTCCGGTGATGGACTGGTCGCCGTCGGGGTCGGAGTTATCAGTAACCCAGCGGATACCAATCATGTAAGCCTCTTTTTTAATCGGTTCGGTGGTGGTAAAGGGGTACTGACCAGCATTGTTGATATTCACCGACTCAATTCCTGACAGATATACAGGAATAACCGGATCAACACTCCATTCCGGATCTGATTTCGAACATCCTGTGGCACATATCAAAAGCACGGCAAAAAAGATAGCATTTCGTTTTTTCAGATTTTTTATTCTGTTCGTTTTCATCATATCCTAATACAATTTGATACAAAAAATAACGTTTAATAAAAAGACGTAAAAATATAAAAACGTTGCGTTAAAATCAGTTTTTATTATTTTTTATTTTTGTTTTCGCAATGAAGAACAACCTCTTGGTGATATTAGGCCCCACCGCCGGTGGCAAAACTTCGGTAGCGGCACATTGGGCGCATCGCAACAGCGGTGAGATCATCAGCGCCGACTCACGGCAGGTGTATCGCGGCATGACCATCGGTACGGGTAAGGATTATGCCGATTACATGGTCGATGGCCAGCCAGTACTCCGCCATTGCATTGATATTGCCGAACCGGGCGACCACTACAATGTATACGAATATCAGAAAGATTTCCTCCGGGCGTACAACGACATCCTCATCCGCGGCAAAACGCCGGTGCTCTGCGGTGGTTCGGGTATGTATATCGAAGCTGCCATCAATGGCTACCGACTGATACAGGCGCCCATGAACGAGGAACTGCGCAAGGAACTGGAAACAAAAACAGACGGGGAACTGACGGTGCAGCTTGCCTCGCTGAAAACCCTGCACAACAGTTCGGATACCGATACCCGCAAACGGATGGTACGCGCCATTGAGATTGCCATGTACCGGGCGGAGCATCCGCAGGAGGACAGCAATTATCCGGAAATGCATCCTTTGCTTATCGGCGTTAAATACGACCGCGAATCGCGACGGCGACGAATCACCCAACGTCTGCGGCAACGCCTGGACGAAGGTATGGTGGAAGAAGCGCAAAGCCTGCTCGACCAAGGGCTTACCTCCGAACAATTGGAATATTACGGCCTCGAATACAGGTTCCTGGCGAAATATATAGCGCGCGAGTTGAATTACACGCAAATGTTCGAACAACTCAACACGGCCATCCACCAGTTTGCCAAGCGGCAAATGACCTGGTTCCGGCGCATGGAGCGCAACGGCGCCACAATTTGGTGGCTGGACGGGTACATGCCGATGGAAGAAAAGTTGCATACAATCGATTCAAAGTTGAAGATTCAATAGTCCATCATCAGATGTCTCCATATTTATCGGATGCCAGCCAATTCCTGCGTACATTAAGTGTCGGGAAAATCGTAAATATCCTCGCGGTACAATTATCGTACAGCATATCGCTGTTGTGGAAGAAACCTGTAGTTTTGGGAAAACCGTACAGCATATCCGTCGAGCCGGTTGATTTCTGCAATCTGGCATGCCCGGAATGTCCGGCCGGAATCGGGCAACTGACCCGTCCCAGGCAAAGTCTCGATGCCGGTTTATTCGATAAGATCCTTGACGAAGCCGCTCCAAACCTGGCATACATGATGCTGTATTTCCAGGGCGAGCCATACCTGCACCGCAACATCTTCAACCTGATACAAATGTCCGTGCAACGAGGTGTATACACCGCCATCTCCACCAATGCGCAACTCATCAATGACAGTTATGCCGAACAGACCGTACGTTCGGGACTGCACCGCATCATTATTTCCATGGACGGCATCACGCAGGAAACATATGAAGCATACCGCCGGAAAGGACAGCTGGAAAAAGTACTCGAAGGCATTGCCAGCCTCCGCCGCTGGCGCAAACGGCTCAAAAGCGCTACTCCTTTCATCATTGTGCAGTTCATCGTATTTCGCAGCAACCAGCATCAATTGAGCGATGTTCGGGCTTTTGCACTGGCTGCCGGCGCCGACAGGGTAGAAATCAAAACAGCACAGTTATACGATTTTGAAAACGGTAACCCGCTGATGACGGATATCGACCGCTATTCGCGTTATCGCAAAATCGGCGATGGTCGCTATGAGGTCAAAAGCAAATTGCCCAACCGCTGTTTCCGCCTGTGGAACGGGACGGTTATCACGGCCGCGGGCAATGTGGTTCCCTGCTGTTTCGACAAGGATGCTGCGATAACCATGGGAAACGTTGCTTCTCAACCGTTGTCCGATATCTGGAAAAACAAAAGGTACATGCAGTTCCGGCAAAATATTCTTCGTAACAGGAAAAATTATAACATGTGCAGGAATTGCACGGAAAAATAAGCATAAATTTGCGTCTTATTGAAATCGAAAGATGTTATCAACCCGCAATATTGAATTTACTTACAATGTGGCCAATAGTTTCCGGTTTCCCGATATTACCTGCAAAAAGGGTGAACATTGGCTGATCATGGGACCGTCAGGCTGCGGCAAAACAACCCTGTTGCACCTCATGGCCGGTTTGCTGCGACCCGCCAAAGGTTACGTACAGATCGGCGATACCGACATCACGGCTATGACTCCTTCGCAGGTCGACCGGTTACGCGGAATGGAGATTGGCATTGTGTTCCAGGCGCCGCATTTTATACAGTCGCTCACCGTTGCCGAGAATGTCCTGGTGGCGCGATACCTGAATCGTTTAGATGAGGATGCGGAGCAAGTACGGAACTTATTGAAACAGTTGAATATCGGAGAGAAATATGCATCAAGGCCCAATGAGTTGAGTCAAGGTGAATCACAGCGCCTGTCGATTGCACGGGCGCTTATCAACCGGCCTTCGGTGATCCTTGCCGACGAGCCTACTTCAAGCCTCGATGACGACAATTGTGCGGAAGTGGTTGCATTGCTGGAAAAGCAGGCAGAAAATACAGCCGCTGCATTGATCGTGGTAACACATGATCAACGGCTTACTTCTGTTTTTCGGAATGTTATAAAATTGAAATGATTTATTTATATAAATCTGCCGGTTATAAGGTATTTAACAGTATAAAATGTATTTTCACCATTAGAAAAATACCGAATCGGCAAGAAATTACAATCCGAGCACTTTGGCAATAATCGCCTGGCGAACAAAAACGCCATTGAGCGCCTGCGTGAAATAATATGCTTTGGGGTTATTGTCCACATCTATATCTATTTCGTTGACACGAGGGAGCGGATGCAACACGCGCACGGTCGGCCTGGTATTTTCGAGCAGGGCATTGTTCAGCACATAAGCGTTTTTATTTTTCTCGTACTCAATAGGATCGGAAAACCGTTCTTTCTGTACACGCGTCATGTAAATGATGTCCGCCTCATGAATGACATCTGCAAAGTCAGGATATTCGAAAAAGCGGATGCCGTGCGAATGAAGGTAGATTTTGTATTCGACAGGCATTTTCAACGCATCGGGCGCGATGAAATAGAAGGTAGGGCTGAAATACGACATTGCCATAAGCAGCGAATGTACGGTACGTCCGTATTTCAAGTCTCCGATCATGAAGATATTAAGATTTGCGAGTGTTCCCTGTGTTTTCCTGATGGAATAGAGGTCGAGCAGCGTTTGCGAAGGATGCTGGTTGGCTCCGTCGCCGGCATTGATTACGGGCACCGAAGCCACTTCGCTGGCATACCGGACGCTGCCTTCCAGCGGATGACGCATGATGATCAAATCAACATAGTTATTTACCATCTTGATGGTATCTTTCAGCGTTTCGCCCTTGGTGACACTCGAACAGGCGGCATCGGCAAAGCCGATAACCCTGCCGCCAAGGCGCTGTATTGCCGTTTCGAAACTGAGGCGGGTTCGGGTCGACGGTTCAAAAAAAAGTGTGGCCACTAATTTATCCGATAGCAGATTCTGTCTGGGATTTTTCTCAAATTCGGCAGCACGGCCGAGTATTTCCAGGTAATCCTCTTTGTTATAATCGGTGATTGAAACTAAACTCCTGTTTTGCATGCTCTTTTACCGGTTGATATCAATAATTCAATTTTGACTCAAAGATAACACATATTTATTACATCAACCGAATTTCATATGAACTTTATGCAAAAAAAATCATCGAAAGCAACAGCATATCATCTTATTACAACCATATTTTTCGTAAAAACAAGTTCATTAGAAATTATTTCCAAATGACGGGGAAATATTTCCAGACGACGCAGAAATATTTCCGAGTGACGCAGAAATATTTCCGAATGGCGGAGAAATATTTCCGAGCGACGGGGAAATATTTCCGGACGATGGAGAAATATTTCCGCGCAACGGAGAAATGTTTCCAAACAGCGTGGAAATGTTTCCAAACAGCGTGGAAATATTTCCGGACATGTAGAGACGTGGCATGCCACGTCTTTACAAACGTTACGGCACAGGATTGGCGCCCGACAAGTACGAACCTCCGTTACGGCGGCGGTTTTCGGCACAGCCACAGCCCTGCAAAACTGATCAGCCCATTGACGATCAACAGTTCGAACCCGAACCGGTAGCCGCCAAACCATTGCACGGAATGGCTATCCAACAAGCAGGTGATAAAAGGTGAAATAACGGCAACGATCGGAACCATGCGGTCGCGGACTTTCAACCCCGTCAACAGTCCGAAGCTATACAACCCCAGCAAAGGCCCGTATGTATATCCTGCAATGGTAAAGAACCGGTCGATCATCGTCTTATTGTTCAGTTGCTTGAATTGTATGATCAGCAACAGGAACAGCAGTGCAAATGTAAAGTGTGCCGCGTAGCGGATGCGGAGTTTACGTCCGGCAGGCAATACCCGCTTTTCCAACCCGATGATGTCGATGCAAAATGAAGTGGTGAGTGCGGTAAGCGCACCGTCGGCGCTCGAACAGGCTGCCGAAACAACTCCCACGAGAAATACGATCCCTGCAAAAGCCCCCAAGTAATGTATCGACACATTGGCGAAAAGGCTGTCGGACGGAATCGTCGCAATATGGTTGGCCTCAGCGTAAAAATGCAGCAGGGCGCCTAACAGCAGGAACATGGAATTAACCACGACCAGGATCCAGCCGAACGTGAACATGTTTTTCTGTGCATCACGCAGGTTGCGGCAACTGAGGTTCTTCTGCATCATATCCTGGTCAAGTCCCGTCATGGCAATGGTGATGAAAATCCCGCTGAGGAACTGTTTCAGGAAGAAGCGACGGTCGGTCCAGTCGGTAACGATCATCGTGGAATAATCGCTGTGCCGGACATTGGAAAACATTTCCGGGAAACTCCATCCCAGCGATTTGCAGATCAGATAGATTGTAATGGCTACCGAAAGCAGCATAAAGGTGGTTTGCAGGGTATCCGTCCACACAATGGTACGGATGCCCCCCTTGAAAGTATATAGCAGCGTCAGCAGCACAAATGCAGAGGCTGCCAGCCAGAAAGGAATGCCCAGCGGCCCGAAAACAAAGATATCGAGCACATATACCGTAAGGAACATCCGCAAGGCAGCGCCTGCGCCTCGCGACAGGATAAAAAACGAAGCGCCGGTTTTGTATGCGCAATTGCCGAAACGCTGCTCGAGGTAAGTGTAGATGGAAGTAAGGTGGAGACGGTAGTACAGCGGCAGCAATATCAGCGCGATTACGGCATAACCTGCTACGTAGCCAAATACTACCATCATGTACGAAAACTGTGTATCGCCCACCCAACCCGGTTCCGACAGGAAGGTAACTCCGGAGAGCGACGCCCCGATCATGCCGTAAGCCACCACATACCATGGTGATTGCCGGTTACCGATGTAGAAGGCGGCATCGTTGGCTTTGTACGATGTATACCGACAAATCAGGAAAATGAAAAACGCATAAACGAGGAAAACGATGAGAAGAAGGGTTGGGGACAAAGAGCGTGAAGAATGAAGCGTGAAGAATTTTTGCTTAGTAATGTGTAAAAAATAAGATAACATTCATAGATCCTGCAGGTTTATGAGCCATTTTTCCAGCTCGTTGAATGCCCGGGTGCGAACGTCCGGATTGGAAAGAATGATATCGTGCTTGGCCTGCGGGATGGTCGACACGTCAACGTTTTTACCGATTTTTGGCGATAACCCGGCTATATCTTCCACGTTCAGTACCACGTCGGTAACGGGGATCAGGTCATTCCACCTGCTTTCGCTCCCGCTTCTATCCGAATGCATCACCAATACGGGACAGTCTACCGATAAGCCTTTGCGGACAGTCCTGTGTGCTTTGCGCATCGCCTTGAGCCATCCGGCACGGGTCTTGTTGCGCAAGAGTTTCAGCGTTAAATCGTAATCCCATTCGCCACGGTAATCCTTATGAAGACTTTCACCATAGTAAGGCGAGGAAGAAACAGGCAGTTTCATCTTTGGAAAAATACCGCCCAACCCGGTAAAAACAGGCGACAGGATGTTGCGTGTCATCCATCCGGCATTCAATTCGAGGAACGGGCTGTTCAGGAACAGCCCGTCGATGGTTTTGGCGCCGGCGCGGTCGGAAGCATACAAAGCGGTGACAAGCCCGCCCATGGAGTGCCCGTTGAGCAGCATCAACGTGTTGTGATGTCCGCTACGAATGGTATCTGTCGCCATGTCCAATTCCTCATAATAGTCGGTAATGCGGCGCAAAGCATACCGCACTTGCCCCGGTAAAAGCGACCGGCCATAACGCCGCAGCTCCAGTGCATAAAAATTATATCCTTGCGCCAGATACCAGTCGGCTAACTGATCCTGAAAAAAATAATCGTTGTAGCCATGCACGTATAAAACAGCCTTTTGCGAAGATTCCGGACACGATTTGCTGATCAATACCGCCCCCGGATTGCCGTCGAAATCGGGTTTCAGGGCAAGCGTCCGTACCGTATAGCCTTTCGCCAGCAACACGCTGTCGCCTGCACAAACAGGCAAGGTACAAATCCACAGCAGGACGGCATATATCGGGAACAGAAACCGGTTTTTCATGTTTGAATATTTTTGCAAAAGTAACATATATTTATTGCATCAACCGAATTTCATTTGACCCTGACAGGTCTGACGACCCCGTCAGGGTCAAAAGGAGGATTTTTGTAGAGACGTGGCATGCCACGTCTCTACTTATCCACAGCATCCATCCGGCAACCGACTTCCTTTCCGGAAAACGCCAGGCCGAGCAGGACAATCTTTTTGCCGCTGCACAGGTATTTTTCGTAATACTTTTTATCGTGAATCTGTTTCATGGCATGACGAAGCAGGGTGGACGCCTTCGTTTTCGAATGGTATTTCAATTCGGAAACCACGATGGTACCGGGCTGTTCCAGTACGGCGTCGATGCGGCCACTGCCGGTCATGATCTCGCCGTGCGCCCTGAAGCCCAGCACGTTCATCCACGACAGGAAGAGCGAATGATAATACTTTTCATTGCCGATCTGGATGATATAAGGGATATTTGCGAGCATGATGCGCACGCTTTGAGCGAAGCCGTCGGCGTCGAGCATTTTCAACTGCCTGCCCATAGTTTCCTTCAATATGGCAAGTCCCGAAAGCGGGTATTCGCTGTAAGCGCTCAACAGGTACTCATTTAATGACAGAAAAACTTCCCTGTTGGGCACGCCAAGCATATATTTCGGCTCTTCTTCCGTTG
>JAISCQ010000140.1 GCA_031265445.1 Bacteroidales bacterium
GGAATCGACAGTATTAAATCCGACGCAGTTATGGCTGTTGCAGATGTTTGCTCGCAACGGCGACGAAGAACGCTTGAAAGAGTTAAAAGAGGTATGGCTCGAACATGTTCGCAAAAAAGTAGACGAAGAAGGCAGGCGTCTTTGGGTAGAAAAGAACATGAGCGAAGAAATGATGGATGAAATACTTCACACGCATCTCAGAACTCCTTACAATCCCCACAATAGATGAAAATCGTTCTGGATACAAATTGTCTGATCATTTCCATACAGGAATATTCCCAACGTCATTGGCTATGGCAGGCGTTTCGTGACGAAAAAATCGTCCTGTGTTATACAAACGAAGTATTGAGCGAATATTATGAGATTTTGTCCCGCTATTATTCTGTGCTTTTTGCTGATGGTGTTGTAGAAGAAATTCTCGGCGCGCCCAATGCCATTCCTGTTACAGTTTTTTACAAATGGAATCTTATCACCGCCGATCCCGACGACAACAAGTTTGTGGATTGCGCCATCAGCGCCAATGCAAAGTATATTGTTTCCAACGACAGGCATTTCAAAATACTGGAAAGCATTGATTTTCCGAAAGTGAACATTTCCACAATGGATGAATTTAAAGAAATAATACAAGTCTAATCTGTATTCATTCAAAAATTGGAGGATCGGTTCCAACCCTGTCAGCGGTCTCTGACCCTGACAACGGTGGTATACCGAAAAATCATAACTGTTTCAGGAAAATGAATTTCCAATGAACTTGTTTTTACGAAAAATATATGAGACGACCGAAGACATACATCATGAGGATGGTCGCCGGGATAATGCTTTTTACCGGATATGCGAGATCATTCGTTCCGGACACAGGCATTTTGACGAAAACAAGCGTGAGGCAGCGGTCCGGCTACATTTTTATATCATAATTTTAGCCCGTGCATGGTATAATACACAGCGCTTGAAAAAGAAACCTGACGCGCCGAATGGCTTCAACGTTTCGTAAAAACCCCGCAAATGCCGACCATTCGACCGGCAGAAAAAAAGTTGAATAAAAAAAATGGATGCGACGCATTATTTATCAAAAATTAGTCGCTAAATTTGTCCCATGTCTTTTTAAAAGTAAAGTATTAATGAATTGCATGATCATAGATGATGATAGCTTTGTACGAAAGATTACCGGGGATTTTGTAAACAAAACCAAATCGCTCACGTTGCTATATTCACTTTCCAGTGCAGTAGAAGCTATCAATGTATTGAATTCGAACGAAAATATTGATTTGATATTTCTCGATATCGAAATGCCCGAAATGAGCGGTATTGATTTTCTGAACTCGTTAAGCTCTTTGCCTCAGATCATCATAATTTCATCAAAAGACAAATATGCTATTGATGCGTTTGAATATGATGTTACTGATTATTTGCTGAAACCCTTTACGTACGGCCGGTTTAGCAAAGCGGTCAACAAGGCCCTGGAACGCCGGAAACAAAGCATGATGCATGCCAAAGGCGGCGAAATATTTATCAAGCATAACTCGTCGCTGGTCAAGTTGAAATATGCCGACATCCTTTGGGTAGAAGCGATGGAGAATTATGTAATCATCAATACATTCGATGAAAAATACATGATCCATTTCACCATGCGCGCCATTGAGGAAAAACTCCCCCCGAAACAGTTCCTGCGCATCCACAGGTCCTTCATTGTCAATGTTAGCAGCATCCACAGTATCGAGGACAATACGATCCACATCAAGACAAACGATAAGGCAAGAAATACGATTCCCATCGGGAAGTCGTACAAAGATAACCTGCTGAAGGAACTGAATGTTATCGCGCGATAACGTTGTATTCAAACGGATGTTCGAGCAAAATGAAAAAGATTAACCTGTTGTTTTTCATTGTTGGACTGCTTTTCCTGTCGGCTGAAACATACGGAAAGAAAAAACCAACCGTTGACCTTTGGCCTGCCGAAGTATCCATGCAACGATTATTCAGGGATATCCGCGAAACAAAAGACGATAGCCTTGCCATACAGCTACACCGGCAAATAGAAGAAATATTGGCGCAAACGCTGGCTATTCCGGAAGCATACAAATATAAATTCGACTCGTTGAGGATGATCGGTAAGATTTACGCTCCCCACAAGGATTTTCGCATCTTTAACTGGAACCATTCGAGCCGGGACGGTACTTACCGGTATTTCGCAATCATTGCATTTCCGGGTAAAAAAGGAGCGCCTAACAGGGTGATCCGCCTGACGGAAACAACCGATTCGATTGCCCGGCCCGACCAGCAGACACTCGGCCCCGACCAATGGCTGGGATGCCTGTATTACAAAATCATACCGAAAAAACGCGGAAAAGGAGGAAAACAATATTACACGCTCCTTGGACTGGACATGCACAATTTAAAGACCAAAAAGAAATATATCGAAATATTATCGTTCGATTCGAATGGAAATCCGCAATTCGGCGTTCCCATTATCGAACTGAACGGCTGGACAAAACATCGCGTCATTTTCGAGTTTTCCGCAAAACAGAGCATGTACCTCGAATATAAATGGTTCAGGCGCAGAATGGAATTTGACCACCTGGCGCCTTTAATGCCTTACTTGGTGGGCGAATATGAATATTATGAACCGGATATGTTTCGCGATGCCCTTAAATTCAAGGGAGGACGGTGGAAACATATCAAGGATGTTCAAAAACCCAAGGACAGGAAATTGAAAAAAAGTTCATTACCCAGGCCTCCCAAACATTCGTCGAAAGAAGACAGGAAGGAAAAGAAACAATTGAAGAAGAAAAAAAAGACCGTTAAAGAACAGCCTGAAGAACAGCCTGAAGAACAGGAAAATGTCCTTGACAGCGGTCAATAGACCCTGTCAGTGATTTGTCGACAGGAGATATGGTATCGTTTTTATTTTTATACTAACTTTGCAACCTCATTCAATCGATTTGGTAAAGGAAAAATATCATCACCGGGTTTTTGCAATCGTCTTGCTGGCACTGTTTGCGGCTTATTACGCGAACGTGAGTTTCTTTTACCACTGCCACACCGTAGGCGGAGTCACCATTGTGCACTCGCACATGCACAGCAGCGACCACAGTGGTACCGAAGTCAGTGAATCGGAAGTTACCCTGATTGCGGCGCTTTCATTATTCCAGACTTTTGCGGCTGCCCTGTTCTCCCTGGCAACCGTTGCCTCTGCCACCCACGAAATCATTCTTTGCAAACCTTCTCCCCGAAGGCTATTCGCGCGGTTAACCGGATGCATCAGTCTCCGTGCACCGCCTGCTGTTTACTAACCCTCTGCCGGTTTCTCCAACCTGACAGTTCTCGAAGACCGGTTGGCCTTAGCGGTATATTCCGGATTCTGAAATCCATTTAATCATCATTATTGTTATTTATTTAGTGACCCAGCAGGCCCGTGGTTTGTCGGGTCAATGCATGACGACCTGTCAAGAAGGCGAAACTTTTGACAGGATCGAAGCATTTTTAAAATTTCCATCATCATGAATAAGATCATATTCATCCTGTGTTCCGGCCTCCTGTTTTTTGCGTGCCGGCATGGGGAAACTCAAAAAGCAACTCCCGAAATCGAATACCGCGGCGACACCTTGTGTCTCGCGGCCAACTCCAACCTTGCCCGTCAAATCGAGCTGTTGACGGTGCAACCCGAACCGTACAGCGCCGAACTGAACACCACGGGCGCCGTAAAAG
Organism: Bacteroidales bacterium; assembly: GCA_031265445.1. GTDB lineage: Bacteria > Bacteroidota > Bacteroidia > Bacteroidales > UBA4181 > JAIRLS01. Next base: position 3,706 of record JAISCQ010000140.1, read on the forward strand.
CCATCCCCGGACAGCTGGCCGAGATAGCGCCCCCGTTCAGCGGGCGCGTAGTGAAACTGTTCGTACAGCTTGGGCAACGGGTAAGCGCCGGAACGCCCGTTTTCGAACTTAGCTCCGGCGAATTTTACGAAGCTTCCAAAAACTATTTCCAGGCGCTTCAGGCGAAAAAGATGAGCGAAAACGCCCTCCGCCGGCAGCGCGACCTCGTGCAGCACGGCGTAGGCGTGCAGAAAGAGTTGGAGGAAGCCGAAACCAGTCACGAATTTGCACAACGCGACTACGAAACAGTTGTCGCCGGCCTGCAGATCTTCAACGTCGACCCCGACGCCCTGGTAATGGGGCAGCCGCTGAAAGTCAGTTCGCCGATTTCCGGCGAAGTGGTGCAAAGCAACGTGGTACTGGGGCAATATATCAGGGATGACAGCCCGCCGTTAGTTATCGTTGCCGAATTGAGCAAAGTATGGGTCGTGGCGCAGGTCAAGGAAAAGTATATGAGCGGCATCCGCGCCGACGACCGGGTGGAAATCCGTACCGAAGCCGATACCGGGCATGTCTTCACCGGACGGGTGCGTCACATCGGTGCGCTTTTGGATGAGGAAACACGTTCGGTACAGGTGTTCGTAACATGCGACAATGCCGACCGAAAACTCAAGCCGGGCATGTTTGTCAATGTACGTTTTATCAGCGCGCCGGAAGAATCGGTGGTGATACCTGCCGCGGCCGTATTGCAGACCGAACAGGGCAGTTATGTGTGGGTGCAGGCCGGCAGGGACAGGTATGTCAGGCGCAGCGTGGAAGTAGCCGCTGCATCGCATCATGACGCGGTTGTCCATAGCGGTCTGCGTCCGGGCGAGGTGATTATTGCAGGCGGAGGCATATACTTAATGGGCATTTGACGATGGAACGATTAATCCTCACACTCATCCGGCGCCGTTGGCTCATGGCCGCCATATTTGCCATCGTTTCGGCCTTCGGTATTTATGCCTGGACGCAACTGTCCATTGACGCCTATCCCGACATTGCCGACGTCTCGGTCGGCATCGCCACGCAGGTTCCGGGACTTGCCGTTGCGGAGATAGAGCAGCAGATCACCGTTCCCCTCGAACGGGAACTCAACGGTATTCCGGGATTGAAAGTCATGCGGAGCAAGAATTTTTTCGGGATCTCCAAGATTACGCTTGTTTTTGAAGGCGGGATAGACGATTACTGGGCGCGCCAGCGGGTCATGGAACGTATCGGCGACGTCGATCTGCCATTCGGCGCCAAGCCCGGACTCGACCCGCTGACGTCGCCCACGGGCGAAATATACCGCTATGTTGTTACGGGCGACCAAAGCCTGCGGGAACTTACGGAACTGAACCACTGGGTGATCATCCCCCGCCTGCGGCAGATTCACGGCATTGCCGACGTGTCCAACTTCGGCGGTATCACCACGCAGTTTCAAATAGAAATCAACCCCGACAAATTAGTCAAATACCGTCTCTCGCTCGGCGAAATCACGGAATCCATCGAGCGCAACAACTCCAATGCGGGCGGCAGTACGCTTATCCGCGGAGATTTGAGCTACGTGGTGCGCGGCGTGGGGCTTGTGCGCGACTTGCAGGACCTGGGCAATATCGTGGTAAAGACCGTTGGCGGATCGCCCGTCTATTTAAAGGATTTGGGCGAACTGAAATACGGGAGCCTCGAACGCAAAGGTATCATGGGATATGTGGACGGGGAAACGGACTATGAAGACGGCGTCCAGGGAATGGTGCAACTGTTGCGTTATGAAAACCCTTCGCGGGTGCTCAGGGAAATAAACGAAACGGTCGATGATTTGAACCGTAACATCCTGCCGAAAGGTATCAGGATTCACACCTTTTACGACCGTACCGAACTGGTCGATGCTACGCTGAATACCATTTTGCATACGCTTTCATTCGGTATCCTGTTAGTCCTGTGCGTATTGATCATATTTCTCGGAAGCCCGAAAGGGGCGCTGCTGGTTACAATCACCATTCCCGTTTCGCTGCTGATGTCCTTTATCCTGATGTGGCTGACCGATATTCCGGCAAATCTGCTCTCTCTGGGAGCCATTGATTTCGGTATTATTGTGGACGGCACGATTGTAATGATGGAGACGATTCTCAAAAAACGGGAAGACAGTCCCGGCAGTCTGCTGGAAGAATCGGGTATTGCCGCGCGTGTGGCGGAAATTGCCAGGCCCGTCTTCTTTGCAACACTGATTATCATGATCGCCTATCTGCCGCTGTTTGCATTCGACAGGGTTGAACAGAAACTCTTTACCCCGATGGCGTTTACATTGAGTTTCGCGCTGCTGGGAGCGCTGGCGTCGGCGCTGATTCTGATTCCCGGGCTGACTTTCGCCGTATATCGAAAACCTCAAAAGGTTTTTCGCAACCGCCGGCTCGAACGCCTGACGGAAACGTACAGGCGGCAAACGGCAAGACTCATCGCCGCTCCACGGAAAATAACCGTTCCCATTGCGGCGGTTCTGGTTGCGGTTGCCGGGCTTTCGGCATATGTGGGAAAAGATTTTTTGCCGCCTCTCGACGAAGGAAGCATCTGGCTTCAGGTACAGCTTCCTGCCGGCATGTCGCTCGAAAAGTCTTCGGAAATGGCAACCGCGCTCAGAGGCAGGCTCAAAACCTTCGACGAGGTAACTTACGTGATGACCCAAACGGGACGCGACGACGAAGGCGTATGCCCGTTCTCGTTCTCGCACATCGAAGTGATGATCGGCTTAAAGCCTTACAAAACGTGGAAAGACGGTCGCAGGAAATCAGACCTGATTGCCGATATGGCGGCAATGATGGATACGATGCCCGGATACGGCGTCGGCTTTTCGCAGCCCATCATTGATATGGTTCAGGATCAGATTGCAGGAGCGCACAGCGATTTGGCAATCAAGATTTACGGCGAAGACATGACGGAAAGCCGCCGCATAGCCGAAGAGACGGTAAAGATTGTGAAAGAAATACAGGGCGCCGCCGATGTCGGTATCATGGAAGAGCCTTTTCTGCCGCAGCTTCAAATCGTTGCCGACCGCGATAAAATAGCCCGGTACGGGCTGAATGTCGCCGACGTTGCCGAACTGATCGAAGTTGCCATCGGCGGCAAGGCTATTTCACAGGTATTTATCGGCAGCAAGGTTTATGATGTGATTTGCCGCTACAACGACGTGTCGCGCGATACGCCCGAAAAAATAGGCGCTCTGATGCTCGCTTCGGGTTCGGGAACGATGATTCCTCTTTCGGCGGTGGCGCAAATTAAAACGACAGCAGGCGCAAGCATGATTTCCCGTGAGATGAACCGGCGTTTTGTTACCGTGCGCATGAATCTGCGGGGAAAAGACCTGACCTCGTTTGTAAAGGAAGCCGAAGCGAAAATCGAAGCGCAGGTAAGATACGACCACTCCAAATTCAGGTTTCACTGGGCGGGACAGCTGGAAAATCAGCGCCGCGCCTTCGGTCGTCTTGCCGTGATCATGCCGGTAACGCTGGCCGTCATGTTCCTGCTGCTGTATGGCGCTTTCGGCTGCTTCCGGCAGGCAGGACTGCTCATGTCGCTGCTCCCGCTGGCTGTTTTCGGCGGCATGCTGGCGCTCAATGTCCGCGGAATGACCTTCAACGTATCGTCGGCGGTAGGATTCATTGCGCTTTTCGGGGTCTTCATCCAGAATGGCGTCATCATGATCTCGCACATCAATGTACTGCGCCGGCGCGGCATCGCCTTGAAGGAAGCGGTGGTTTCGGGCGCATCGCACCGCCTCCGTCCCGTGATGATGACCGCTGCGGTGGCCATCCTGGGACTGTTGCCCGCCTCGCTTTCCACCGGCATCGGTTCCGACGTGCAGCGCCCATTGGCAACTGTTATTGTGTATGGCTTGCTTTTCGGCACCATCATCACACTGTATGTACTTCCGGCATTGTATTACCTGCTGGAAAAAACGCGGAAATAATATATAATAATGTATGATAAGTTATCATTTTTTATCCTTAGGAACTGTCAGGAAATAGACGTTACGTTTCGGCGGCTTGAAAAGCCGGATTTTCCTTTCCGCAGGTCGCGACCTGCGGAAAGGAAATGAGCAGTGAAGGTGAGAACCAAAATATTAAAATCAATTGTAATGAAAATAGAAATTTGCCTGTTGGCGCTCCTTTTTCCGGCAGCGCTTTCCGCCCAAACGGTCGAAACGGCTAATATGCCGGATTACGCCCGGTTCATGGAAAACGTAAAGGAGAGCAATATCGACTATATGGTTGAAAAATATAATGTAGACATTGCCCAGGCCCGTGTGCAGGCGGCAAGGGTTTTTCCTGACCCCGGCCTGTCGCTGGGCGCTACGGACAATCAGGAACGCAAGCTTCGAATGGGCTACAGCCTGGAGGCCGGGCTGGATTATAACCTCGAACTGGGCGGTAAGCGGCAGGCCCGAATGTTCCTGGCACAAAGCGAGGCGGGCCTGAGCGAGGCGCTGCTTCTCAATTTTTTCCGTAACCTCCGGGCTGACGCCACTCTTGCCTACTTGACCGCGCTTTACCAAAAGCAGCTTTTGGGCGTGCAAAGGATGTCGTACCGGCAGATGGCCGGGCTTGCCCGCGCCGACAGCATCCGCTGCTCGCTGGGCGAGATCGGCGACATTGATGCGCGGCAGTCGAAACTGGAAGCCGGAATGATGTGGAATGACGTAGTGAAGAGCGAAGCGGAATTGCAGAATATGCTGGCGCACCTGTGCTGGTTGCAGGGAAGCGCGCAAACAACGCTCCCCGATTCTGTCGCCGGCGTTTTAAGCTATTTCAAGCGGGTATTTGAATTACCCGCCCTTATTGCAGCTGCACAGGACTGTCGCGCCGACCTGCAGGCTGCCCTCCGCTCGAAGGAAGTATCGGAGCGTAACCTGCGTTTAGCGAAAGCCAACCGGGCCGTTGACCTGGGATTGAGCTTCGGCGTGTCGCGCAATGCCAGGGTGCGCAACGAGATAGCGCCTGCGCCTGCTTTTACTGCGGTAACGGTCGGGGTCAATATACCCCTGAAATTCTCGAACATGAACAGGGGCGAAGTACGTGCCGGGCAATTGGCCGTAGAGCAGAGCGAAGCCGGTTACCGGGCTGTAGAAATTCAAATACAGGCGGAAGTCATTCAGGCATACAACCTGTACGCAGCTGCGTGCCGGCAGGTGGAAAATTTTAATTCCGGACACCTGACCGATGCCGCGACGATACTCCAAAAAAAGATATACAGTTACGAGCGCGGCGAAACGAATCTGCTGGAAGTGCTTCATGCGCAACGAACGTTCAACGACGTGCAGGAAAAATATTACGAAACGCTGTATGGCTGTGCGGCTGCACTGGTAGAACTTGAGCGGGCAAGCGGGATCAATTTGAATGATGAAATGAAGAAATGAAGATTGATGAAGTGGAGTTATCAGAAAATAAGCATTACATTTTTCATGATTACATTGTCCAAAATTTTCTCAAGGCATCATAGCCCGAATTCTATGACTAATCCAAGTTTATTTTGTTAAACATTACCAATTATTAATCAAGCACACTCAGCCAGGGGATTCAAGAAGTTTTCGCGGTATGGTATTTTGCTTGTTACC
>JAISCQ010000181.1 GCA_031265445.1 Bacteroidales bacterium
CCGGATGAAGTTGAACCTATAAATAACTTATAATGTTTAAAAAAGAGCATAGAATTAACAGGCAATTGAACACTTTACGTTATAAGAGCGTAAAGGTGGATGCCCCGGCTATTAATGAAGAAAGCATGACAGTTTCGGGCTATCTTGCCTCGTTTGACACAGTGGATGAGGTGGGCGACCGGTTACACAAAGGATGTTTTGCAAAGTCTATCCAAGAACACGGGCCGGAAAGCAGCAGTCCAAGAAAAATCATGCTTTGCTACCAGCACAAAATGGACACCCCGATAGGTCAGTTTACCACACTCAAAGAAGATGATAAGGGGTTGTATTTCGAGGCAAAACTCGACGATATACCGCTGGTACGAGATACTGTCATACCGCAGTACAAAAGCGGCACACTCAATCAACACTCTATCGGCTTTTGCTATGTCAAATTTGAATGGGAAGAGGACAGCGAGTGTGGAGACGTGTGCGAGGTCTATGAAGTGGAGTTATACGAGGGCTCGGTAGTGACCGCAGGCTGCAACGAAAATACGCCGTTTCTTGGCTTCAAAAGCATGACGACCGAGCAGGTTGCACAGGCACACCGGGAGCTTGACAAAATCACCGTGAAATTAAGCAAATTCGACAGAATTAAAATAAAGCAGCTATTCGATTCACTTATCACGAAAGCCGAAGACACTCCGCCGGAGCCGCCAACGACAAAGGATAAGCCGGACAATACGCGCAAGTCAATCAATCAATTATTTATTAAAAAAGTTTAAACAACATGAAAGGAATTAGAACGCTGTACAAAGACAGCAAGAAAAACAGCCTCTATGGGATGGGGGCAAAAAGACAGTTGCGCATCCTGCTTGTAGCGTTGGCGCTATTCATCGGCATGGGAGCGCTTAGTGCTACGGCGGATACGGCTATTGGAAAAGTAACTGGCGTTACGATGATGGCGGTGCCGGCAGCGGTGGTGCTGAAAAAATCCAACAAAGAAGTTATCGCCGATAAGAAAAAGAAGTTGCAAAAGAACTTTGAAAAGGTGATGAAGTCCCTCGATGAGGACGGGCGGGCGATGCTCGAGGCGATTATCTCGGAAATTGACGAACTTTATACGTTGGTCAATGATGAGGGTTTGCCCGACATCATAGAGGCGCTACAAAAAAAGTTGACGGATTTAGAGGGCAAATTACCGAAAGAAGAAGAAGCCGCAGCCGCCGAAGAAGAATTGAAAAAACTGAAACAAACCGTTGCCGACTTGAAATTGGGAAAATTTGGTAATGGCGGCAGGAAAACATTCAGCGAACACATTAAGTCGTTTCTCGGCACGGACGAATTCAAAGCCGGAATCAAGGCCAAGAGCCCGCAGGTATTGGAAATTAAAGCCGCTACTACTATTACCACCAGCAACGCATCGGGCGCTGTTGATGCGCTTTCGCGTGAAGTTATTCCCGGTATTCAGGAAAAGCCGGTAGAGGAAAATGTAATCCTTTCTACCCTGTCAAAAGGCAGTACCGGTTCCCGCACTATCCTTTGGATTAACCGGGAAGACAAGGACGGCGGCGCGGCGTTCATAGCCGAAGGTGCATTAAAACCGTTGAAGGACTGGACATATACCGAAGAAAGCAGTACGGCAAAGAAAGTGGCTGTACGCACCAAGGTATCTACCGAAATGCTGAGCGACTTTGCATTCATGGAAAGCGAAATCCGTATGCTGTTAGAGCGCGACCTACTCAAAGTAGTGGATGAAAAACTACTGGCCGGAGCGGGCGGCGCCACCGAACCCACCGGTATTATCACCAACGCTTCTGCTTACGTGGGTACAGGATTGGACGAAACCATTACGAGCCCCACCAATGCCGATGCTATCCGGGCCGCGATGCTGCAAATGCGCCTGTTGAACTACAAGCCCGATGTGGTATTCATGAACCCTACCGATGTCGCTGCCTTGGATTTGCTCAAAACCACCGATGGCCACTACATCAAAGTGGAAACCGATGCGATTATGCAACACGTCAGGGTGATTGAAACCACCGAAGTGGAAGCCGGGAAATTCCTGTTGATGGACACTCAGAAATGGATTGTCCGCGTGCTGGAAGATTTGCGCCTTGAGTTCGGTTGGGAAAATGACGATTTCAGTAAAAACCTCGTTACGGTTATTGCCGAAATGCGCTTGCACAGCTACCAAAACAGCATCGACGCCGGCGCTGTGGTGTATGACGAATTCGCCACCGTTAAAACAGCTTTGGCGCTTGTTGAGGAACCCGCTACCGGAGCGTAACAGTAAATCACAATAACCATTAAAAAATAAAAAAAATGGCACAAGAAAAGAAAATCAAACTCAATGAACGAGTAGAGGTGACCGGGACTGGAAAAGTTTCCACCTTCCCGAAGGGCAAAAAATTCAGCGTACATGCTGAATTGGCTGACAAGTTGGTTAAAGCGGGTAAAGCCGTGAAGAAATGATAATCACGCCCGACATATTCGAGGTCGGCCTGACAATCGGGCAAGTGGAAAAACCAGCCGTAGCGGCGCGGGTGCAGTGGTACATTAATGAACATGAACCGGTGTACCTGAGAAAGCTGCTGGGGAGGAAACTTGCCCGGCTGTTTCAGGATGAGTACGCAAAGACGGAACACGAGGCAAAATGGGATACGTTAGCGGACGATGTTCGGAAAATGGTAGCCCGCTACGTTTATTATCACTATCACAGGAAAAACGAAACAATCACAACCGGAACAGGTGAAGAAATGGCGCAGGCGCAAAACGCAGAGCGTACGACTATTGCCTACAAAGTTGTGGACGCCTGGAATGAGATGGTAGAAATGAACCTTGAGTTTTGTCAAGATATAGACCGTACTGTTTATCCTGAATATGGCGGCTACGTGATAAGTGATATTTACAACTTCAAAAACACGTTTGGGATATGATTAACGTTGTCGATGTTATATGTGAAATTGTTGGTAAAACATCCGCCGTCGTTGAAAAATCGACGGGGAAAAAAGTGTTTTACCAATATGGGAATATCATCGAACTCGACGGAATTTTACAGTCATATTCCAATTCCACGAAAGAGTTCCGGGAGCAGAAGTATCCGGCAATATTTCTGCTCACGGATTTTCGTGAGAGGCGCAACAGTCATCCCGACTACGAAACAGAGGCGTTTTTGCAGCTGTTAATCGTGGAAGGGAGCATGAAGGAATACAGTACTGCCGACAGGTATGGAAAGGTTTTTAAGCCTGTTTTACACCCGATATACGAAGCATTTATTAAGCAATTAGAAAAAGACAGCCGGATAGTCAAACAGAAGTATGGCGTTCTTCCGCACGATTTCATCAACCGCTCCCTCATTTCGGGTTTTGAACTGAGGACGCAGTCGGGGAAAACAAAGAACCTGTTTTCGGATTATATTGACGCTGTCGAAATAAACAACCTGAATTTAATAATTTTAAAAAATTGTATGATATGAGCTATTGTTCAAATTCCGGCGGAAATACCGGAAAGACGGCGTGTGATTTAAGCGCCATTGTTACGGTTGGCGTGATAGCCACACCGAAAAATGCGGTTATACCCGCAGGAACGGAAAATATCCTTGATTTCCTTAAATCGAAGTTCAAAGAGGACAACAAGGCAAACCGTTGGTTCCCTATCGTCGATAAGGGGTGGACGGTAACCAATAATTCAGAGGAGCCGGTTATCGGCACTTTGGGAAGCGGTTACTCGGAAAAGCTCCGTGACGGTAACGCCATTTATAAATACGACCTCGCCTTTAGCCTGTGTAAAAGCAAGTCTATTAACCAGTTTGACGGATGGCGTGGCGGTATATTCCTTGTGTCAAAGGACGGCAGGATTATCGGTCGCCGGCAAAAAGATGGCAGTCTGGCCGCTTTTATTCCGACCTCTTTGTACACAACAGCCAATCCGCTCGGAGACGGTCAAAACATTTCGTTAATTTCCCTGACCGCGAACTTCGGCGACCTTAAATTGTTTACGGAAATTTTGGATGTTTCCGAAAGGATAGAAGACGTCGATGAACTGAACGGCATTATCGACGTGGAATTGTCCGTTGCCGGCAAGGCTTCCGGGTCAGTGGATGTGCTGGTAAAGACGAAATGCGACGGTGTGAACCTGTACGATGTGTATGCTTCGGAGCTGTCAGCAGCTGCCGCATGGAGGCTGGTCAACGCCACAACCGGCGTAGCGGCAACCGTTACCTCTGTGGCGGCTCAGGCGGGGACAAAGTCATTCCGCGTCACTGCTACCGCGGGCACGTACAAACTTTCCCTTGCTGCGATTTCCGCACTGGAAAACGCAGGAATAGAAGGATACGAAAGCAACACTATTACCGTAACTATTTAGTAGTTATGGTAATTAATAGCGTTAATTTCAACAGGGAATGGGCGCAAACGGTCAAGGAGGATGTGTTTGTTAAACACTTCCTCCCGGTCGTTTGGCAAGACATTCCGGAGCCGCAGCGGAAGGAAAGGCTTTCGGCGGCATACAAGCTGTTAGTAGGTGAACAACCGGAAACAACCGAGCAGCCGAAAACGAC